>JAXHVK010000119.1:0-8984 GCA_034211135.1 Pseudomonadota bacterium
CTTGCCCTTTTGTCCATCACCCGATAAGGGGCCGTTTCGAGCGCGCGGGAGCCAGCCGGTTTCCCGCGCGGCTTCGTCTGGGCAAGCGGGCGTGGCGGAACTGGTAGACGCGCCAGATTTAGGTTCTGGTATCGCAAGATGTGGGGGTTCGAGTCCCTTCGCCCGCACCAGTTATTCGCCACGGCGTCGCGTTTGGACAAGCGAACGAATTTTTGCTCAAGAAGGCACGAAAAGCACCCAATTCCATGCAGACTAAGCAGACCCTGAACGAAGGCCTTAAACGTGGCTACACCATCACCCTTACCGCAGCGGAGATCGGTTCGAAGATCGACGGCGAGATCAAGAAGATCGCGCCACAGGTCAAAATGCCGGGTTTCCGTCCGGGCAAGGTTCCTGCGAATCTCGTCAAGAAAATGCATGGTGAGCAGCTTCATGCGCAAACCCTGAATGACATGATCCGCGATTCGGTCGATCAGCTGACCAAGGACGAAGACCTGCGTCCGGCCATGCAGCCCTCCATTTCGCTGGGTGAAGGTTACGAAGAAGGCAAGGACGCCGAAATCACGGTCGAGCTTGAAGTGCTCCCTGAAATCGAAGCGCCCAGCGTTGAAGGCCTGAAGATCGAAAAGCTGACCGTTCCGGTAACGGACGAACAGATCGACGAAGCCATCGGCAACATTGCCGGCCAGAACAAAAGCTACAAAGACGCTGCCAAGACCAAGAAAGCCGCTGAGGGCGACCAGCTCATCATCGACTTCGTGGGCAAGCTGGATGGCGTTGAATTCGAAGGCGGCAAGGCCGAAGACGCACCGCTCGTCATCGGTTCGGGCCAGTTCATCCCCGGCTTTGAAGAGCAGCTGACCGGTGCGAAGACCGGTGATGAAAAGACTATCACCGTAACCTTCCCCGAAGAATACCAGGCGGAACACCTCGCCGGTAAGGAAGCAACCTTCGACATCACCGTTAAGCAGGTGAAGGTCGAAACCGAAACCAAGATCGACGATGAATTCGCCAGCAATCTTGGCCTCGACAGCCTCGACAAGCTGAAAGAGATCATGAAGGGTCAGCTCGAACAGCAGACCGCCGGTCTTACCCGTACGCAGATGAAGCGTTCGCTGCTTGATCAGCTTGCCGAAGGTCACGATTTCGCCGTGCCGCAGGGCATGGTTGATGCCGAGTTCGAACAGATCTGGGCACAGCTCCAGCAGGAAGCCGCCAAGGAAGAAGATCCCGAAGGCGCGCTGAAGCAGATCGAAGACGAAAAGGACGATTACAAGTCCATCGCCGAACGCCGCGTGCGTCTGGGCCTGCTGCTGTCCGAAATCGGTCAGGCCAACAGTGTCGAAGTGACCGCGCAGGAAATGTCGATGCTGATGCAGCAGGCTGCCCAGCAATATCGCGAGGAAGATCGCGAGCGTTTCATGCAGTATATCCAGCAGGACCCGATGGCAGCGGCACAGCTGCGCGCCCCGCTGTATGAAGACAAGGTCGTCGACTTCCTGTTTGACAAAGCCGAAGTCACCGAGCGTGAAGTGACGCAGGAAGAACTGCAGGCCGCTATCGAAGCGGACGACGACGTCGAAGCTGAAAAGAAGAAGGCTGCGCCGAAGAAGAAAGCGGCTGCGAAGAAGCCTGCTGCCAAGAAAGCTCCGGCCAAGAAGGCTCCCGCAAAGAAGGCGCCTGCGAAACAGGCTGACGACGCAGAGACGGAAGAAAAGCCGGCTGCGAAGAAAGCTCCGGCTAAAAAGCCTGCGGCCAAGAAAGCACCCGCGAAGAAGCCGGCCGCCAAAAAGCCTGCTGCAAAGAAAGCCGCAGACAAGGAATAAGACCGGACGCGCGCCCATTGGCGCGGTTCCGAAACCGATCAGGGTCGCAGTCCTTCGGGATTGCGGCCCTTTTTGGTGCGCGCTTACACGGTGTTAACCAAGCCCGATTATCCGATCTCTCAAAGAGGTACTAATTCCGGGGTAAGCCGGAGTACTAAGGGGGCGATCATTGGTTTACGCAACACAGGGCAAGCTGTCGAAACTGGGGCCAAGGCTGGAGTTTCTGCGCAAGGGCACCATTGGTCAGCAGATGGGCCGTGTGTTCAACCTGTTTGCGATTCTGGTACTTGTGATCGGAGCGGTGGCCGGAATTGCCGCCATGCGGATAGAAGATCGTTCCAGCGAACTCGCCGACCTGACACAGGTTGCCTTCAAAACCGCCAGCATGACCCGCAGCGTTGCCAAGTCCAAGGACGATATGGGGGCCTATCGAGCCCGCGGATTTGATAACGAACTCATCGCCGCGTCTATCGCCCATGCTGAAGACGCAATGGCCATTCATGAAGAGCTTCGCGAAACTGCGAACGGCCTCGGACCGGAATTCCGGTCGCGTATGGCGCGCCTTGATACCGGCCTTGGCCGCGTCACCGCGATAATGGGTGAGGTCCGCGATGCGCCGCGTAACATCGTCGAGCGCGAATCCTTCCTTGGCCCGCGTTATGATGAAATCGACCAGACCATCGAACAAATCGCCGACCTTCGTGAATTTGCCGCCGCGCGCGTCGAGCAGGTTTCAGGCGACGGCTTGTATGAAATCCAGTTTCTGACTGCCGCTCTCGCTATCGGAGTGCTGGCCGCCTTGTGGCTCGTCCTGTTCGGGAAGAAGCTGGTTTCGGTTCGCATAGCCGCTCCGATTGTTGCGATCAGCGATGCAAGCGAGCGGATATCGATGGGCGAGAGCGGTGTCGAGCTGCCCGCGACCAACCGCGAGGACGAAATCGGCACTCTTTTAAGGTCGCTGAACGTCCTTCGCGCCGTGCAGGAAGAAGCGGTCGCGCAGGCAGAGCATGAACACCGGCGCGAGCTTGAACGTGAACGCCAGGCGCAGGAAGAGCGCAAAAAACAGCAGGACCGCTACGCAAGGCAGTTGCATGAACTGGCCGATCAGTTCGAACGCACGATCAGCGAAGTCGCGACAGAGGTTGCCTCGGCGTCCGGCCAGATGCACGCCGCTGCCAGCGCGCTTGCAAGCAATGTGGAAACGACGTCCAAATCCGTTAGCAACGCAAACTCCAATCTCAAATCGTCGACATCCAATATCACCAGCGCAGCAGGAGCCAGTGATGAATTCGCAATGTCGATCAGCGAGGTCAGCCGTCAGGCAGGTTCCTCTTCCGAACGCGCTCACCGTGCTGCCGATGCAGCGCGCAAGGCGGACGAGACGATCCCCGTCCTTACCGGCACATCAGAACGGATCAGCCAGATCGTAGAAGTGATTGCCAGAATTGCCCAGCGCACGAACCTGCTGGCGCTTAATGCCTCGATTGAGGCGGCTCGCGGCGGAGAGGCCGGGCGCGGCTTTGCGGTTGTTGCTTCCGAAGTGAAAGAGCTGGCGACGCAGACTGCCAAGGCTACAGAAGAGGTCGAAGGTCTGATCGGTGAAATGCAGGCTGCGACGCGCGAAAGTGCCTCGGCGCTCTCAGCGATTTCGGAAGAAGTGCACGAGCTTGAAACTTCGGCCACGGCCATTGCGACGGCGGTGGATCAACAGGCCGTTGCCGGTCAGGATCTGGCCCGCAGCATCGACTTGGCCGCGCGCGATACTCAATCGGTTAGCGAGACTGTCGATGAGGTAAGCGGGGCAACACTGCAGTCAGGCTCTACCGCGTCGCAAATGCTCGCCAGCTCGGCCTCTCTCAGCCAGCAGGCAGGGTTGCTGCGCGAACAGGTTGCAGATTTCCTGACCAAGGTGCGCGCTGCCTGATGCTGTGCTATTGGGCGGTGGCAGACCACGGCTTGAACGAGGGCACAGCCAGTTCTGAACTGCGGGCGCGTTCGTAAGCCGCGCCCAGCTTCAGCACATCATGATCGGCCCATTTGGCTCCGAAAAAGCTGATCCCGACCGGCAGTCTTTCAACCGCGCCCATAGGCACGGTGAGGTGCGGATAGCCTGCAATTGCAGCCGGTGAGCCGAACCCTATCGAGCCGTTGAAGTTATCACCATTGACGAGATCACTCGTCCATGATGGCCCGCGCGTCGGCGCGACAAGGAACCGGACATCGTGCTGCGCAAACAGCATGTCCAGCGTCTCCTTACCAGCAATCCGCACGGCGTTTTCGCGTGCTTTTTCATAGGCGTCGCGGTCGGTGGTCGCCTGCGCATCAACAAAGATTTCCTGTCCGAACCAGCGCATTTCCGTATCGGCATTGGCGTTGTTGAACGTGATCAGATCGGCGAGGCTGCGCGGCGTATCCTGCCCTTCTAGCGCAGGGATGGAACGCAGATATTTGCCCATCTCCTCCCGCAATTCGAACTTCAGCACGGTAAAGCTGTCGCGGTACATCTGCGGGTTGGGATCGAATTCGATATCGACGAGCACCGCGCCGGCGCGCTCCAGATCGGCGAGCGATTTTTCGAAGACTGCAATCACATCACCGCGATTGCCCATCTGATTGCGCATCACACCGATCCGCACACCTTCCAGTGAAAAATCGCCCAGTCCGGCGGCGTAATCCTTCACCCTAGGCACACCAATTGTTGCAGCATCCGCCGGGTCTTCGCCCGCAATGGCCGTCAGCAGCATCGCCGCATCGGTGACTGTGCGGGTCATCGGCCCCGCTGTGTCCTGTGTTGAACTGATCGGGATCACATGCGTGCGGCTGACGATGCCGACGCTGGGCTTGAACCCGACAACACCATTGATGGAGGCAGGGCAGGTGATCGAGCCGTTCGTTTCTGTCCCGATCGCACCCCAGGCAAATCCTGCGGCAACAGCCGCGCCGCTGCCGGAGGATGATCCGCAGGAATTGCGGTCGGTCGCGTGCGGGTTACGGGTCAGCCCGCCCACCGCGCTCCATCCGCTGGTGGAGTTATCGGAACGGATATTCGCCCATTCCGATAGGTTGGTCTTGCCCAGAACCAGCCCGCCCGATTTGCGCAAATTGGCAATCAGGGGCGCGTCGCGGCGGGTGAAATTACTGGCAAGTGCGAGACTGCCTGCCGTCGTTGCCCATTCGCTGGTTTCGATATTGTCCTTCACCAGCACGCTGCGCCCGGCCAGCGGTCCTTTACTGGCGGCCTCGCGCGCTTTGAAGCCAGCGGTCAGCGAATAAGAGATGACGGCATTAAGTCCTTGCGGCCCGCTATTGTATTTCTCAATCAGGGCGACTTGCTGAGCGACTGCGGCTTCAGCGTCGTAGGGGGCACTTTCGTTCTCGGCGACCTGAGCAGCGGCAATACCGCCACCGATAACGGCCAGTGCCAGCAGGCTGACGGGGGCAAGGTGAGCGAGTGATTTGGGCAGTGTCATGCCCGCTGTGTCGCCCGTGACGCGCCTTCGCGCAAGAGGTCAGGCGCTTTGCGGGCCGTTAGTCTGGTTGCTTTTCTGCGGCCGAGTGCCAGCAGAGGGGTCTTCCTTGGCAAGGATGGCGAGTGGATCAATCCCCTCTTCCTCCCAGACGCGCAGACATTCTTCGTAGGCGCGCGCTGGCTTCATATTCAGCTTCGCCCGCGCCTGATCCGGTGTCAGTGCCAGCAAATCGCGAATAGACTGCTCCGCAATCGGCACGCAATCCTTGCCCGCCTTTTTCGCGTCCCAGATGGCTCTCAGCACAGGGGCTTTGGTGGTCACGGTGGCCTTCATGACCATCGAACCTGCAATGCCAAGGATCAGATGCCCGTGGCTGGGGCGCTGGCCAAAGACATATGCGCCCAGTGTCGCCTCGCCCAGAGTATCGCGGCCAATCCCGGAAAGCAGGTGCAGCAGATCGTGCGTGTCGCGCAGGCGATCATTGTACCATTCGATCTGATCGTCAGGCCGCCCGCCTTCGAGCCGGAATTCTTCAAACTCGGCAACCAGGCCGGCGGCGGAAAGCCCCTCTGTCTCCATGTAATCGCAATAGGCATGGGCGAGGGAGCCTTCGGGATAATCCCGGCGAAGCGCTTCGTGATCGTCAAGGAAATCGGGCAGGAACGACTCTGTCTCGAAAATCCGCTTGCCTTCATCGGTCGCCAGAAAGCCTGCGACACGTTTATCCACGTCCACCCATGGCAGGTGATCGAAGAAGCGGAAGACTTCGCTGGTGTCTTCCTTGTCCTTCTTGAATTCGAAGAAGTGGTACCACGCCTTGCGCAGGTCGCGTTTGTACGGTTTGCGGTCCGGGTGCCAGAAAGGGATTGCCTCCATTCGCGAAGTGCTTTGCGAAAAAGATCCTACAGCGTTCATTTCCCTGACCTTTGGTTTTTTTGCGATGCCCGAGTTGATACAACAGTTAACGCCTGTTTACCAATTGGTATACCTAGAAGATGGGCAGGGTTCCCGTTGAGGGACATGCATGCAATTCACTGTGCACAGTCGCAGTGGATATTCTGGTCCGCTCGGTAACTTGTTGCTCCGGTACGTTTCATTGCAGTACGCCGGAGCAATGCATGCCTGTCTACGCTGTTTTAACCGGTCAGCGTTACCGCCGTTAGCACCTGTTCACGACAAGCATTTGACCATGCCTGACAACGCAAACATCGCGAAGCGCAAACACTATCACGACATTGACGGAGCACGCTCTGTCCTGATGTTCCTGTCTGTCGCCCTGCACGCAGGCACAGTGTATGCGCCGGCGCGCCCGTGGATCACCCAGAACACTGCACGCGCGGACTTTTTCGACTGGCTGATCTTCGGATTTCACCTGTTTATCACGCCGACCTTTTTCTTTGTCGGCGGCTTTTTCGCCGTGCTGCTGTTAAAGCGGCGCGATATTGGTGACTTCCTGCAAAACCGTCTGCTGCGTACCGCTGTGCCCTTGGCCACAATCGCCCTCACCCTGAATATGGTGGAGCATTATTTGCGCTGGGTGGATAATCGTGCACCGGGCGAAGCGGGCGGGGCAGGCGTGCTCAACTGGCTGGGCAGCGATGCATTTATGACCGTGTGGGCCGGTGGCACGTGGCAGTTGCACCTGTGGTTCCTTGTCAGCCTGCTGCCGATGTTCGCGCTTGCGGCGCTGGTCCACGGCGTTTTGCCGAAGGAAAGCAACGTGCGCACTGCGACGGTGCGCTTTGCCGACTGGTTGGGGAAGATCACCACCGGCAGCCTGCCATTTGTTCTCGTGCTGCTTGCCCTTGCTGCGGCCAATACGATCAATTTTGCCGCCGCCAGTCAGGTGCCGGGCGCTTACGATCTGATCGCGCCCGGGTTTCAAAGCTGGTACAAACTGGTCAGCGAATTTCCCTTCTTCGTTATCGGAGTGCTCGCTGCGCTAAGCCCGCGTTTCCTTGCCAGCCTGTTCGAATGGCGCAGCTGGATGCCATATGCGGCGTTCGTCGCGCTTCTGCTCCAGCCCTATCCGAATGCCGATCAGGGGTTTGCAGAAGGTATGGGCATGCTGTTTGCACAGCAATTGGCGATGTGGACGCTGGTGCTGTTCATCCTCCAGTTCTTTCATCGTTATTTCAGCGATGGCGGCCCGCGTACGGCCTGGCTGGCCGATTGTGCGCTGTCGATGTACCTGTTCCATCATTGCCTTGTGTACATTTACGGACGCTGGCTGGTGGGCGTTGACTGGTCGAGTGGCGTGGAATTCACAATCCTGACGATTGCCGCTGCCGGCACCGTGATCGCCATCCATGAAGGGCTGGTGCGCCGGTTCCATATTGTGCGCCTGCTGTTCAACGGGAAAACGGATGTGGAGCAAATTCGCAAGGCCCCCGGCCTGATCGCCAGCTTCTCCACCCCCACACAGCCGGAACGTCAAAAATCACGGCAGCAAAGCGGCGCGACAGGCGCGACTGCCTATCCAAAGTGAACTTTCCACGATGGCGGCGCTGCCCAAGTGGTTAAGCCCCTTGAAGAATGCGCCGCGCCGTCCGACATAGCTTCCTGAGACGAAAAAGGACCAATTTCTCATGATCGACCTGCTTGGCAATTCCGGCGAAACCTTCGGCTCTCAGGGCCAGTTCACGCGTGATCCTCTCACGGGCGCTCTTGTTCCCGTTGTGGTTGAACAGACAAGCCGGGGCGAACGCAGCTTCGATATCTTCTCCCGCCTGCTGCGCGAACGCATCGTTTTCGTGACCGGACAGGTGGAAGACGGCATGGCTTCGCTTATCACTGCGCAGCTGCTGTTCCTCGAAAGTGAAAACCCGTCCAAGCCGATCAGCATGTATATCAACTCGCCGGGCGGTGTTGTGACTGCGGGCATGGCGATCCATGACACCATGCAGTACATCAAGCCGCGAGTTTCGACGGTGTGCATGGGACAGGCCGCATCCATGGGTAGCTTCCTCCTCGCCGCAGGTGAGCCGGGAATGCGTGTTGCCCTTCCGAATGCGCGTATCATGGTCCACCAACCTTCGGGCGGCGCACGCGGCATGGCTTCGGATATCGAGATTCAGGCCCGTGAAATTCTGCGTATCCGTACGCGTATGAATGACCTTTACGTGAAATATACCGGTCGCAGCCTAGAAGAGATTGAAAAGGCGATGGACCGCGACACCTTCCTCGAAGCGGAAGAGGCCAAGAAGTTCGGTCTGGTCGATAAAGTGTTCGAAACCCGCCCTGAAAATGAGGGTGAGGGCAGTGAAGAAGGGTCCGGTGGCGCGCCTGAATAAGCGGGCGTGACGCACCCCGGGCGCGGCAATCGGGCAACTGGTCCCACAAAAGCCGCGCCTTAACGGACTGGAAATGACTCGCCAGACATTGATTCATCTGGCGTGCTAGATATTGTTTGCGAATCCGCCATCGCCACCGGCGAGGGGATTCGAGGAAAGCAGGAATGACCAAATTGAGCGGATCTGACAGCAAAAGCACACTCTATTGCAGCTTCTGTGGGAAGTCGCAGCACGAGGTGCGAAAGCTTATTGCCGGGCCAACGGTCTTCATCTGCGATGAATGTGTCGAACTTTGTAACGACATCATTCGCGAAGAAACCAAGGCTGGCATTGCGGGCAAGAAAGAGGGCGAAGTCCCGACGCCCAGAGATATTTACGAGACTTTGAATGATTAC
>JAXHVK010000120.1:0-8852 GCA_034211135.1 Pseudomonadota bacterium
GTGTAAATCCTTCTTCCCTCCCCGCCAAACTCGCGAAAAAGGAAAAGTGGACGACTTTTGCGCCGCCCGCAGCAACACTTCGCCGCCGCTACCGTGGTCTAATTTTGCACCGCCGTTCTCAGGGCGTTCGCTAACGCCTCGAGTTCTATAAGGCTGGTATCCAGCTATGTTCGAAAAGTCGGAAATTGATCGTGCACTACGGCGCAATGCGACGCGGCTCCGGCCATTGGTGCGGAGGTTTAAGGGGCGCTCTATCATCAAGATCGCGGAACAGAGAACTTATCGCCATTTATGGGACATGCATGGTAACGTCTGCCTTTGAGCTGATACAGGTGCTCCGCATTGCCTCGCCGCATGATCACATGAGCGCATGAGGCGGGTGCGAAATCCGGGCGAAGCCCCTGCAGTCGGCGTGATCTACAATCCGCGCAGCCACCGCAATATCCGTGGCAACTTCGACTTTAGCTTGTGTCCGAATGTCCTTACAGTCCAGCCTGACTCTCTCGCGCAACTTACGACGGCTATGTCTGAGTTCGCTGAGAAGGGTATCCACCTCCTTGTGATATGCGGTGGCGACGGTACGGTTCGTGATGTGCTTACTTGCGGGCTGGAAATCTTCGGTGACGATTGGCCGGCCATCGCGGTGCTCCCAAGGGGCAAGACCAACGCACTCAGCGTTGATCTTGCCATTCCACGCAACTGGGGTCTACAGGATGCATTAGCCGCGCTTGATCACGGCAAGCGAGTTTATCGTTGTCCCATGAAGGTCACGGCCGTCAGCGAGCCGGGCAAGTGCGTCGCCGGTTTCATCCTCGGCGCCGGAGCCTTCACCAAGGCAACCCACGCCGGGCAGAGAGCGCACAAATTGGGTGCCTTCGGAAGTATTGTGGTCGGGGTAACTGGAATGTGGACGCTTATGCAGTTCATGTTCGCTGCGCGTGGGAATGCATGGCGCCGAGGGGCGCGGATGCGCATCGGGCTCGGCAATACAGATAAGCCAATGGGCTATAGCGGAAAAGGGGACCCGTCGATGCGCCAGCTGCTCTTCGCTTCCACGCTCGAGCGATTTCCGGCCGGGATGAGGCCGTTTGGCGCGCTTAAGACTGGGTTGAAGCTGGTCATAGTAGACCAAATTTCGCGCCGAGCCGCCATGATGATACCCATTGTGCTGATGAGCAAGCTCAAATTCAGGCTCCGCCAGCGCGGGATTCACCAACTCCTGACAACGCAAATCAGCCTTTCCATAGACGATGAGGTCATCCTTGATGGGGAGGCCTTTCCATCGGATGATTACCGTATCGAGGAAGGGCCGGAGCTCGCCTTCATAGTACCATGATGGCCGTCTCGTGATCGGGGTACGGGCAGCGTCTGCCTTACCCAGTTGGCTACCCTCCTCCTGAGGCGGCAGGCACGCAATGGTGGGCCATCATCACCAATGCCAAGTGGGTCTGCCGGGTGAAGAAGGTTCATCGCCTGCTGCTCCAGCGCCATAGCGGAAAGGCGGACCAGCGTCGCCACGACGGGCGTGTCGCGGTTGATACCCGCAACACCCCTTTTTGCTCTGACGGGTTCGAGATCGGGTGCCACGGCGGCGAGAAGGCGCAGGTCGCCTTCTTCCTCGAATGCTGCGATCGCGGGGCGATGGGCTTCGCTGCCACCACGGCCGAGAGTCCCCGGCTGGCATAACCGCCGAGGACCCGCAGGATCTCATGACCGTCACTGTCGCAAACCGCTTCGGTCGGGTACGGTGATGGGCTCAACATTGAATAGCTGAACGATAATATCAGCTGCTAAACCGGCAGGAAGAGCCGCTCGTTCGCCTGCGAGATCAACCTCTGACCGCTCGCCACTCCTATCGACAGCCCTCAATCCAACGGCTTGGCCGAGGCGTTCGTGCACACCATGCCCCCTGCTTTGCCAAAAACCACAACGCCAAAGCGGCGAACAACCGACTGCCCGGCTGTTTTCACCACTGCAACACCGTCCATCCGCATAGTGGCCAAGTGTCTCGCCTAAGCTGCATAAAAGCTTTCCGTTCACGCTCTCGCTCTCCCCGCCAGACCGGTCCACCATACATTTCGTCGGTGGATCGGGCGCTTCTCGACCCGTCTTGACTAAATCATATCGCTAGCCATATGAACAGCATGGCATCAGCGCAGGAGGGTACGATGAACGCTCTATATTCGACAGTCGTCACGGCAATTGGCGGTCGTAGTGGCACGGTCAAAAGCGATGATGGGCTGCTGGAAATTGGGCTTGCGATGCCGAACGGCCTTGGGGGCAAGGGCGGCGCGACCAATCCAGAGCAGCTTTTCGCGGCCGGGTATGCTGCCTGTTTCGGCAATGCGGTGATCCATGTCACCCGCAACAAGGACCGCGCGATCAAGGACGAGGATGTCGAGGTCGCGGCCACCGTCGGCCTTACGCCAAACGGCAGCGGCGGCTTTGCACTGTTGGTCGCTCTGAACGTCATACTGACCGGCGTAGATCAGGCGACCGCCGAGGCGATCGTCGAGCAGGCGCATCAGGTCTGCCCCTATTCCAATGCGACCCGTGGCAATATCGATGTCGCGTTGAGCGTGAAGACGCGATGAACGACGCCCCCGCACGCAGCCGAAACCGAAGACCGGCTTCGCCTCGACCGCCAGATCTGCTTTCCGCTCTACGCGGCCACGAACCTGATCCAGCGGCTGTATCGGCCTCTGCTGTCTCCGCTTGGGCTAACCTATTCGCAGTATCTTGTGCTGCTCGTGCTGTGGGAGCGTGGCCACGCCACGGTGGGCGAATTGCGCGAGTGCCTGCATCTGGATGCCGGCACCATCACACCGCTGCTCAAGCGGATGGAGCGGGACGGGCTGGTGACCCGCAGCCGGGACCGGCAGGACGAGCGTCGGGTGATCGTGGCATTGACCCCGAGCGCAACCGCGCTGCACGAGGAGGCGCGGCAGATCCCCGATGGGATGGCCGCCCGGATCGGTGTGGACGACGCGCAGGGCGCAGAGCTGCACGACCTCACCACATCGCTTGTCGCGCGACTGCAAACCGCCCTTGGGCAAAGAAGTGATGGGCAGGTGATCGCGCAGCGGAGTGCGCGGCGCGAAAAGATCAACCCTACAAGACGAGGTATCTCATGACCAACCAAACCCTCCCCCGATTTTCCGCCGACAACGGCCTGCGATTCAGGACGCTAGGCGATTCTGGCCTGTTCGTCTCGGAACTCTGCCTTGGGACCATGACCTTTGGCGGCGACAAGGACATCTGGGGGCTGATCGGCCAGGTGCAACAGGACCAGGCCGATGAGCTGATGACGATCGCGCTGAAGGCCGGCATCAACTTCATCGACACCGCCAACATCTATGGCCACGGCGGCAGCGAACGCATCGTCGGCCAGTCCCTGCACAATCTCGGAGTCCGCCGCGAGGATGTGGTGCTGGCGACCAAGGTGCTCGGTCCCATGCGGGACGGCCCCAACGCCCGCGGCGCATCGCGTGGCCACATCCTCAGCGAATGCAAGGCCAGCCTGGAGCGGCTGCAGACGGATTATATCGACCTCTATCAGATCCACGGCTTCGACCCGGCCACGCCGATCGAGGAGACGCTTGAAGCCCTAAATACCCTGGTTCAGCACGGCCATGTACGATATGTTGGCCTGTCAAATTGGGCGGCCTGGCAGGTGATGAAGGCCATCGGCATCGCCCGGGCGCGCAACCTGTGCCCGATCCTGTCCCTGCAGGCATATTATACCCTTGTCGGTCGCGACCTTGAACGCGAGATCATCCCGTTGCTGCAATCGGAAAAGGTCGGGCTGATGGTGTGGAGTCCGCTGGCCGGCGGTTACCTGTCGGGAAAATACGAAGGGCCCGACGCATCCGAGGAAAACCGGCGCGCCAAGTTCGATTTTCCGCCCGTTGATCGCTCGCGGGGTGCCGCCGCGATCGCACGTTTGCGCGACATCGCGGCCGGTAAGCAGATCGACGGCGAGCCTGTCAGCGTCGCACAGATCGCCCTTGCCTGGCTGTTGCACCAGAAGGCCGTGACCAGCGTCATCATCGGTGCCAAGCGCGCCGATCAGCTGAGGGACAATATCCGCGCCGCCCAACTCCACCTGTCCGCTGACGAATTGGCCGCCCTAGACGAATGCAGCCGTCTGCCCGAGGAATATCCCGGCTGGATGATGCAGATGATGGCGCAATACCGAGACCACCGGGCGGACTGACGCCTGTCGCCAACCCGCGGGGACGGCATCAGCTATCTACCTTGCGGGGCAGTACACATCCCTCTTTCCAGACCGGGGCGATCGCCCCGATCCCTCATCAGGAGACACAGATGTCATCGCTTGATACCCGGAACCTCGCCCTGCGGGTTCACCACGACCGATACCCGGCGATCGATCCGCGCACCACGCTGAAGGACACGGCGGCGGGCAAGGTTGTCTTCATAGCCGGAGCATCGCGCGGGATCGGCCAAGCCACTGCCGTCGCCTTTGCCGAGGCGGGCGCACGGGCCATCCATCTTGCCGCAAGATCGAGGGATGCGTTGGAAGATACGCGCGCGAACGTTACGCAGGTCAATCCGGATACCGCGTGCACGATACATGTCTGCGACGTAACCGATGCCGCTCAAGTCGCGGAGGCGGTCGATGATTGCGCCGCGCAACACGGCGCCATCGATGTGGCAGATGCCAATGCGGGCTATCTGGGGCCTTGGGTGAGGCTTGCCGAGACCGATCCGGACGGATGGTGGCGCACCTTTGAAGTCAATGTGAGAGGGGCCTATCACGTGGCCCGATATGCGATCCCCCATCTCGCACAGAGCGCGAAGCGCCATGGGGCGCAAGGATCGAGCGGGGGTCACCTGATCCTTCTGTCGTCGGTCGGGGCGCAGATGCTTGTGCCGGGGGCGTCCGACTATCAGACATCGAAGCATGCGATCAATCGGCTTTGCGAGTTCATCCAGACCGATCATGGCGCGGACGGTGTCAAGTGCTTTGCCATCCATCCCGGAGGCGTCGCCACCGATCTGGGCAAAGCCATGCCCGAGGCCATGCACGCCTACCTGAGTGACTCTCCGGAACTTGCAGCCTGTTTCGCCGTCTGGCTGTGCTCGGGCGCGGCTGACTGGGCGGCGGGGCGTTACCTCAGCGCCAATTGGGACGTTGAAGCGCTGCTCGGCATGAAATCGGCGATCCTGGACCGCGATCTGCTGGTCAACCGTCTGCGCGCCGAGATCTAACCGCCAATCCGCAAAGCGCCGCGCGGGTGACCGCGCGTCGCTCCCGTTCAGCCGGTGCCGTCAACGCGGACTTTGAAAGCGTCGAGGCCACTGCCGGCCCCCGGCGCACGTCCTTATGTCGGCATCGGCAGAATTTCGGGGTGCCGCAGTTGCCCCTCCTTGATCCAGACCTGCGCGCCGGCGGGACAGACCGACGCCGACAGCACCCGACCGGCGGGCAGGCGCGCCCAACTCAGCGCCGTGCACGGTTCGCCGTCGATGTGCAGCTCGCCCGAGACGACTAACAGCTCGAGACCTTGCGGATTCTCGACCATGATCTCGGCCCCGGCGGACCACTCCTCGAACCAGACCCGTTCTGCGGCGTCCTGAAACAGCAGACGCGCCGCAGAGGCCCCGGGGCGGGGCGGCAGGGCCTGCCCCTCGCCGGGTCGACAGACGATTTGCGCATGGTCGCCACGGCGATGCTGCCAGAGGCGGACGAAGATCGTACAGCCTTCCGCAGCGGCGGGACTGTGCGCCGTGCCGGGCGGGTTGCGGAAATATGATCCAGCCGGATAGTTGGCATGCTCGTCCTGAAAGACGCCCTCGAGTACCAGGATTTCCTCACCCCCGTCATGGGCATGTTGGGGAAAGGCGCTGCCGGACGCATAGCGCACGATGGAGGTCGCCCGCGCGACTTCACCACCTTCGCGGTAGAGCATCCGGCGATCGACCCCAGCGGCGGGGCTCGGTGTCCAGTCGAGGCGGGCGGCGTGGACGATGACGGGCTCATCAAGATCGGCGTTCAGGCGCATGGCGCATTCCTCTGGCTTGTGGGTGGGTGGTCGAGCCGCGCGACGAGCGCGGTGGTTCCGCGCAGGGCGGCTTCGTGCGCACCAGCGAGATAGCCCTGAAAATCGATACTGGTCTCGGATCCGATGAGGTCGAGCCGCCCGGTCCAATCCCCTTCGATCCATGGAAGGCGCACGGGGGTGGGGTGCGTGCCGTCAGCCAGATCTAAGGGCGTGGCGGTCAACGGATCGGCGGCCCAGTCCTTGTAATGGGTGGCGGCGGGCTCGGCCGCGGCGGCGCCGAAGAGCATCCCCAACTGCCGCAACGCGGCGGCGATCAGCGCGGCTTGTCCGGCGCGCGCCCTCTCCTGCGCAGAAACGCCGACGAAGCCGAACAGGGCCGAGCTACCTTTGGCCGTGTTGGCGTCGTGGATCTCGACCAGAGGACCGACCTGACTGAGCGCCGCGCCGGACAAGCCGGCTGCGCGCCAGAACGGCCGGTCATAGACTGCTACGACCTTGGCGTGCGGCGCCATCCATGTCGGCGTGCCGCGCCAGAGGTTGAGGACGGCTGGCGGCAGGAGCGGCTCGAACGCAATGCTGCTGGCGGCAAGGCGCGGGGGCAGGGCCAGCAGGACATGGGACGCAAGAAGGTCGTGCCCACCGTCGATCTTCACTGTTACGCCATTTTGGCAAAGGATGAGGGCGGTGGCGCGCGCGTTCAGCAGAACGCTGTGATCGGGCAAGTCGGCGGCCAGCCGCGTTGCTAGGTCCGGCATGCCGTGCACCGCCAGGATGCGCCCGCCGAGACGCGCGCGGGCCTCGATCAACTGAAAGGCGACACCGGCGCGGCCCAGCGCGCGCGCTGCGGTTATGCCTGCCAGCCCACCGCCAATTATCAGAACCGGCTGGATCATCTCTTCCTCCTGCGATTGTGGGGAGGCAGGTGGCCGCCCCTAGCGGGTCACGGACGACCAGCTGTCACGCCGCCATCGACCGGCAGGACCGCGCCGGTGATCCACGACGCCTCTTCCGAGGCGAGGAAGAGTATCGCGTCGGCCACGTCGCGGGGTTGGCCGTTGCGGCCGATCGGATGGAAGGCGTTAAAGCCCGGCAAGACTTCGGCAACTTGAGCATCCGACATGAAGGTGTTGTAAACTGGCGTCTCTACCACGGCCGGCGCGACTGCGTTGATGCGGATCCCATAAGGCGCGAGTTCGATGGCGAGGTTGCGGACCATCGCATGCACCCCTGCATTCGCAGCTGAATAAGCGGCGGAGGGCGTGGCACCGACAGCCTGGATCGCCCACATCGACCCTGTCTGTACTATCGCGCCGCCTTTGTCGCTCATCGCCCGGGCAGCGGCCTGCGCCGTGAAGAACTTGCCCTTCAAAATTGTGTCGAGGAACCAGTCGTATTCCGCCTCGGTCAGATCGAGGAAGGGCTTGGGATTGAAGACGCCCGCATTATTCACCAGCACATCCAGCTTGCCGAAGCGCGACATCGCCAGATCGATCAGTGCCGCCCCGGTGGCGGGGTCGGCAATGTCTCCCGCCAAGACGCCGACCCGGGCGCCGCTGGGATCGATCTCTCGCGCGACCGCCTCCAGCTTTGCCAGGTCGCGGCCGCCGAGTACGACCGACGCGCCGTCGGCTGCGAAGCGCGCGGCCGCCTCCTTGCCGATGCCAGATCCGCCGCCTGTGATTGCCACAATTTTACCCTCGAAGCGCATCGTGATTCTCCGTCTATCTATGCATAGGTAGGCAATCATGAACGTTGCGCTATGGCTTTGCAAGATCTATCTATCGAGTGATAGAATATTCGGAGCCACCATGAACGAAACCGCCCAAGCCATCATGGACGCCGCCGAAGCACGCATCCGAAGCGGCGGGTACATGGGCTTCAGCTTCCGAGATCTGGCGGCGGATGTCGGCGTGAAAAGCGCCAGCGTTCACTATCATTTCCCGACAAAGGAGCTGCTCGCCGCCGCAGTGGCGCGGCGCTACCGGGAACGCTTCTTGGCCGAAGTCGATCGCGACATAGCCGCAGGCGGCGACCTGGTGGCCGCATGGAAAGCGGGATTTCTGCGCGCTGTCGACTCGGACGGCGGGATGTGCCTGTGCGGCGTGCTCGGTGCTGCGGCAGGCATTTTACCGCACGTGGTGCGGAGCGAGGCGCGCGAATTCTTCGAGGCCGGTCTTGCGCAGATGAGGGCGAATGGGCTTTCGTCGGTGCGCGCTTTGCAGGTTCTCGCCGTCCTTGAAGGCGCGATTCTAATCGCCGTCGCCCTCAACAGCCCCGCCGCTTTCGAGGACGCCACAGGTGTTCTAGATGCGACGCCGGGCTGACCGCCGCATTCGGCCATGTCCCGCCGACGGTAACGGCCTATGACTGCTCAATATAGGCACCATGACGGAATTCATGAGCGCGGCGGGCGGTCGGGTTCGGAGAAGTTATCAGGCCGTGTCCACGATAAGCGCCTTCCCCAAATGGTCGGGCAGAGCATTAGGTTTATCGAGCGCGGTCTCGTTAAAGAGCGGTTTGCTGGTGCATTCCGACGAGATAAAGCTGATCTATGGCCTATCATGGGAGAGATGGAAGCATTCCCTGGGGGAGGGGCCGGAGCATTGGCAGAGCGGCACGCGAGACATAACGCTATTTTGGCAGATATTGCGGATTATGCTTGGCGACTTTCTGCAGCAGTGCGGGCATGTTGGCGGCGGAGGCTGATTGAGCTGAAACAGGAGCACCTGTCAACGGCGGAGTAAAAGTCGGCCATTGGGCGGAGCAAAACCAGGCCACTTGATCCGGGTGTTGGCGAACGCCGGGAGGGCGTAGCCCGAGCGGGGG
>JAXHVK010000121.1:0-8846 GCA_034211135.1 Pseudomonadota bacterium
CGCTGGGAAACCGACGACGAGGAAGCGGCCTTCCCACGCAATCGCACGCAGGGCAGGCTCCGAATACTGGCCACCGACGATGTCATAGACAATGTTCGCACCTTCCGGGCCGCAAGCCGCCTTGAATGCGTTTGCGAGCTCTTTCGAAGCGGCTTTATCCATTTCCTCGCGCGGGTAGATGACCACTTCGTCAGCGCCTGCCTTCTTGGCGACTTCGCCCTTGGCTTCGGAGGAGACAGCTGCAACGACGCGTGCGCCGAATGCCTTGGCCAGTTCAACCGCGGAAAGGCCAACGCCGCCCGCTGCGCCCAGAACAAGGACAGTGTCGCCTTCCTTGATGTGGCCGCGATCTTTCAGGCCGTGAATGGTTGTGCCGTATGTCATCAGCAGGGATGCCGCCTTTTCATGTGGCACGCCATCAGGGACGGGGAACATGCGTCCGACAGGTACGATCACCTTTTCGGCCAGGCCCCCATTGCCGATGCCTGCCATCACGTTGTCGCCGACCTTGAAAGTATCGACACCTTCACCAACCGCTTCGACCACGCCGGCAATTTCGCCGCCGGGGGAATAGGGGCGCTCGGGTTTGAACTGATACAGGTCGCGGATCATCAGGGTATCGGGATAGTTGATGGCGCAGGCTTTCACCGCGACGAGCACTTCGCCTTTGCCCGGTGTTGGCGTTTCAACTTCGTCCAAGGTCAGCGTTTCTGGCCCGCCGACCGCGTGAGTGCGGATCGCTTTCATTATTCTCTCTCCCAATATTGATGTGGCAGCGTTCAGGCTGCGGTTCCCTTGGCAAGCCAGCCCTGTGCGGCCTGCCGGTTGGTTTCGAATTTGCTGATCGCGGCATCACGTTCCAGCGTAAGCGCGACTTCGTCCAGACCGTTCAGCAGGCAATGCTTGCGGAACGGGTCGATTTCGAACTCGAACCTGTCCTGAAATTCCGTGGTGACAGTCTGCGCTTCCAAGTCGACTGTGATCGGATCACCACCGCCTGCAACTTCGAGCAGTCGGTCAACAGCCGATTGGGGCAGCACAACCGGAAGTACCCCATTTTTAACCGCATTGCCGGAGAAAATGTCGGAATAACTCGGCGCGATGACCGCTCTGATACCCATGTCGAGTATGGCCCAGGCTGCGTGCTCGCGGCTTGATCCGCAGCCGAAATTATCGCCTGCAATCAGGATGGGCGAACCTGCGAAAGCCGGATCGTCGAACACGCTGTCGCCGTTCTCGCGCACGGACTCGAATGCGCCCGCGCCAAGCCCTTCACGAGTGATCGTCTTCAGCCACTTGGCCGGAATGATGACGTCTGTGTCTATGTTCTTCTGGCCATAGGGATAGGCCTTGCCCGAAACGGTGCGCAGTTTTTCCATTGCCTGTCCTCAATCCGTTTCGGGATTTTCGCCCGAGGGGATCGTCGGCTTTTCTTCCGCGCCCGATTTTTTGGAGAAGCGGCGGCCCGCATACAAAAGAGCCGCTGCAATCGCTGCCGAACCTATGGCGGCTGCACCGATCGCAGCCTTGTTCGCGGTGGATGGTTTAGGGGTCTTGTCTTTTTTGCTCATGCTCTTTTCCATGCTTTGGCTGCGGGCTCTTTGCAAGCAGGGTGGGTCAGATCTGGGGTAGCCTAAAGGCGATCCGTACTAAAGCTCGCGAACGTCCGCCAGCTTGCCTGCCACCGCGGCGGCGGCCGCCATTGCGGGGGAGACAAGGTGCGTGCGCGCGCCCGGGCCCTGACGGCCAACGAAATTGCGGTTCGATGTGGACGCGCAGCGCTCACCTGCCGGAACCTTATCGGGGTTCATGCCCAGACAGGCAGAGCAACCCGGTTCGCGCCACTCAAATCCGGCCTCGGTAAAGATTGCATCCAGACCTTCTTCTTCGGCCATAGCTTTCACAAGGCCGGAGCCCGGAACGACAATTGCCCAGCGCACATTATCCGCTTTTTTGCGCCCTTTCAGAACCGCAGCGGCGCTGCGCAAATCTTCGATCCGGCTGTTTGTGCAGCTGCCGATAAAGACGTTCTCGATCGGAACGTCTGTCATCGCGGTGCCGGGGGCAAGCCCCATATAGTCGAGGCTTTTCGCTGCGGCCTGCTGCTTGCTTTCATCCGCAAAGCTGTCTGGCGCGGGCACTGAACCGGTGATCGGCACCACGTCTTCGGGGCTGGTGCCCCAGGTCACAGTGGGGGCGACATCGTCTGCGTTGATCGTGACTGATTTGGCGAACTGCGCGCCCTCATCACTGTGCAGGGTGCGCCAATAGGCGACCGCTGCATCCCATGCTTCACCCTTTGGCGACATGGGCCTGTTCTTGAGATAGCGGAACACGGTATCGTCCGGCGCGATCAGACCGGCGCGTGCGCCTGCCTCAATGCTCATATTGCAGACCGTCAGGCGCTCTTCCACGCTCATGCGTTCGAACACTTCGCCGCGATATTCGATCACATAGCCCGTGCCGCCCGCAGCACCGATCACGCCGATGATGTGCAGGATAAGATCCTTCGCGCTGACACCCGGACCAAGTGCGCCGTCAACGCGCACTTCCATCGGTTTTGACTGTTGCAGCAGCAGGGTCTGAGTGCCCAGCACATGTTCGACTTCGCTGGTGCCGATGCCGAAAGCCAGCGCGCCCAGGCCACCGTGGCTGGCCGTGTGGGAATCTCCGCAAACGATAGTGGTGCCGGGCAGAGAAAACCCCTGTTCCGGCCCGACGACGTGGACAATACCCTGTTCCGCGTCCGCATCGCCGATATAGCGGATGCCGAAATCGGGCGCATTGCGCTCTAGCGCTTCGAGCTGAGCGGCGCTTTGCGGGTCGGCAATCGGCACTTTTGCCCCGTTTGCATCGCGGCGTGCGGTTGTGGGCAGATTGTGGTCGGGAACTGCCAATGTCAGCTCCGGACGGCGCACAGGCCTGCCTGCTTTGCGCAGCGAGTCGAAAGCCTGCGGGCTGGTCACTTCGTGGACCAGATGCCGGTCAATATAGATCAGCGACGTCCCGTCATCGCGGGTTTCCACGACATGCGCATCCCAGATCTTTTCGTAGAGAGTGCGGGGCTTGCTGGCCATTTGGTCCTCGTTAATTCCTGCTTTGGAGAAGCGATTAGCGGTGATCGCGCAACACTGGCAAGCCGATTGGTTCCTACGTGGTAATTCGCGCTGGAATTTTCGTGCCAAAACAGCTAACTGACAATCATGTCAGCAGCGCCCACAGCGATTCCTTTCACCTTCCCGATCAAGGTCGTACCCGATGACATTGATTTCATGGGGCATGTGAACAATGCGCGCTATCTGAACTGGGTGCAGGACGCGGTGCTCGCGCACTGGAACCGCATTGCACCGGCAGAGGACGTGGCGAGCAAGGCGTGGGTCGCGCTCAAGCACGAAATCACCTATCGCAAACCGGCATTTCTGGACGATCCTGTCATCGCGAGCACGGTGCTGGAGCGGTATAACGGCGCGCGGGCCTTTTATCACACTGTGATCAAACGCGGCGAAGATGTATTGGCTGAGGTGCAGTCGAGCTGGTGTTGTCTTGATGCAAAGACCCTGCGTCCCGCCCGTATCGGCGAACATTTGCGCGAAGTGTTTTTTCCTACAGAAGAATAGCTTGCGCACGCTGCCCTTCCGGTTACTTTGATTGCCGGAGGGTCCTTATGAAATTCTTTAAACCATTAGGTTCGCTTTGCGCCTTGGCCTTTGCGTTTTCATCACCCGCGCAGGGGCAAGGGCAGGGGCAAGAGCGCTCTGAAGCAGAATTGTCCGCCGAAGATCGCGCCGCTGTTGAGGGAGCTCTGAACAGGGGGCTGCTGCTGCGTCGATACGATCAGGCCGCATGGCATGCGACCGACGCGCTGCGGGAAGATGTGAAGGATCTTGGCGCTTCCGGGATCAGGGGGTGGATCGTCAACGATCTGGAGCAAGGTCTTGAAGTGGTGTTCTATCGCCCCGTGGCTGACCGTTTTGAGGCTGTGTGGTCAGGGATTTACAGCGAAGGCGAGGTGAAATCGCGGACCGTGCATGACGCTTCGCAGCGGTACCTTACCGAGGCTGAAGCGGCTTTGGCACGCGCGGGCCGAATTCCTGCCAAGGAAGAAATTCAACGCTGCTCCAATCAGCCTTTCAACACCGTCGTGATGCCGACAGGTAAGGGCGATGGCAGCCTTTATGTCTATTATCTGGTGCCGCAGGCGTCGATGGATAGTCTTCCGCTTGGAGGGCATTACCGGTTCGAATTGCGCGATGATAAGATCGTGGGCAGAAGGAAGTTTACCAACTCCTGTTTTGCCTTTGATCTGGGCGGGAAAAAGGGGAAGGGGCGGCCCGCTGCCGTGACGATTTCGCATCTGCTTGATCCGGTGCCGACGGAAATCCACGTCTTTTCAACCTACGCCGCACAGTTGCCAATCTATGTGATGACGACCCAGAACGAACTGATATGGGCTTCGGAAATCTCCGGCGGCCAGCCCCGGCTACGCATCGTCAAGAGGTAGGCGAACCTTGCCTGGGGCGGATTGAACGCAGCCGAAGGCAGGTCTAAGGCGTAGCTAAGTCATGAGCAACGCACGCTACACCCTGCCTGATCGGAGGCGTCAGACTGTCATAGGACTGCTGTTGGCAACGCTTGTCTCGGCTGCGTGGCTGGGCATTCATTTTTATTCGATGTTCGTTTTTGAGCTGACATGGGCGAACTTGCCGTTTGCGCTTGTGCTGGCGGTTGCGCAGATCTGGCTCAGCGTTGCGGTGTTCATCGTGTGCCACGACGCGATGCACGGAACGCTCGCCCCAGGTCTTCCGCGATTGAATGCGGCCATCGCTGCGCCTCTGCTGGTGCTTTATGCCGGATTTAACTGGACCCGGATGCGCGATGCGCATTTCACCCACCACAAGATGTCCGGTCGCAAGGGCGATCCCGATTTTGACGAAGACCACCCCGACGATTTCCTCAAATGGTACTGGACCTTCTTCAAAAGGTATTTCGGCTGGCAATCGCTTGTATTTGTTCACACTGTGGTGGGTATCTATCTGTTTGTATTCGATATTCCGTTCATGCAGATATTCGTCCTGTATGGCGCGCCCGCGCTTTTGTCGTCGCTTCAGCTGTTTTACTTCGGCACGTATCGCCCGCATCATCAGGCCGCGGGCAAGCCATTTGCCGACCGTCACAACGCCCGCTCGAACGATTTTGGCACGCTCGCCAGCCTGCTGACCTGCTGCCATTTCGGTTATCATCTTGAACACCATCGCCGGCCCGATGTGCCGTGGTGGGCGCTGCCCGCTGCAAAACGCGCCGGTGTGGGTTCGGACGCCCATGCCGATCCTTCGCCAAACATCTTGGCCGCGGGCGAGGTTGAGAGTACAGGAACCGCATCATGACCTGGCTAGAGATCATTCTGACTGTGCTGTCCTCGCTGATCGGGATGGAGCTGTTCGCGTGGTGGAGCCACAAATACATCATGCATGGCTGGGGCTGGGGCTGGCACAAGGATCACCACGAGCCGCATGATAACGTATTCGAAAAGAACGATCTTTTTGCGGTCGTGTTCGGCACGATCAACGCCGCCATGTATATCTACGGTTCACTGTATTGGGAGTGGCTGTGGTGGTTTGCCGTGGGCATTTCCCTTTACGGCGTGATCTACACCCTGATCCATGACGGACTGGTGCATCAGCGTTACTGGAAATGGGTGCCCAAGAAAGGCTACGCTAAGCGTCTGGTTCAGGCGCACAAGCTGCACCATGCGACCATCGGCAAGGAAGGGGGCGTCAGCTTCGGCTTCGTTTTCGCGCGCGACCCGCAGGTCCTGAAGCAAGAGCTTAAGCAGCAACGCGAAAGCGGCAAGGCTGTCGTGCGCGACAGCGTAGGCGCTTAATTCGCAGCCAGCCTAGCAGCGTGCTCTTTTACGAGCGCGATCATGTTGGGTACGCCTTGCGTGCGGTTGCTGGATAGCTGGTTCTTCAGATCAAACGGTTCCAGCGTGGCGGTCACGTCCATTGCGGCCACTTCGCCAGCGGGCTTATCCTGAACCGCTGCGATGACGAGCGCGACGATGCCTTTGGTAATCGCTGCGTTGCTGTCTGCGAGGAAGTGCAGGGTATCGGTCTGCTCCGTGGGGTAAACCCACACCGCCGCCGAACAACCGCGCACCAGCGTCGCATCAGTCTTCAGCGCGTCGGGCATATCCTCAAGCTCGCGGCCAAGCTCTATCAAAAGGCGATAACGTTCATCGCCTTCGAGGAATTCGTATTCTTCAAGAATGTCTGAAAGGGATCGCATGCACGGGCATGTAGGGACAGCCCGTGCATGATGGAAGGGGCTTTGCCGCCTTTAAAGTTCAACTCCGCTGGCGATTGCTTCCAGCTTCTTGATGCGTTCTTTCATATCGGCAAGTTCGATGCGGGCAGCACCGACGCTGACATTTTGCGGTTCATCCATTTCGCGCATCGCTGAATGACCATTGTCGAGTTCGCGGCGCTTCAACTCCAGCCAGTCCTGCCAGCCGCGAAGCATGGCGAAGACGACAAGGCCAGTGGCCAACAGGCAGGTAAGAGCGACAATCACCGCCGGATCAAATGTGGCGGGCAGGGAAGGGGCGTGCATCATGTTCGCGGCTCCTCTGGCGTATCTGCTAGTCTTTTGCTGTGGTTTGCGTGCTGGTTTCGCTGACCCGCGGCGTTGCAGCGCGCAGGGCTTCGATCTCGGCGGCGATGTCATTGCTTTGCCTGCGGGCAGAGGAATTGTTGTCGGTGGCAATTCTCTCAAGCACGGCGATCCGATCCTTCAGAGCGGCGATTTCTGCCTGCGCTTCGGGGTCTTTGGCAATGCGGTTGCGATCTTCAGGCGGGGCGATGGTTTGGTTGCCATGCATATCTTCGACGATCCCGGCCTGGGCGTTGTAACGGGCACGCAGTACCCCGCCCAGTACGCCAATCGCGACGATGATGACCATTGCGGTCCAGAAACTCATCACGCGTTCCCTTCGTCTTTGCTGTTCTCAAGCGACTTTGTCCGAAGCGCTTCGATCTCGGCGCCGAGGTGATAGCCGCCATCGGTGACAATGCGTTCGACATTGCCGAGCCGGTCTTTCACTGACCCGAGTTCGGCGCGCAGTTCGGCATTTTCCTGCGTCAGCAGGGCGACGCGCTGTTTTGCCTCATGATCGGTCACAGGCTTGATCGTTTGTCCCCATGACCCTTCGAGCGGGTAGCCGTGCTTTACACGGATCCAGGTGTTCGCGACCCAGCCAATGGCGATTACGGCGCAGGGAATGGCAATCATCGCGATAGGGATTTCAGACAGTTCCATTACGCTTTCTCTCCGGTTCTGATGTTCAGGGGTACGCCATTGTCGCGCGACGGTGCGGGATCGCGCAGGGCTTCGATCTCGTCGGCCAGTGAATAGCCGCGGTCTGTCACGATCTTTTCCAGAACGATCATGCGATCCTGCATCGCGTCCAGCTTGTCATGAAGTTCGCGGTTCTCGGCTTTCAGGCGCTTGGTTTCGGTGTTGTCCTTGCGCACCGTTTTGCCGCCCCATTCATCTTCAAGATCGTATCCGTGCTTGGCGCGGATCCAGTTATTGGCAAGCCAGCCAATCGTGCTGAGAGCGATAATGGCGACTACGAAAGTGGGGCCTCCCCAATCCATCACACCTTCTCCTTGCTTCCGAAGTCGAGCGGGATGCCAGCATTGGCTGCATCGGTTTCGCGTGTGTCGCGCAGCGCATCAATCTGGGCTGCGACGTCATAGCCGCGGTCTGTCACGATCCGTTCGAGCACCTGGACACGGTCTTCCAGCCTAGTGATCTGCGTTGCGTATTGGGCGGCTTTTTCGGCGCTTTGCGTCGCGGTGGACTCCAGCTCCATTTTGGCCATTTTCTGTTTGTGTGCGGCCCAGATTGCGACGATCGGGATCGAAACTCCGATAATCGGGATCATGAGGGCGAGTGATCCGGTGTCCATAATATTTCCCCTGTCTGGTGAGAGCCGCGCTTTAGCGCAGGCTCTCGATTTCCGCGGTCAGGCGCGGATTGTTGTTCACGTAATGCGCTTCCACTGCGGCCAGTCGGCGGTCGATATCGCGGAAGTTCGCGCGGATTTCGCGGGCGGTGCGCTGCGGACTCTGACGGACGCGCTGCCAATAACGCTCTTCGCTCGCATCGCTGTAGAGGTGCGGCGGCTTCTTGTTCAGGACAAAGCCGGCGATGAAGTAGGCCAGCAATGCCGCGCCCTGCGTTGCGAAGAAAAGGAACAGCGCGCCCAGGCGAACCCAGAAGGTATCCACGCCGGTGTAGTCTGCGATCCCGGCGCACACACCCATCAGCTTGGCATTGTGCTTGTCGCGGTAAAGCTTGGTGCGGGGGCTATTCACAGCTTGTTTCCTTTCTTTTCGCGCATCAACAGATCGAGTTCGCGCAATTGCTGGTTATCGACTTCCTGGTCCGCCTGAAGGCGCTTGACCGGGGAGAAACTTGGGTCGTCTGAAGCGACGAGGCGCTCAACCGTGTCCATGCGTTCATCAAGGCGCTTGGCGAGGTTGTAGAGTTCCTCGAGCAGGATTTCGTCATCGGAGGTGATGGTGGCGGCCGTCTTCCACTTCGTCATGTAGTGGAGGATGATCCACGGCAGCCCGATGAAGAGCATCGCGACGACGAATACCGGAATAAAATCGTCCATGGTGCTTAATCCCCTTTACCGGCGCTCTTACCCAGCGCCTTTTTCATTTCTGCGAGCTCGTCGTCGATCGCATCCGATCCTTCGAGCGCGGCGATTTCATCAGCGAGGCTGGGCTGGCCATCCTCGGCAATCTTGAGCGAGTCCGCGCGGCCTTCGGCAAAAT
>JAXHVK010000122.1:0-8836 GCA_034211135.1 Pseudomonadota bacterium
GGCCAGCGCTGCAGGCTGAGCGCCCGATCCGGTGATGCGGATCTGCTGTGGCAGGGCTCCGTTGAACTCGGTGACGATTACCGAAACAATCGGCTGCTCGATGTATTTCTCAAGCTCGGTCTTGATGTCTTCCTGAAGCTGGGTCGGCGATTTGCCGACAGCCACCATGTCACGCACCAGCGGAATGGTGATGCGGCCATCAGGGCGAACCTGAATGTCTTCCGCGCTAAGTTCCGGGTTACGCCAGACGTGGATTGTCAGCTTGTCGAGCGGGCCCAGAACATAATCCTCCTTGGGTGCTTCGGTCGCTGTGCTGAGATTGGCCGGAGGAAGCTGGACGCTCGGTCCACCACCGCACGCGCTGAGGATGAGCGCGCCGATCACCAGCGTGGATGAGCTTACAAAGTGCTTCGAAAGAGACATTAATTTCGTATCCTTGGTCTGACCAAACCGACCACGAATACGTATCTCAGGAGCTACCTGCGGACCCGCGCGGTTAAATTGCCCGTCTTTCCTCGCTGAAATTGGTGAACATAACGTTAGTGAAACTTCCCCAAATCCCGCCCTTTCCCGATATGGGACAGCGGTTTAGGAAACCATTAAGGAACGATTCGAAGCGTCAGACCAGCATTTCCAGTGCCGGTCCATGTCCCAGAAATGCTGAGGGACTGGAGGTTGCGCCATAAGCTCCGGCGCAAAATACGGCCACCAGATCACCGACATCGGCACGAGGCATCGCAGCATGATCTGCCAGGCGATCCAAGGGAGTGCAGAGGCAGCCGACAACATTAACCACATCGTCCGCATCAGCATCAAATCGCGATGCAATCGCAACCGGATAATTGCGGCGAACAACCGTTCCGAAATTGCCAGAGGCCGCCAGCTGGTGGTGCAACCCCCCATCCGTTACAAGGTATGTCACGCCATGGCTGATCTTGCGATCAATCACTCGGCACAAATAGACACCGGCTTCCCCGACGAGATAGCGCCCCAGCTCAAGGCAAAGCTCTGTGCTGGCAAGTGTATCCGTCAAATCCTCTGTCATCTGCGTGAGAGCTGAGCCGACAGCCTGTAGATCAAGGGCAGTGTCGTTCGGAAAATACGGGATGCCGAAACCGCCACCCATGTTCAGCTTTGGCAATGCTTGACCGATGGAAGATGACAATTCACCTGCCAAATTCAGAACATTACGCTGCGCTTCTATTATTGCATCTGAACTCAAAGTCTGGCTGCCGGTGAATATGTGAAGACCGCGCCACTCTGCCCCCTGAGCGATTACATGTTTCGCAAGTGCGGGCACGCGCTGCGCATCCACGCCGAACTGTTTTGCCCCGCCGCCCATCTTCATGCCTGAGCCTTTAAGCTCAAAATCGGGATTGACCCTGATCGCGATGCGCGGCGCCTTGCCAATCCTTTCACCGATGGAGAGTGCCCGATCCGCCTCACCTTCGGACTCACAGTTCAGTGTGACACCCGCTGCAATCGCTGGCTCCAGCTCATCATCACGCTTTCCCGGCCCTGCAAAACTGATGCGGGCGGGATCAATCCCGACTTCCTGCGCATAACGAAGCTCTCCCGCCGAAGCGATGTCGAAACCATCGACCAGAGGCTCCATGTGAGCAATCACACCAAGATGTGGGTTCGCCTTAATCGCATAATTGATACCGATCCGCTTCGGCAACGCAGCCCGCAATTCCGCAACACGCGCATCGAGCCGATCTTTCGCATAGACGAATAACGGTGTGCCACCCGCCTCATCCACCAGACTGGACACGGTGCGTCCGCCGATCACAAGCTCCCCGTCGCGTGCTTCAAAACCGGCCGGAATAGGCCCCAATGGCTTTGTCATCCGTTCGTCTCCAGCAGGGTGTTGTACAATGCGGTGCGGTCAATTTTGCCATTCGGATTTAGCGGCATTTGTTCAAGCCAGTGTATCTGAGCGGGTTGCATAAAGTTCGGAAGTTCGCGTCTTAAGTGATTGAAAAGTTGAGATTGTAATTCATCGTCATCAGTGCCTCTCACCACCAGATGGATAGCGTGGCCCAGCCTTTCATCCGGCAGGCCGAGGGCAATCGCCTCGCTGACGAATTCGAGCGAGATCGCTGCATCTTCAATCTCTTGCGGGCTGATCCGGTTGCCCGCGCTCTTGATCATCGCGTCCCGGCGACCCACGAAATAAAGCAAGCCATTCTCTGCTCGCCTGACTCGATCGCCGGACCATACCGCTGTGCCACCATAGGCCGATCCTTCCGGCGCAGGCTTGTATCGAAGCGCGGTTTTCTGAGTATCTTGCCAATACCCTTTGGCAACCAAGGGGCCGCAATGAACCAGCTCGCCCTCCTCTTCAGGGCCAGCGATTTCTCCGTTGTCCTTCACGACAAGAATTTCGGCGAACGGTATCGCTGTTCCCATTGATGTCGGATGGTCATCAACCAGTGACGGATCGAGAAAGGTCGAACGGAATGCCTCTGTCAGCCCGTACATTGGATAAAGATCAGCGCCGGGGAAAATCGCCTGCAAATTCCGAACCAGCTCTTCCGACAACGCCCCGCCGCTATTTGTAAGCCGCCTGAGCGGGGAGGAAGCTCCAACACTCCAATCCATTTCGGTCAACTGGACCCACAGCGGGGGCACAGCGGCAAGCGTCGTGATGCGGTGGCGTTCGCATGCTTTGGAAACATCGCGCGGGAACAGAAAATCCAGCGGAACGACACTGCCGCCGGCATACCAGGTCGACAAAAGCTGGCTCTGTCCATAATCGAACGACAGCGGCAAAACCGCCAGCGTGACGTCATCAGATGCGAGTTTAAGATAATGGGCCACACTGACCGCCCCTAGCCACAGATTGGCATGGCTGAGCATCACGCCCTTTGGTTTACCAGTGGAGCCGCTGGTATAGAGCAAAGCAGCAAGATCATCGGTATCAGCCTGCGACCGGCCAAGCTGCGCCTTGTGGGCGTAGGCTGCACCCAAGGCAGCCGCCTCTTCCAGCACAATGCAGTGCGATGGCGTATCTTCGTCGTCGAGGGAGGTGATGCGCGCTTTCGTACCGATCAGCATGCTGGCGCCGCAATGATCGAGAATATAGGCTGCCTGAGACCGCTTGAGCAGCGGATTGATTGGCACATGCACCAAACCGGCCCTCGCCGCCGCCAAAGGCAAAAGGCAGGTCAGTTCTCCTTTTGCCGCCCAGCTGGCGACCCGCGCGCCTTTCTGCGGAATTCGGTCCGCCAGCCATCCCGCCAGCAAACTAACACGCTGTCTTAACTCCTCGTGGTTAAGAACCGTATCGCGAAGCACCAGCGCCGGTGCCTGACCCAATCCCAGATCGCAGCCTCGCTCGGCAAGGTGATCAATCGGAAAAGGTTTGGGATCAGGGGCGGTTGCCATCATTTTGCCTTTGTGGAGCAGTCAGTCACGTGATTGAAGCGCGGTATCACGATAGCGTTAACGTCTTGCAAGAGATGTTTGCGAATGCGCCGGACATGGCAACATCGCCATTCGACCGCGTGCAGTGGTACGCCTTGCTGGAACAAACCGGCATACACCCGCTGATCATCACTGCTGAAGACGAAAACGGCAGTGCGGCCCTCCCCCTGACACAGACCGCCGGACGCATCACTCCCATGCGCAATTGGTACAGCTTTTTCTGGCGGCAGATCGCGCCCGAGGGCGAAACGGGTGACAGATTGTTGGCTGCAATGGCAAGGCATCTGCGCGGGCGTGCACACAGAATTACATTCGCGCCCGTTCCCGAAGAAGACCGTTCAGCGACCCGCCTCTCTCAAGCTTTTGCTAAAGCGGGCTGGCGTGTCGAGGTGACGCGCTGTGACACAAATCATATTCTGAAAGTTCAGGACCGCAGTTTCGCGCAATACTGGTCTGATCGTCCCGGAAAGCTGCGAACGACTTTAAAGCGGAAAGCAAAGAAGGTTGAGGTGGTGATCCATCAGTCTTTCGATCCGCAGGCGTGGCAAGCCTATGAAAACATCTACGACGCAAGCTGGAAGCCCACAGAAGGCGAACCGGAAATGCTGCGCGCCTTCGCAAAAGAAGAAGGCGCAGCGGGCAGGCTGCGCCTCGCGATAGCCTATCACGAAGAAGAACCGATCGCCGCGCAGTTCTGGACTGTCGAGGCAGGAACGGCGTTCATTCACAAGCTTGCCCACCTTGAAAGCCATCGCAAGCTTTCGGCAGGCACCACACTTACAGCCGCGCTTTTTGAGCGAGTGATAGAGCAAGACAATGTCCAACTTGTCGATTTCGGCACCGGGAATGAAAGCTACAAATCGGACTGGATGGAAGAAACGCGACCGCGCTACCAGATCGACTGCCTTAACATGTCGCGGCCTGCGGCTTGGGTAGATCTTGCACGTCTCGCTCTGCGACGGTCACGGCAAGAGGATGTTCCCGCGCTTGCCTCTCGCCCCGAGGCTGGCTAAGCCGCGCGGCCAATTGCCGGTGCAGCGCAAAATGGCTATTCCCGTGGGGTGACTGGTTCAGCCGGCTTCGAGTCAAAGGTCGCAATAGGTAAAGGGATCTTCATGAGCAGCAATCCGATAGCGCAGGACAAACTGCCGCAATCAGAGGGCATCGACGATGAGGCGCACGCTGCAAAGCCTGCGATGAGCCATGCGGCCATTGATGCCGAACTCAAGTCAATCATCACAGACGTGCTGGGTATTGCAAGCGAGGATGCGGAGCAATTTGACGAGGACACCGGCCTTTTCGGGCACCTGCCAGAGCTCGATTCAATGGCAGTCGCTGGTCTGCTGACGGAAATCGAAGACCGGCTGGGCATCGTGATTGACGATGACGAAGTCGACGGTGAGATGCTCGAAACCTATGGCGGATTGCTCGCTTTCGCCAAATCGAAGATCATCGCGGGCTGAACCGGGCGCCGGTTTTCAAGCGCTCGGGCAAATTGCATGCTTATTACCACCTGGACCCCGCCGGATGCAGACAGCCGTACCGGCGAAGAGCAGCTTGTTGGATTTGATCAGGGCCGGCCATCGCGCATTTTGGTCCTTCCCGCATGGTTTGATGAGGCAAACAAGCTCCGGCGGTTTACTATCGAAGTGATGCGCAAGCTGGACGAGATCGGCATTGATAGCGCCCTGCCCGATCTTCCTGGCTGTAATGAGAGCCGCGCCGATCTGCGCTCACAAACAATCGCTGGCTGGCGCGAGGCGGCCAAGGCTGCAGCACAGCATTTCAGGGCCAATTATGTCCTTTCCATCCGTGCTGCGGCCTTGATCACGCCGGAGGGATTGCCCGGCTGGAGATATGCAGAACACACCGGTCCTAAGCTTTTGAACGGCATGTTGAGGGCCAGAGTGATCTCTGCCCGCGAACAGGGACTGCAGGAAGATCGTGACAGTCTGCTAACAGCGGGCAAAAGCGAGGGATTGACCCTTGCGGGCTGGTCGCTAGGCGCTGAAATGATACGTGAGCTAGAAACTGCGGTGCCCCCAGCCTCAGGCATCCAGTACGCGATTACGCAAACACAACTGGGCGGCGCTGGGCTTTGGTTGCGAGCGGAGCCGGATGATGACGCAGAGCAATCTACCGCACTGGCTGCCTTGATCGCGGAAGATCTGGCAACGCCGGAGACGCCCGCGCCATGACCCGCCTGCCCCTGACTTTCGGCTGCGGAAGCCTTACACTAGCTGGAACGCTGGACACGGCACCCGGGCAAACCGGCCTTCTGATTGTCAGCGGTGGAAACGAAATCCGCAGCGGAGCCTTTGGCGGACAGGCCCGGCTTGCCGCCAGAGTTGCCGCCGCCGGTTTCCCCTGCTTCCGCTTTGACCGGCGCGGCATCGGGGATAGCGAAGGGGAGAACCGCGGGTTCCGTTCGAGCGCGAAAGACATCGCATCAGCTCGAGAGGCCTTTCTGGCAATGGCACCGGATGTCGAACGGGTCTTTGCATTCGGCAATTGCGATGCCGCTTCTGCACTGATGCTGGCGGGCGGCGAAGGCTTTGACGGCCTGATCCTCTCCAATCCATGGACGATCGAAGACAGCGGCGATGATGCCAACGCCCCTCCACCCGCTGCCATTCGCGAACGCTATGCTGCCAAGCTGAAAGACCCGTCAGAAATCGCGCGGCTATTGCGCGGAGGCGTTGACCTCAAGAAGCTGGCGCGCGGCCTGTTCCGCTCTGTCGGACCCGCACCGGAGCCCACGAGCCTTTGCGAGGAGATGCGCGCCGGACTTGATAGCTTCGACGGCAAAGTGAAAATTCTGCTCGCCGAAGCTGACCGTACTGCGCAAATGTTCGAAAGCGGCTGGGACACAGAAGACCCCCGCATCAAACGCTGTGCGGGCGCGACCCATGCCTATGTCGATCCTGAACATTTCGATTGGCTGTCCGCGCAGATCATCACCGCTCTGCGCAAGCCATCAACGGGTAAACTGGCTCGTTAATTCGACATGGGTTGACCAGCGAAACTGGCCCACTGGCCGTAGTTTTTGCAGCCTGAAACCCGCTTCGATCAACTTGGCGGCATCGCGTGCCCAACTGGACGGGTTGCAACTGACATAAACAACATTGGCCACGGTACTCGCTGCAATCTGGGCAATCTGGGCCTTCGCGCCTGCTCTTGGCGGGTCGAGAAGCACGCCGCCAAACTTGTTCAGCTCTTCGGGTTGCAACGGGTTGCGAAACAGGTCCCGATGGATTGCAAAGGCGCGCCCACCCGTTCTGCCCGCGGCGTTTTTGCAAGCAAGATGCGTTGCGCGCTCGGCCTCGACTGCCAGCACTTTTCGCCCCTTTGTAAGGCCGAAAGTGAACGTACCCAACCCAGCAAACAAATCAGCCACCGGACTTGCCCCGTCCAGCCATTCGCGCGCATCTGCGATCATCACGTCTTCCGCATCGCAAGTCGCCTGCAGGAAAGCCCCGACCGGCATCGCGACCGGCAGGCCCGGCATGGAGATTGTGACCGGCTCCGGCTCCCAAACCGTTTCGGGGCCAAAGCCCTGATCTATACTCAAACGAGCAAGCTGGTGTTCTCGCGCATAATCCAGCGTTGCCTCTGTCGCTTCAAGGTTATCGAGCGCGACGTTCGTCAGGCTGAGATCAACGCCCTGATCGCAAAGGGCCATTCCGATATCCACTGCGCCCTTGCCTGCGCATTTGGAAATCAGGCCACGCAAAGGTTGGATCTGCTCGGTCAGCTCCTTTCTGAGGACGAGGCATTCCCGAAGATCGACAATCGTGTGAGAGCCCGCTTCACGAAAACCGATCACTGCTCCCTTGTGCGTCCGCATGGCATGCAGTGTCGCTCGTCGGCGCGAATGCGGCGGTGAGAGATGCGTGGGCAAGACCTCGACAGGCTCCAGACCTTGCCCTTCTAACGCGCCGAGCACCCTTTGCGTAACGAAATCTCGCAACGCGTCTTCATCCGCCTGCTGCAACTGGCAGCCACCGCACCGTGAGAAATGCTGGCATGGCGGATCGACATAATGCGCGCCGCGTTCAAGTGCGCCGTCTTCCAGCAAAATATCACCGGGCACTGCGCCAGACACATGTCGGCCTGTTTCGGTCACGCCGTCGCCCTTGGCGGCGATTCTTACAATTTCTTCATTCATATCGCGGCGGCGATAGCAGAAGGCAGCGCTTCTGCCAGATCGCTCGCGCGGAAGGCCACACCTGCAATCCGCGCCGCCTTGGTATGGAGCCATAAGCCTTCGCAGGCCGCATCAAAAGCCGGCCTGCCGGTGGCAAGTCGGCTCGCAATCGTTCCGGCCAGCAAATCCCCGCTTCCGGCGACAGATAGCCAGCTTGGCGCAGGCGGCCCGATAGCGACCGCGCCATCGGGAGAGGCGATAAATGTATCAGGCCCTTTGGCGACGATCACCATGCCGCTTACTTTCGCGAGCGCCTTTGCCCGCTCCATCCTGCCATCCGCGATTACCGAGAATGTCCGGCAGAGCCTTTCCAACTCACCGTCATGCGGCGTGGCGATCAATGGCGGTTCGGCCAGTACTTGATCAGGGGTAAGCAGGTGCAAGGCATCGGCGTCCAGAACAGTCGGCTTGTGTGCGCCGATCACCTTTGCCAAGCGCGCCTTCGCTTCTTCATCCCGCCCCAGACCCGGCCCGATGAGGATGGCCGAAATACGCTTGTCTGAAAGTCCTTCGGCCAGCTCTCCTGTCTCGCAGACCAGATCGGGCGCAACGCAATCGGGCTTTGTCGATGAAAGCAGCTTCACATAACCCGCCCCTGCCCCCATCGCAGCGGTGGCGGACAAAAGGCTGGCGCCCGGCATGGCGCCTGCAACCACGGTACACAGGCCTCGCGTATATTTATGCGCATCGACGGCCGGTGCTTTGAGACAGGGTCGCGTAATGCGCAGGGCAGCCCCTTCGACTTCACTGATCCCTATATCCACGAGTTTGGTGTCGCCGATCTTAGACCGGCTGCAAGACAGCCAGTGCGCGAATTTCCACGCCCCCAAAGCCAGTGTTACATCCGCATCAGGAAGCCGTTCTGCCATGACTTTGCCGCTATCGCTTTCAATCCCGGACGGAACGTCGATAGCGATGTGGATTGAATGACGGCTCGCCAAATCGCGAAGGAGCAGCGAATGCTCTGCCGAAAGCGGGCGCGACAGGCCGCAACCGAAAAGGCAATCGACAAAGACTTCGCCTTCAGCACCTCCACCTGACGTCAGAACGGCAGAGCCCCATGCTTCTTTCGCGGCAATCGCAGCCTGTGTCTTCGGGGGAAGCGGAGCTACAATCGTGACCAAAAGCCCGTGTTCGCGCAAAAGCCGTGCGATGACGTAACCATCACCGCCATTATTGCCCGGCCCGCATAAAACGGTG
>JAXHVK010000123.1:0-8791 GCA_034211135.1 Pseudomonadota bacterium
GGCAAAAAGCGAAGAGCACGGCGGCGCAATCCGTGGCTTTGTTCTCGAAAAAGGGATGGAGGGGCTTTCCGCTCCGAAAATCGAAGGCAAGATCAGCCTGCGCGCATCCACCACCGGCATGATCATGATGGACGAAGTCCGCGTGCCTGCCACGGCTCTGCTGCCGCATGTATCCGGCCTGAAGGGGCCGTTCGGATGCCTCAACCGCGCCCGTTACGGCATTAGCTGGGGCGCGATGGGCGCAGCTGAATTCTGCCTCCATGCAGCGCGCCAATATGGCCTCGACCGTAAACAGTTCGGCCGCCCGCTTGCGGGGACGCAGCTTTTCCAGAAAAAGCTCGCCGATATGATGACGGACATTGCCCTGGGGCTTCAGGCTTCCCTGCGCGTCGGTCGTCTTATGGACGATCACCGGTTCAGCCCCGACATGATCTCCATCGTGAAGCGCAATAATGTTGGCAAGGCGCTCGATATTGCACGCATGGCGCGCGACATGCACGGCGGCAATGGCATTTCGGAAGAATATCAGGTGATCCGCCATGCGGTGAATCTGGAGACGGTGAACACCTATGAAGGCACGCATGATGTCCATGCGCTGATCCTTGGTCGGGGCATCACGGGTATTCCGGCATTCTGATGCGCCTGCACGGATATTATCGCAGCTCCACATCTTATCGCCTGCGTATCGCGCTTGAACTGAAGGGTCTCGACTACGAGAATATCGGCGTAAACCTGCTCGAAGCGGAGCAGAAATCCGATCGTTTCACCAGCCGCAACCCCTTTGGCTCCGTCCCCATGCTGGAGGCAGGCGGGCGGGACCGCGCGCAGTCCATGGCGATGATCGAATGGCTGGACGAGGCCTACCCGCAAAACCCGTTGCTGCCCGCTGATCTGGAGCAGCGATACACCGCGCGCGAACTTACCTATGCGATTGCAACGGAACTGCACGCGCCGTTGAACCTGCCGGTTCTCAAATATCTGAAGAACGAGCTCGGCATGGCGCAGGGTGAGATTGTCACCTGGTACCGCCATTGGCTCAAACGCACGCTCGACCCCGTAGAAACGCGGCTTTCGCAATTAGACACTGGAGACTTCCTATTCGACGCACCTGGCATTTTCGAAGTCGTGCTACTGCCCCAGCTCTATAATGCGCGGCGGTTTGAATATGATCTGTCGCAATACCCGCATATGACGCGGATCGAAGCGGCCTGCCTTGCCCTGCCCGCTTTCCAACGCGCCCACCCCGATAACCAGAACGATAATCCGGAGAAGCCCGCATGAAACTCGCAACACTCAACGATGGCACGCGCGACGGCAAACTTGTCGTTGTCTCGAAAGACCTGACCCGCTGCTGCGCGGCAGGCTATATCGCGCCGACCATGCAGGCGGCTCTCGACAATTGGGACCGCGTCGCGCCCGAGCTTGAGCTGCTGGCCCGCGATATCGAACATGAAGCCGTCCCGTGTGAGCGGTTTCACGAACGTCAGGCCCACTCCCCCCTGCCGCGCGCCTATCAGTGGGCGGACGGGTCAGCCTATATCAACCATGTGGAACTGGTGCGTAAGGCGCGTAATGCCGAAGTGCCGGACAGCTTCTATCACGATCCGCTGATGTATCAGGGCGGCTCTGACGGCTTTCTGCCGCCGCGCGCTGACATTCCGCTGGGCGACACCAAATGGGGCTGCGACATGGAAGGCGAAGTCGCGGTTATCGTCAATGATGTGCCGATGGGTGTCAGCGTTGAAGACGCAGCCGATCATATCAAGCTGATCATGCTGGTGAACGATGTATCGCTGCGCGGCCTAATTCCGGGAGAGCTGGCCAAGGGGTTTGGTTTCTTCCAGTCAAAGCCGGCCAGCGCGTTTTCTCCGGTGGCGATTACCCCTGATGAGCTGGGCGATGCGTGGAAAGACAGCCTCGTACATCTGCCCTTGATGGTGGACTATAACGGAGAGCCGTTCGGCCGTGCCGAGGCGGGCGTCGATGCCACGTTCAACATGGCGCAACTGGTCGCGCACGCCGCCAAAACGCGCAAGCTGTGCGCTGGTACGATTATCGGTTCGGGCACAGTCAGCAACAAAGGCAGCGATGGCGGACCGGGTAAGCCTGTGGCCGAGGGCGGCCTTGGCTATTCCTGCATCGCCGAAATCCGTATGATCGAAACCATCGCCAACGGAGAACCAAGCACCCGCTTCATGGCGCCGGGCGACACAGTGAAGATCGAAATGCGCGACAGCGACAATCACTCAATCTTTGGCAGCATTGAACAGACGGTTGTTGAAGTATAAGTGTCCGCGTTGAATGTCTAACCTGGGGTTCGCGAAGTAAATCTGTCGTTCGGCTCTCACCTCCTATGGTGGACATTCGAACTGCGAAGAAGGGTCATGAAAAGCTGAATCTGGCGGACGCCGCTAAACTCTTCTAATCAATGCGAATGCAAAACCGCTTCGCCGCTCAACTCCCCTATGTCTTGCACACCAATCGCGAATTCGGTTTGATGCTCGCAAAAAAGAAGCCGCTCGCCCATTTCGCTGATGCCGAAGGGCGTTTTCCAGAATCAGTCCAGAGGTACTTGCGGCTATTCGATCGGCATGTGACAAATGGAGAATTCAGCAGACGAGACTATCTAATCCCGCCTGACGAGCATTATGCCTTCAATCTGCACCGCATTCTATTCGCATTGCCGGGCGAAGAGTGGAGAATGGATGAGATGGTCAGGCTCATGGAAAGCCCCACTTGGGGACCCGAACAGGAGAGAAGAGAGGGTGAGCTGCTTGGTTACGAGGACTGGATGAATGACCATTTTCTCGCTCTTCGATATCCAAAGCAGAAAGGCGGATAGCCACGCAGTTTCCGACATTGTTCTCTTACTTTCGGTCATCCGAAACCGAGCGCTGCGACTACACAGTCGAAAATTTCCTCGCTCATCGCGTCCGACAAGACCTCCGCGAAGAGCCACCCTCTACCGCTTCAACCTCTCCGCGTGCCAAGCGATGTGCTGTTCCATGAAGGTAGAGATGAAGAAATAGGAATGGTCATATCCTTCCTGCATCCGGATTTCCGCTTCGATGCCGGCTTGCGCGCACGCATCGCGCAGGCGACCGGTTTGCAGCTGTTCTTCAAGGAAGTTGTCTGCGGTCCCCTGATCTACAAGCATTTCGGGAAGGCGCGCGCCGTTCTCTATCAGAGCGACGCCGTCATAATCCCGCCACGCCGCTTTATCGGTGCCCAGATAGCGGCCCAGCGCTTTCTCGCCCCACGGCACTTGCGATGGGGCGACAATCGGCGCGAAGGCGCTGACTGAGCGGAAGCGAGCAGGGTTGCGCAGGCCAATGGTAAGCGCCCCGTGGCCGCCCATGGAATGGCCGGTGATGCCCTGGCGATCTGTATCGACGGGCAATTCCCGAGCGATCAGCGCGGGCAGTTCTTCCTCGATATAGCGGCGCATCTGGTAATGCTGCGCCCACGGCTGCTGCGTCGCATCGACATAGAAACCCGCACCTTTGCCAAAGTCGTATTCGTCCGCCGCATCAGGCACATCATCCCCGCGCGGTGACGTGTCCGGCGCAACGAAGATAATGCCGTGGCTGGCGCAGGCCGCCCGGTATTCGCCCTTCTCCATCACATTGGCATGCGTGCAGGTGAGGCCCGACAGGTAGGTAAGCACCGGCAGTCTTTCGTCCGGCGCGTGATCGGGCACGAACACTGCGAAAGTCATATCGGTGCCGGTCGCGTCGGAGCGATGCGAATAGACGCCCTGCACGCCGCCGTGGCAGCGGGTTTGCGAGACAATGTTCAGCGTTTCGATGTCAGACCTCCACAGGTGTGTAAGCGGTGGCTTCGTCGCCGGTATTCGGCGTGCCTTCCGCATCAATGATGACAACCTGCACTTCGCCCTTACGTGCCCTTGGCCGATGCTCCGTCCCGCGTGGGATGACGATGATTTCGCCGGATGACAGGGTTTCGGTGCGGTCACGAAATTCGATATCCAGTTCACCATTGACGATCAGGAACAGCTCGTCCGTGTCCTCATGCTTGTGCCACTGGAAATCGCCCTCCAGCTTCGCCAGCCGGACTTCATTTCCATTGTAGCGCGCAGCCAGACGCGGTGCCCATTGCTCATCAAACAGCGCGAATTTTTCCGCCAGATTGATCTTGGCGCCCATCAAAAGACAACCACACTGCGGATGCTCTCGCCGCTGTGCATAAGATCAAAGCCCTTGTTGATCTCTTCCAGCGTAAGGCGGTGGGTGATCATCGGGTCGATAGAAATCTTGCCGTTCATGTACCAGTCTACGATCTTGGGGACATCGGTGCGACCCTTTGCCCCGCCAAAGGCGGTGCCGCGCCAGTTGCGTCCTGTCACAAGCTGGAACGGACGGGTCGCGATTTCCTTGCCCGCTTCGGCGACACCGATGATGATCGACGTGCCCCACCCCTTGTGACAGCACTGCAGCGCATCGCGCATGACGTCGGTATTGCCAGTGCAGTCAAAGCTGTAATCCGCGCCGCCATCGAGCATTTCGACAAGCGTTTCGACGACATTGCCGACTTCCTTCGGATTGACGAAATCGGTCATGCCGAACTTTTCGCCCCATTCCTTTTTCGCGTTGTTGATGTCGACACCCACAATCCGGTCCGCGCCGGCCATCCTTGCGCCCTGGATGACATTCAAGCCAATCCCGCCAAGGCCGAAAACGACCACATTATCGCCCGGCTGCACCTTTGCGGTATTGGTGACAGCGCCAACGCCGGTGGTAACGCCGCAACCGACATAGCAGGTAGTGTCGAACGGGGCGTCTGTCCGGATCTTGGCGACAGCGATTTCGGGTAGCACGGTAAAATTCGAAAAGGTCGAACAGCCCATATAGTGGTAGATCGTCTCTCCCTTGTAGGAGAACCGCGACGTGCCGTCTGGCATCAACCCCTGCCCCTGCGTCGCACGGATCGCGCTGCAAAGGTTGGTCTTTCCGCTCAGGCACATTTTGCACTGGCGGCATTCGGGCGTGTAAAGCGGGATGACATGGTCGCCCGGTACAACGCTGGTAACACCTGCTCCCACTTCGCGAACGATGCCGCATCCTTCATGGCCAAGCACGCTTGGAAAGATGCCTTCGCTGTCGAGCCCGTCGAGCGTGTAGGCATCGGTGTGGCAGATGCCGGTTGCCATGATCTCGACCAGCACTTCGCCCGCCTTGGGGCCCTCAAGGTCGAGTTCGACCACCTCCAGAGGCTTCTTGGCTTCAAAGGCGACGGCGGCTCTGGTTTTCATAATCTGCTCTCCGTGATTGCGCGAAATGCGCAGCACGGAGAGCCGGTGAGGTCAACCGTTTGGTTAGGCCGGTGTCTCACCTTCGAGTGGTTTGTGAGCCTTGCGCGCATCGAGTTCATCGACAAAGCCGTGGTTCACATCGCGGTGCTCCGCCTCGTCTGCCCGTACGGCGATGATGACATCGCGCAAGCGGGCATTGGCGGGAAGCTGCCAGTAATCAATGGCGATCTGCGGCGCGGGGACGTTTTCATGCCGCCCTGCATCCACCTCTGCCAGATAGCTGGTGTAGCTGATGACGGCCTCTTCCTCGAAATATCCGACTACGCGGTGCGCAGTGCGCGGCGCGAGGAGGTAGAGGAAGAAGTAGAAGTTGTAGAACACCATCTGCGTGGCAGCGATCAGCAACCGTTCAAACCAGTTGGGCTGAGCGATTTCGATGAAGGTCATCAGATGCATCCGCTCATTCTCTGCCTCGTCCAGAAGAGTGCGGATCCAGCCCTCATCGTCACGCATCTTGCGAAGCGCGGTGAGATGCTGCCAAAGGCCGCCGACCATGCCGGGCACAGCCGCAACGGTTTCGAGGACTACGGCACGGTGGCCGTAACGCTTGGCGAAGAAGGTGTCGGCAACAAAGCGCAGCGCTTTGACAAAACCGAACGCGACCTTGTCACTCGTCGTGACAGGGGTGACATGACTGTTGATCTCGGCTTCGTAATTGACCTGCCGGATCATCGGTCGGGGATCGATAGGTTTCATTTCAGGGGATCACCCAAAGTTGGCTTGGCCCCTTCTACTCGACCCCATGTCGAGCGCCCTGACCAAGCCTCTCTCGGCGATCCCTATGTAGCGAAAACCGTGCCCGATTACCCGCGAAACGGGCTCAATATTTGTTCGATTTCACGCAACAACTCAGAACCCGAGGCTCTCCGCTACTGCAGAGTTTACAATCCTCCCGCCGTGCACATTCAGCCCCAGCGCAAGGTGAGAATTTTCCTCACACGCCTTTTCAACACCCTTATTGGCGAGCGCCAGACCAAACGGAAGCGTAGCGTTGTTGAGCGCGTAGCTGGACGTATGAGGGACAGCGCCCGGCATGTTCGCAACGCAGTAATGGATGATGTCATCCACCAGATAAGTAGGATTTTCGTGCGTCGTCGGCTTTGATGTTTCAAAGCATCCGCCCTGATCAATCGCAACGTCCACCAGCACTGCGCGGTGCTTCATAAGGCTCAGCATATCGCGCGTGACAAGGCGGGGTGCGCTCGCTCCGGGGACCAGAACGGCACCGATAACAACATCGGCATCGGTGATGGCGTCTTCGATAGTACCTGCATTGGAATATCGCGTCGTGGCGCGGCCCTGGAACATGTCATCCAGTTCACGGATGCGGGGCAGCGACCGGTCCAGTATCTCGACATTCGCACCGAGGCCCACAGCCATGCGCGCCGCCTGCGTACCGACAACACCGCCACCTATCACGACCACTTTCGCCGGAAGAACACCCGGGACGCCGCCCATAAGGATCCCGCGTCCGCCATTATTGGCATGGCTGGAATGGGCACTGGCCTCGACAGCAAGACGGCCGGCAACTTCGCTCATGGGCGCCAGAAGCGGGAGCGAACCATCTGGCGCAGTCACCGTTTCATAGGCAACCGCCGAAACGCCGGATTCCATCAAGCCACGCGCCTGATCGGGATCGGGCGCAAGGTGGAGATAGGTGAAAAGCGTTTGCCCTTCGCGCAGTTGCACCCATTCATTAGGCTGCGGTTCTTTCACCTTCACGATCATCTCGGCCCGCGCGAATACTTCTTCCGCGGTATCGACGATCTGCGCACCGATTGCGGTGTAGTCCGCATCGGTCTTGCTGATGCCCTTACCCGCATTGGTTTCCACGATAACCTGATGACCTGCCGCGACATATTCGCGTGCAGCTTCTGGCGTAAGGCCGACGCGATATTCGTGATTTTTGATTTCCTTGGGGACACCGACGAGCATGATTCTCTCTCCAGAAAAGATGACGGTTGAGGATTACACTCATTTCTGCGACCAGTCCCTGCAAAGTCGAGTGGAATTTACCCTAGCAACGCGTATAATCTGCATGATTCTTATACTTATCGAAGGTTTTCTGCGCGATGCTCGACCCGATTGATCTTCAACTTGTCCAAGCGCTCTCGAAAGACGGGCGCGCAAGCCATCAGCAGCTCAGCGAGACAATTGGTCGCTCCCCCACATCCATTGCCCGCCGGCAAAAGCAGCTGGAGGATGCAGGCGTCGTCCGCGGCTATTCGGCGGATATTGATCTTGGCGAGATCAATCTGCCGGTAACCGCGCATCTCAAAATCACACTTGAAGGCCAAAGCAGCGAGATTTTGAGCGCGTTTGAGGAAGCCATCAAACAAAGCCCCTCTGTCACGCAGTGCGAACTGATGTCGGGTAGCGAGGATTACTTTGTCACCGTCGCGGTCAAATCGCTGGATCACTATGGTGTGGTCCATCGCGATGAGCTTTCCAAATTGCCCGGCGTGGCGCGGATGGAATCCAGCTTTGTGCTTAGAAAAGTCGTCGAACCCAGACTTCCCCCCGGCTGGCGCGATTGAAACTGCCTTTCGAAATGCTATTTGGTTGCCGAAGAAACTAATAAGCGAGAGGACCGCATATGACCGCCTACCCAACTGTAAAAATGCTGATCGGCGGGGAATGGGTCTCGGACGGCGGCGATGGCAGTATGCCCGTCGCCAATCCTGCAACAGAAGCCGTAATCGGCCACGCGCCCAAAGCGTCGAAGGAGCAGCTCGATGCTGCATTGCGCGCCGCTGATGAAGCCTTCGCGGTATGGAGCAAGACGCCGGGGGCAGAACGTCACCGGGTGCTGCGCCGTGCTGCCGACCTGCTTCGTGAGCGTGCAGAGGGTATTGCCCGCGTCGTCACCCTTGAGGTCGGGAAACCGCATGCACAGGCACTGGGAGAGACGAAAGGGGCAGCCGACCTGATCGATTTTCTTGGTGAAGAGGCAAAGCGTCAGGGCGGCCGTCTGGTACCCGTGCGTGGCTCTCACCTGCTGGAACAGCGTGTGACACAGGAACCGATCGGTCCTGCGATGCTGTTTACGCCGTGGAACTTCCCCATCAACCTGCCCGCGAAAAAGCTGGCGGGTGCCCTTGCTGCGGGCTGTTCGTGCATTCTGAAGCCAGCCGAAACTACGCCCGCCTCTGCCCAGCTTCTTGTTGAATGCTTTGTTGAGGCCGGAGTGCCAGCGGGCGCGATCAATCTGGTCTATGGCGATCCGGCAATGATTTCGGAGCATCTGATTTCATCACCCCTAAGCCGCAAGATCAGCTTCACCGGCTCCACCGCAGTTGGAAAACATCTGGGTGCTCTCGCCGCGCAAGGGATGAAGCGGTTCACCGCTGAACTTGGCGGGCATGCGCCGGTTGTTATCGGCGAAAGCGCTGATTTCGACCGTACCGTCGCTGCGTGCGCGGGCACCAAGTTTCGCAATGCCGGACAGGTCTGCGTCAG
>JAXHVK010000124.1:0-8619 GCA_034211135.1 Pseudomonadota bacterium
AGCGCGCCTGCATCGTGGGCGCTTCCTATGGCGGTTACGCTGCGCTTGCTGGCGTTACCCTTCAGCAAGGCCTCTACAAATGCGCTGTCGCAGTTGCTCCGGTCAGCGACATCCGAGACATGTATCAACAGGATTACCGCGCAAGCGGCAGGGACAAGACCACTCGTTTTGCCCTGCGCCGCCAGCTTGGCCAGCCTGATAGCTGGGATGCGGTTTCACCACTGCTTTCAGCAGCGAAAGCGGATGCGCCTATCCTTCTGATCCATGGCCGCGATGACACCGTCGTGCCCTACAGCCACTCAACCAAAATGGCAGACAAGCTGAAAGACGCGGGCAAACCGTACCAGTTCGTCACCCTTGACGAAGAGGACCACTGGCTGTCGCTTTCCGAAACACGCCAGACAATGCTCAAGGCATCAGTCGAGTTCGTGCAGAAGCACAATCCGGCGGACTAGCGCCCGGTCACACCAGCCCGGCATGCTCCAGTGCGGCATCGACTGCCTTGCGGGAGCTTTCGCTTGCTTCGACAATCGGCAGGCGAACGCTGGGCTCGATATAGTCGAGCACCCGGCTCAGCGCGTATTTCGCTGGCGCCGGGCTCGCATCGGAGAACATCGCGTAGTGCAGCGGGAAAAGGCGATCGTTCAGCTCACGCGCCTTTTTCAGCTCGTTCGCTGCAATCGCTGCATGAAATTCCGCGCACAAAGCAGGCGCGACATTTGCGGTGACCGAGATTGCACCCTTCCCTCCGGCGGCGGAATGGGGGAGCCACAATTCGTCATTGCCCGAAAGCTGGCAGAAATCGCGGCCAATGCCCATGCGGTGATCCGCGACACGGCTTAAATCACCGCTCGCATCCTTGATCGCGACAATCTGTTCGGGATACTTTTTCACCAGAGCAACGACCGTGTCGTCCTCGATATCCGTCACCGTGCGCGCAGGTACGTTGTAGAGGACGATCGGCAGCTCGCAGTTTTCCGCCAGATAGCTGAAATGGGCGATCAGGCCCGCCTGACTTGGCCGGTTGTAGTAAGGCGCAACGCAAAGCCCTGCCGCGGCCCCTGCTTTTTTGGCGAAACTCATGTGCAAAGCTGCGTTTTTCGTATCGTTCGATCCGCAGCCCGCGATAACCGGCACGCGCCCCGCGGCCTGCTCTATGCAGACTTCGATTACGCGGTGGTGTTCGGCATTCGACAGCGTCGATGCCTCGCCCGTTGTACCGCACGGAACAAGGGCGGCACTGCCCTGTTCGATCTGCCAGTCTACAAGTTTGCGAAAGGCCGCTTCATCAAACGACCCATCGCGAAAAGGAGTCACCAGAGCGGGAATTGATCCGCTGAACATTGCTTTATCCCCGTATCACTTCAATTTGTTGCTTGAGCGTGGCGTTTCATTGCGCCAGCACTCGAACCCTAAGGCGTTCAGCGCCTGATAAGGAGCCACCCCGCACAATGTCCAGCATGGTCAGCAAAATGCGTATTAAAGTTCTCGCCACCGCCGCTCTTTCGGCGATGGTTCTTGCCCCCACTTCTTCTGCGCAAGTCACCAGCGGATCGCTGGTCGCACAGCAGACGCAGCGTATGGACGCAGCAATTGCCCGCTGGGAGGATCTACAGAAGAACCGGCAGCTGAGCTTTTCCGATTATGCCGAATTCGCGATTGCCTATCCCGATTTTCCGCGCACTTCAGTCTTGCGAGTTCGGGCGGAAAATACGTTGGCGGTAGAGGCTCCTCCGCAGGCCGATCTGCTCCGCTTTTTCGATGCGCACCCCCCGCTGACCAATGCGGGTCGCGCGCGCTACGCGCTTGCGCTGTCAGCGGCGCAGCGGCCTGAGGCACTGGAAGTGGCACGCGCTGCATGGCGTGGCGGGCAGATGAGCGGACCGGCGGAGGCATACATTGTCGGCCTGTTCGGTTCGCAACTGACAGCTGAAGATCACGTCGCGCGGATGGATGCCCTGCTGTGGCAGGAAGCAGGCGAAGCGGCGGCACGTCAGATCATCAATCTGCCTGTCGATCAACGCGACATGGCGATGGCGCGCCTCGCACTGGTCCAGGGCGAACTGCCTTCGCAAGCGGGCCTGCCCACCCCCACCAATGCCCAGCGAAATGCGGGCTATGTGTTCAATCTCGTCAATTACTACCGGTCAAAACGGCAAACAGGCGCTGCGATTTCGTTGCTCGCCAACCGCCCGCAATTTGATGCGCCCGCGCTGGATGGTGAAGAGTTCATCGGCGATATGCTCGCCGTTGCCAAAGCATCAAGCGCGCTGGACGCAGCCCGCATCGCAGCCAAGGTTGATGACCTGTTCAAGCCGGGCGAGGATATCTCGCAGGGTTCTTTCAAACTGCGCGATGAATACACCGACCTCATGTGGCTGGGCGGGACAAAGGCGCTTTGGGAACTGGGCGATGGCGAGCGCGCTGCCTCTCTTTTTGAACGGTATGGCAAGGCCGCACGTTCTCCGCTGACAAAGGCCAAAGGGTTCTTCTGGGCCGGACGTGCAGCGCTTCAGTCCGGCAATCGCGCTGGTGCGGCTGCCTATTTTGAGCAGGCTGCGCAGTGGCCTGATTACTATTACGGCCAGCTCGCCATATCTGCTCTTGGCCGACAGATGCCTGCCTTTGCAGAGCGTCCGCAACTCCAGATCAGTGCAGAGCAGCGCCGTGAATTCGAATCGCGCCCGATTGCCCAAGCCCTGATCGCGATCGGCAATAATCGCCGCGCTTGGCAAACAGAGCGGCGGTTCTTCCAGGCGTTGGGCGATTCAGTCGCTAACGAGACAGAGATGCTGATGGCCGCCGACCTCGCAGCGCGGCTCAACATGCCCGAGGCGGCGGTTGTCCTTGGCTTCAAGAATGGCGAGCGCGGCTTTAAGAACATCGACCGCATTGGCTATCCCACGATTGAAACGCCTTTGGTCAATGACTGGGTGATGACCCACGCGATCAGCCGGCAGGAAAGCGAATTTGACCGCACCCGCGTCAGCCATGCGGGCGCTCGCGGTATCATGCAGCTTATGCCGGGCACAGCGCGCGAACAATCGGGCATGTTGGGCGTGCAGTACATGTCCGCCAATCTGATAAACTCACCCAGCTACAACATCCGCCTGGGCGATGCGTATTTTGCCCGCATGATGAGCTATTACGGCGGAGCATATCCGCTGGCGGTGGGCGCGTATAATGCGGGTCCGGGCCGTGTGAACCAGTGGCTTCGGCTGAATGGCGATCCGCGCAAGGGCGAGATTGACTGGGTGACATGGGTGGAGCGCATCCCTGCGAACTTCGAAACCCGTTATTACATCATGCGCGTGCTGGGCAATGCGGTGACCTATTCGCACATGTACCCCGAACAGGCCGGACTGCCGCGTCCGATTGATTCCTTCCTGCCGTAATCTTGCGTGATGGCAACCAAGCCCGGCCCTCCGATCACGCCGCAAGGGATGGCAGCGCTCAAGGCACGCTACGATCACCTGCTCGGCAAAGAGCGGCCCGAGATTGTCGAAATCGTCAGCTGGGCCGCCGGTAATGGCGACCGCAGCGAAAACGGTGACTATCTCTATGGTCGCAAGCGTATGCGGGAGATTGATCGCGAGCTTGGCTATCTGGCGAAGCGGATGAAGAATTGCCGCGTCGTCGATCCCACGCAGCAGCCGGATAAGTCGCGTGTCTTCTTTGGAGCAACGGTAGAGCTTGCCGATGAAGATGACGCGCGCAAGGTGGTGACGCTGGTCGGCGATGACGAACAGGATGCAAGCCAAGGGCGGATTGGGTGGAATTCGCCGATGGCGAAGGCTTTGAAAGGCGCCAGCATTGGCGACCTTCGCACTGTTCGCCTGCCTGGCGGTGCGAAAGAATGGGAAGTGATGGCTGTAGATTATGAATAAGCCACTGATCCTTATTGCCCTTTCCATGATCGCGGCGCCGCTATCTGCGAAAGAAAGTCTGGGCGTGTATGGCCAGTGGGCAGCTTTCAAGGATGATGACACAGCGCGGTGCTATGCCATCGCCGCTCCACGCGGATCGAATTCGGATCAAAGCTTCATTTCGATCGGGACGTGGCCCAAAAAGGATGTTCGCGGTCAGGTTCATGTCAGGCTGAAAGAAGCAGCGGACCCCAAGCGCTCTGTTCGCCTGTCGATTTCAGGCGAGACATTTGACCTTGTCGCCAGAGGCCGCAACGCATGGCCAGCAGACAAGGCAGGCGATGCGGCGATTATTGCGGCGATGCGTTCGACGGGAAGCCTTTCGGTATCCGCTCAGAGCGCGTCGGGAAGCCGATTCACCAGTCGTTACAGTCTCGATGGCGCAGCGACCGCGATGGATGCGGCCACTGTTGGCTGCGCTGACGCCTGAGGATAGCCCAGCAAAGCGCGAATGCGAGGCTGACGCCAAAGCTAGTCAAACGGGCAGCTTGGCCCTATATGCCCCGCCAATCATGGCAGACACGACTCTTATGACAATCCCCGGGCAGGTGGACCCGGTTCCCGTCGCGCGTGACATCACGCCGCGCGCCGATGGCCGCATTGATCTTCTTGGCCTGCCGCGCCCTCGCATACGCGAATTGTTCGCGCAGGCGGGCCTTGATGAACGCCAGTCCAAGCTGCGCGCCAAGCAGGTCTTCCACTGGCTTTATCACCGCGGCGTCACAGAATTTGATGCGATGACCGACATTTCCAAGACGATGCGTCCGTGGCTGGCAGAGCGTTTCGTGATCGGTCGCCCCAACGTGGTGGAGGCACAGCATTCGTCGGACGGCACCCGCAAATGGCTGCTGCAAACCGATGACGGCCATGATTTCGAGATGGTCTTCATCCCCGATGAAACGCGCGGAACCCTGTGTGTATCCAGTCAGGTGGGCTGCACGCTCAACTGCACATTCTGCCACACCGGCACGATGCGTCTGGTCCGCAATCTTACCCCGGGTGAGATTGTCGGTCAGGTCATGCTGGCGCGCGATGCCTTGGGCGAATGGCCCAAAGGCACGATGAGCGATCTGGGAGAGGAAGAGGCCGGACATTACACTGCCGATGGCCGCCTGCTGACCAATATCGTGATGATGGGCATGGGAGAGCCGCTCTACAATTTCGACCATGTCCGCGATGCGCTGCATCTGGTGATGGACGGCGATGGGCTGGGCCTGTCAAAGCGCCGCATCACCCTGTCCACGAGCGGCGTTGTTCCGGCGATGGAGCGGTGTGGTGAGGAAATCGGCGTCAATCTAGCCGTCTCGCTCCATGCGGTGACGAAGGATGTGCGTGACGAGATCGTGCCGCTTAACAAGAAATACGGCATCGAAGAGCTGTTGCAGGCCTGTGCCGACTACCCCGGCGCATCGAATGCGCGACGCATCACGTTCGAATATGTGATGCTGAAGGACAAGAATGACAGCGACGATGATGCGCGTGAACTTGTCCGACTGCTAAAACAGTTCAACCTGCCGGCGAAGGTCAATCTGATCCCGTTCAATCCGTGGCCGGGTGCCGACTATGAATGCTCGACGCCCGAACGCATCAAGTCGTTCAGCGATATCGTGTTCGAAGGCGGCATCAGCGCGCCGGTTCGCACACCGCGCGGACGCGATATTGATGCGGCTTGCGGTCAGTTGAAGACAGCTGCGCAGAAGAAAAGCCGGGCCGAACGTGATCGCGAAGCAGCCGCAGCTGCGCAGACACAGGCGGAGGAAGGCGCGGCCTAAAGCGCAACCTCCCCTGCCCGCGAAACCGTGTGGCAATACCCGCCAATCCAGATTGTGCCATCCGCATCGCGGTTGATCAGCACTTTGCCATCTGCCCCCGTGCAGCGCCCCTGCGCCGCGACGAAATCGCCCGCTTCGATGCCGCTTTCAATCAGGTGACGTGCCACTCCGGCGTTGAAACTGCCAGTGACCGGATCTTCGACAATCTGTCCGTGCTGATTGGCGAAGAATGCGCGAAGCTCCCAGTCATGCTCTGCGACTTCCTCACACGGACCGGCCAGCCCGATATCCGTGCCCGGCGGCGCTTTTGAAGCGGGCGTGGCCGCCAGAACATCCGCTGCGCTTTTCAGGCGCAGCATCTGCCACAATGGCCCGTTCACAACATGGACGGCTTCCACAACGCTTTGTGGATCAGCGCCGGTCACGGCCAGAGCATTACTAAGTTCCTCTTCGTTCAACGGGCCGCTGCGGATCAGGGGCGGTGCGGCAAATGCCAGCAATCCTTGATCACGGCGGACGCGGACGAGGCCGACACCGCATTCCTGCACGATCACATTGCCATCGCGCGGCGTTCCACCGGCAGCCAGCCACGCATGGCACGTTCCCAGCGTCGGATGGCCCGCAAACGGCAATTCCCCTGCCGGATAGAAAATGCGCACCTTGTAATCAGCCTCGGGATGTTCGGGAGGCAAAAGGAACGTCGTTTCCGAAAAGCCAAGCCACTGCGTCAGGCGCAGCATCTGATGATCGCTCAGATCACACCCGCCATGCACCACGGCAAGGGGGTTGCCGGTCATCGGAGAAGAACCAAAAACGTCGATCAGATCAATTTTCATCGGGTGGCCCCTGTAAAGCCGCTTTGCATTGCGGCGACCCTATCAACTCCGCATCAGCAAAACGAGCCTTTTGCCGTTTTCAATGCTGTGCGTTTATTCAACCGTCTGTATGGTACGCTGCATGCCCATCGATCCGGCCACGTTTGAATTCTATACAAAGCGCGCACCGCATTACACGTTCAGCTTTGCGCAGAGCCATTCCTATCAACTTGATCCGTTTCTTGATCGACTGGATCACGGTGCCGCCGTTCTGGAACTTGGATGCGGCGGCGGCCAGGATTCTGCCCGGATTCGGGAACGTGGCTTTGTGATCGACGCGACGGATGGCGTGCCGGCAATGGTGGCGAAAGCCAATGAGCGTTTCAGTCTCGATGCGCGGGTCATGCGCTTTGATCAACTGGACGCTATCGCCGCCTATGATGCCGTCTGGGCTCATGCCACTTTGCTTCACTGCCCGCGCACCGAACTGCCGGATGCTCTTGGCAGGATTTGCCGCGCTCTAAAGCCTGAAGGGTGGCATTTTGCCAGTTTCAAGCTTGGCACAGGCGAAGGCCGCGATCTGCTGGGGCGGCTGCACAACTTCCCCCCTGCCCAGTGGCTGCTGGATCGGTACAGCGAAGCAGGCTTCAACGTGATCGACCAGCGCGTCTATGCCGGAAAAGGCTCTGACGGGACGCAGCGAGACTGGATTGATCTGACGGTCCAAAAATCATGAAGAGAACGATCAAAGCTATCTGCACAGGCACGGCGCGCCCGTTCAATGGTGCGGAAACCAGCGCAATTGCAAAACGCCCGCGCGAAGGCGTGGTGCAATTGCTGGAGGACGGCTTCGCCCCGGACGAACAGGCCGACAGGCGAGTGCACGGCGGGCCAGAGAAAGCCGTGCATCTATACCCCCTCGCCCATCACGACTTCTGGCGCGAAACGCTGGATGATAGCGATGCACTCGCTCTGCTCGATCAAGCAGGTTGCTTCGGTTCCAATCTGGCTGTTGCGGATCTGGTCGAAAGCGATGTGTTCATCGGTGATCGCTTCCGTCTTGGTTCTGCATTGATTGAATTAAATCAGCCTCGCCAACCGTGCTGGAAAGTTGACCACCGCTTCGGCGTCAAAGGTATGACGGCTCAGATTGTCAAAACGGGACGCTCGGGCTGGTATTTCCGCGTCCTCGAAACAGGAGAGGTTGAGGCAGGCGACACGCTTGAGCGGGTAGAACGGGGTCATCCGAACTGGAGCGTCGCGCGCGTCTTCGCGGCCCTGATCGGCGGTAAAGGCAGCAGGGAAGAGCTGGAAGAGCTCGCCACACTCTCCAGGCTATCGCTGCAAATTCAGGCGCGGGCGATCAAGCTGTTGGGATGAGGCAGAACGCCTCGCCGCAATGGCATCTCCATTCATCGTAGGATTTTCCCTCCCAACGAACCGTTCATCCAGAGTTCGGATTACCTGAACAAAACAGGGGTCAACAAGAACACAGGACTGAAAGGAACCCAGGATGAAAACCATTGCCCTGACCGCCGCAGCAGCCTCACTCACAATGGCTGCCGCCCCCGCCAATGCGGCCGATATCGCCCCCGGATCGGCCAACAGCGCAGCCATTTCCCTGACTGCCATCGCCGCCTATGACGACGATGACCGCTGGGATCGCGACGATTACTACGAAGACCGCCGCTATTCCAATCGCGGGCGCAAATATCGCCGGGACCGCGTCTATGATCGCCGTGGCCGTTACATCGAACCGCGCCGCATAAGCCGCCGCGACCGCGTGTGGCGCGGACGTGACGGGCGCGTCTATTGCGAGCGTGACAACGGCACGACAGGTCTGGTCATCGGAGCAGGCGTCGGCGCTCTTCTGGGCCGCACCATAGACACGCGCGGAGATCGCACGGTCGGCACATTGCTCGGCGGGGCGCTGGGCGCGGTGCTGGGACGTGAAATCGACCGCGGCGACGTTCGCTGCCGTTAATCACCATTAGTCCTTTTTACAACGCCGCCGCCCATTGGGTTGGCGGCGTTTTGTGTTAGGACCGCAGACAATGACACGCCCAGCAATCTTGGTCACAGGCGGTGCAACCCGCATTGGAGCCG
>JAXHVK010000125.1:0-8544 GCA_034211135.1 Pseudomonadota bacterium
CACCTCGTAACTGCGGCCGTTTGGTAGTGTCTCCCTGAATTGCCGGTAGACACAAACATCTCTTGCGCCTGTTTCAGTAAGCAAAAGTCCGCCCCTGCCGCAGTCGGTGTTTACCGAAACGGGGATCATGAAGTCGGCAATCAGTTCACGGCTGATCACCTTTCCATTCAGAATGATCTGGCCATCACGCATGGCAATCGTATCGCCTGGCAGGGCGACTACGCGCTTTATGTAGTCGATCCGTTCGATCGGATGCTTGAAGATGACCACGTCGCCCAGTTCCGGCGGATTTGCCAGAACGCGGTTCGGAAACAGATTGGTGTCGAAGGGAAGCGAATTGTTCGAGAAACCATAAGGCCATTTGGCCGCTAGCAGATAATCCCCGTTCCACAGACGTGGCAGCATGCTTTCCGAAGGTATCGAAAACGGCGCGAATACGAAGCTGCGCACAATCAGGACAAGCGCAAGCAACAGCGCGATGAAACGCAGTTGCGAAAGAAAGCCCCCTCTCTTTCGATCAGCGCCTTCACTCATATCGACCTGCTCATCGCGGTCTTGCTGAATTTGGGACTTAACATCCATCACCAGTCCCCTTAGGCGCGGTTTCATCACTGTGCAAAGGGGCCGTGCAAAGGCTGCGCGATGCAAAATACTTGTGAAGGGACTTCCAGCTATGACAAAATCCGCTGATACTGCCGCTGCATGGGATCGCCTCAACGGCCTTCCGCGTGTGTCCCTGGGCGATCTTTTTGCCGCTGCTTCCAATCGCGTCGATGCATTCACTCTCAGGTTGGAATGGCCCGGCGCTGAAGGTGAGACGGGCGGAATGCTGGTCGATTTTTCCAAGACTCACTTGTCGCCAGATGCGCTTGATGCGTTTGAGGCTTTGGCCGCAGCAAGCGGATTCGATGCTGCGCGCGATGCGCTTTTCAGCGGTGGCATCGTCAACCCGACCGAAGGACGCGCCGCAAATCACGGCGCCATGCGCGGCAGCGGGACTGATGCCGATACCGAAGAGGCCGCTGCGCTGCTGGCCCGCATGGGAATGCTCGTCGATGCAATTCACGATGGCGTATTGGGTGATGTAAAGCATCTGATCCATATCGGCATCGGTGGCTCAGCCCTCGGGCCGGCTTTGGCAGTGGACGCGCTTACCCGCGATCTCGCCAAGGTTGATGTCCATGTCGTGTCTAACATTGATGGGCTTGCGTTGGAGCAGGCCTTTGCTGCGTGTGATCCGCAAACCACGATGATTGCCGTTGCGTCCAAGACCTTCACTACCATCGAAACCATGACGAATGCCGCAAGCGCGCTTGCATGGCTTGAAAAAGAAGGCGTCGAAGATCCCAGTGGCCGCGTGATCGCTTTAACCGCGAGCCCTGAAAGGGCGGTGGAATGGGGTGTCGACGAAACCCGCGTGCTGCCATTCCCCGAAAGCGTTGGGGGACGGTATTCGATCTGGTCAAGCATCGGATTTCCGATTGCGCTTGCCATTGGCATGGAAGAGTTTCGCGAATTTCTCTCCGGTGCACAGGCAATCGATACGCATTTTCGGGATGCTCAGGGACGCGCAAACGCCCCGCTGATGGCAGCCTTTGCCGATCAATATTATTCGCGCCTGCGAGGGTGCCAGACCCGCGCTGTTTTTGCCTATGATGAAAGGCTGGCGCTGTTCCCTGATTACCTGCAGCAGCTCGAAATGGAGTCAAACGGTAAGAGCGTGACCGTTGATGGCGAACCCGTTGGCGTTGCAACCGCGCCGATAACGTGGGGCGGGGTAGGGACTGATGCTCAACACGCGGTGTTCCAACTGCTTCATCAGGGTACGCATCTTGTTCCGGTGGACTTCATTGCGGCAATCGCTCCGGGTGATGCGCTGGATCCGGCCCATCACCGTACACTGCTCATGAATTGTCTGGCGCAGGGTGCTGCGTTGATGGCCGGGCAGGAAAGTGCCGAGGATGCGGCGCGAGCATATCCGGGCGATCGGCCATCTACGACATTCCTGCTTGATGATCTTGATGCAGCCGCGCTGGGTGCGATGGTCGCATTTCATGAACACCGCACATTCGCAAACGCGGTTCTGATGGGCATTAACCCGTTTGACCAGTTCGGCGTGGAGCTGGGCAAGGCGATTGCGAAGCAGATTGATGCAGGTGAGGGCGACTTCGATGCATCAACAAAGGCATTGATGTCTGCTGCGGGCCTCTCCTGAGGCGCATTTGATCCAGAATTCTCCGACTTAGCGGGCTCGTTCAGGGCCCGCTAAGCGTGCCTGAATTATACCCCGATCGCATTGAGAGAAGCGCGCTGCAGACCGCGTCCTGATTCTCTCAATTTCGCAGCTGCGATTTTCGTGATTTTCGCACGTTTGTAATGATCCGCTGGCTGCTCAATGGCGCATTGCACCATATTCCCTTTTTGCGCACTTATATTACGCATTTGGGTTTGTTTAAGACTCGATTTGCACTCTCATTCGAGTTGCGTATGGTCCGCGCATTCATCGAATCTTCACAATGAAATTGAGGATACTTCATGCCCGGATTGCTCGCTTTACCAGTTGCCTGTTCTGCCTTGATGTGCGGCGCGGTCGACCAAGGTCAAATTGCAGCCGATCTGGCGCCGCCTCAGACGCCTGCTGTCGCGGCCACTACCGCGACATCCGAGCCCAGTGGAACGGTCCAGCTTGTCGAATTGCAGGAATTCGCTGGCGGTTCGAAATATGTTGAAACGGCAGAGCGCCTTCACAACCTGCTCTTGAACCCGGGCGCTTTCGCAACCGGTCCCGCGCAGGTGCAGCTTGTTCAGTTTGATGGCGGACGGGAATTCTTGAAAGCATCACGCCGTCTTCGCGTGTGGCGTTCCCACGTTGCTTACACTCTATCCGTGGATGCGCAGGGCAAAGCCGTGGATTGCGAACTTACCAATGCGTTCCGCAAGACTTACGTGAATCAGAAGCTTTGCGATGTCTTGCTGAAGAGCCACACCTTTGAACCCGCGCGCACAGCTGAAAATGTGCCGGTTGAGGGTGTCTACACTGCCACGCTTTCCTACATGGATCTGCGCGAACAGAACCCGTAAGCGCTGACGCGACTGTAGGTGTTTGACGCTGATTTTCGGGTGGGTCTGAAGAGGCCCACCGATCTATGCTATTTGACAAAGCGCGTCAGTACGCCCATTTGCGCGCCAAGCCGAATGCAAATATTCAGCGTGAAGCGGGTTGCGGTCACTAAGCGCAACCCAGCGATAACTCGGCTCGAACCAATTCCCCAAGCTTCCCTTTTCACGCGGGTGGTTTTTTACCCCGCGATCACGTGCGACAGTGTTGCTCGTGATCTCGCTATTCTGTGCGAGCATATATGACACAATTTTCCGACCTGGGCCTGTCCCAGCCCGTCCTTCAGGCTCTTGACCTGAAAGGCTATTCGACGCCTACCCCCATTCAGGACCAGGCTATCCCCCCGGTTCTGGAAGGGCGCGACCTTCTGGGGATTGCGCAAACCGGCACTGGCAAGACCGCAGCATTCATGCTGCCCAGCATTGACCGGCTGCGTGACGCGGATAACCGCATTCCCTTCAAATCCTGCCGCATGCTGGTGCTGGCGCCGACACGCGAACTGGTCGGCCAGATTGCAGCGAGCGCAAAGGATTACGGTGCGCTTGCCGGGTTAAAAGTCCAGTCCATCGTTGGCGGAACATCCGTCAACAAGGATCGCAACAAGCTGCATCGCGGCACAGACATTCTTATCGCGACACCGGGGCGCCTGCTTGATCTGATCGACCAGAAGGCGTTCAATCTGTCAGGTGTTGAGGTTCTGGTGCTGGACGAAGCAGACCAGATGCTTGACCTTGGGTTCATCCACGCGTTGCGCCGTATCAGCCAATTAGTCCCGAAAGAACGCCAGACGCTGTTTTTCAGCGCGACGATGCCGAAACAGATCAAGGAACTGGTCGCAGGTTATTGTAAAAATCCGGTGCAGGTTTCGGTGACACCGGAAAGCACGACGGCTGAACGCATCGACCAGTACCTGTTTATGGTGCAGCAGGATGAAAAATCCGCGCTTCTGGAACTCATCCTGTCCAAACGGCACAAGGTGCCTGGCGATTTTGACCTGGTTCTGATCTTTACCCGCACGAAACACGGTGCAGACCGGGTAGTGAAGAAACTCAGCCAGAAAGGCATCCACGCCAACGCCATTCATGGCAACAAGACACAGGGCCAGCGCCAGCGCGCATTGGATGAATTCAAGCGAGGCAAGACAAGCATTCTGGTCGCCACTGACGTTGCCGCACGCGGGATTGATATTCCGGGTGTCAGCCACGTGATCAATTACGAGCTCCCCAATGTGCCAGAACAATATGTCCATCGCATTGGTCGTACGGCCCGTGCCGGACGAGACGGCATCGCAATCGCCTTTTGCGCCGAGGATGAGCGCGCATATCTGAAGGACATTCAGAAAACGACGGATGCCAGCCTTGAACGCTTGCCACTGCCGGATAATTTCCGCGCGGTTGTTGAAGGGGTCGGGCCGACCAAGCCTCCGCCCCGCGGTCAAACCCGCGTGAGCAAGAAGAAGGTGAAGGCAAAGCCCGTTGGCGAAAGACAAACGTCCGAACAACCAAAGCGCAAGCCGGCAGCAAAACACTCCAATCGCAAAGGCCGTCCGCAAGGCAAAGGCGGGCCGCGTGGCCCGAACGGCGGCGGCGGTGCAGGGCGTCCGGGTGGCAAAGGGCGTCCGGGCGGTGGTCGGCGTGGCTCGCAACGTCGCGGCGGTCGTCCCGGCGGCGGTGGCGGTTCGCCCCGTTCGCAAACGGGTTGATAAAACAAGCCTTTTACGGCGCAGAAATCACTCAATCTTAACCAAGCCAAGCCTATGTCCTGCCTCATGATTTCAGAGGCAGGACCCCGCGCATGATCCGGACAGAGACGACCCTTGTTATTGGTGCAGGTGCCAATTGCGAGATCGAAATGCCCGATGGCGCGGAAATGCTGAACCGTATTGCGGCTGGGTTCGATTTCGACCGTCTGGGCACACAGGTGCAGACGCGTGACATGGTTGCTCTGGCTGAAATTTTCGAGAATTGCGCACCCCGCCTAAACGTAAGTTACGACGACCTGCTGGATGCAGGTCGGACTATCAAACAGGCGAGCCGCGTCACCAACTCGATTGACGCGGTGCTGGAGCAGTACGGTTCCGACAATCCGAGCGTTATTGTCGCGGGCAAGATCGCGCTTGCATATTACACTCTCCAGAATGAACAGAAATCCACTCTGGCAGTAGAGCCGCGCGATGCAGGCGATCTGCCTCTTCGCGGGACGGAGAACTGGCTGTTTCAGCTGGGCCAGCTGATTACCAAGGGCGTGCCCCGCGCAAAAGCCGAACAGTGCTTCGACAAGCTGTCGATCGTCTGTTTCAACTACGACCGTGCGGTTGAGCATTATCTGCCTTGGGTCCTCAGCATGGCATTCGGCATGGATATGGAGGAAGCGCGCCTGCTGGTTAGCACTCACCTGCGCATCATCCATCCCTATGGCAGCCCGGGCACACTGCCATGGATTTTCGGTGCTGGTGAACCGTGCGAGTGGGGCGATACGGACCCCGAAGACTGGCTGGCGCTGGCGAAGGGTATCTACACCGCCTCCGAACGCGGGCGTGACAAACGTTTTTCAAGTTTCCTCATGGCCGAGATTGCGCATGGCAAGCGGCTCGGCTTTCTGGGATTCGGCTTTGACCCAATGAACACGTCGATGCTGTTCGACCGTGTTCTGGATCATGATCCCGATGTGATGGTCGCGCTGCCGGGTATTGGCGCGGGGACCAAGAAGGCGGTTCACTATCTGCTGAAGCGTAACACGGGTGTGCGTGATCCGGACCTGATCACCATCGGCGATCAGAAGGCTTATCAATTGCTTCAGGATAACGGATTGTTTCTGGAGACATAGAGCGCTGGCGCACTCGGTGGCACATCCGGCGTATTTGTGCGTTCAGGGTTCATGTCCAAGTCCGAAACAACTGTAGATGCCGCTTTCGAAGCTCTGATCATTGGCGACGATGGCCGCGCTTGCCGCGATATTCCCGACAGCGCCTGCCGTGAGGAACCCAACAATTTCTTCACCCATGTCTCATCACTTACGCTCAGCAAGACTTCCGATGGCCTGATCGATCCAAAGCTTGTTTTGAGCTGGCTGATGACCAGCCTTGGCGCACCAAGCTTTGTGATCGGCCTTCTGGTTCCGGTGCGCGAAGCCGGAGCGTTATTGCCGCAAATGTTCACTGCCGGAGCCATTCGCAGCGCGGGAGTGAGGAAATATTTCTGGGCTGGCGGAGCAATCGGTCAGGGGCTGTCGGCGCTCGGAATTCTGGCTAGCGCACTTACGCTTTCGGGGGCTGTTGCAGGATGGGCGATCCTGGGCTGCCTTGCCGTATTAGCGCTTTCGCGAAGTGTCTGCTCAGTCGCTTACAAAGACGTTTTGGGCAAAACCGTATCAAAGTCGCGTCGCGGATCAGCGACGGGAATGGCCGGATCAGTCTCAGCTGCCTTTGTCATCATTTTCGCGCTGCTTTTGATTACCGATGTCTTCGAACGCATGGACGTTGTCCTTTACGGCCTTGGCCTGGCGGGCCTTTTCTGGATTGCTGGCGGATTGCTGTTCACAACCTTGCAGGAAGAAAGCGGCGCACAGGATGGCGGGGCAAACGCGTTCAAGACGGCAATCGAAAACCTCAGCTATCTGAAAAGCGACGCGCAACTGCGTCTATTCATCCTGGTACGCGGACTTCTGACCGTTACCGCATTGGCGCCGCCTTTGATGGTGGCCGCAGCCAGCGCCAATGGGACGAATGCCTTTGCGGGGCTGGGTCTGCTGGTGCTCGCAAGTTCAGGTGCCAGCCTTTTAAGTTCGATGGTGTGGGGACGGCTGGCGGACAAATCCAGCCGCAAGGTGCTGATCTTTTCCGCCTTTGGCGGGGCCGCCGCTCTGGTTGCTACCGCCGTCGCCGCATTCACGGGACTGCTTGAGACAATCTGGATGCTTCCGGTACTGATGCTGGCGCTGATGATTTCATACGAAGGTGTCCGGTTAGGTCGGTCCACACACCTTGTCGACATGGCGGATGAAGAAACGCGGGCCAGCTATACCGCGATTTCGAACACCATTATTGGTTTCGCTCTGCTGGCTGGCAGCGTCTTTGGCGTGCTGGCCGGATATTTGGGAAATGTGGTGGTTCTGGCTGTTATGGCAGGTTTTAGTGCCGTCGGCGGTATCCTTTCGCTCGGTCTGAACGAAGTGCAGGCTGAATGATGCGCTGTTGAGCCTTTGTGATTGCATCGGCAGCGACATTATCCATATCGCGCATTGAACAGACAGGAGTGAGCCATGCCCGAATACGATTACGACCTTTTCACTATCGGTATTGGCTCTGGCGGTACTCGCGCCAGCAGGGTTGCCGCAGCCCATGGAGCGCGCGTGGCAGCGGCGGAGGAATACCGCGTTGGCGGAACCTGCGTCATCCGTGGTTGCGTGCCGAAAAAGATGCTCGTCTACGGTGCGCACTTCGCAGAAGATCTCGAAGATGCGCAGCAGTTTGGCTGGACTATCGAAGGCAAAAGCTTCGATTGGAAGCGTCTGCGTGATCACGTGCAGAATGACATCGACCGGCTCGAAGGGCTGTATGGCGAAACTCTCGATAACCACGGGGTGGAGATTTATCGCGAGCGGGCGACCATCACCGGCGACCATGAAATCACACTGTCCGGCGGAAAGGTTGTGACGGCCAAGTACATTCTCGTCGCAACCGGCGCGCGGCCTCATATGCCCGAATTTGAGGGGAGCGAGCACTGCATCACCTCTAACGAAGCCTTCCACCTCGACGACTTGCCAAAGCGTGTTCTGATTGCCGGTGGAGGATATATCGCCAACGAATTTGCCGGAATTTTCAATCAGTTCGGCAGCAAGGTGACGATTGCAAACCGTTCCGATGTCATCCTGCGTGGGTACGACCAGTCGCTGCGCGACCGCCTGCTTCAGATTTCCCTGACAAAGGGGATCGAATTCTGTTTCCACGCCGAATTCGAACACGTGAAGAAACAGGATGATGGTTCGCTTCTGGTCAAAATGACCAATCATGACGAACGTGAGTTCGATTGCGTCATGATCGCGACGGGCCGCGTTCCGAACACTGAAGGTTTGGGCCTCGACACAATCGGCGTCGAACTTGGCGATAAGGGTGAAATCAAGGTCGATGATTATTCGAAGACCAACCTCGAATACGTCTATGCCGTTGGTGATGTGACAGACCGCGTGCAACTGACGCCGGTCGCCATCCGCGAAGGGCAGGCCTTTGCTGATAGCACGTTTGGCCCCGGTGATGCCTATGCCGTCGACCATTCCTGTATCCCCAGCGCTGTTTTCAGTCACCCTCCGATTGCGTCGGTCGGATTGACGGAAGGGGAAGCTCGTAATACAAACTGCGCGGTAAGCATCATCTCACCAGCACCATCTACTTTGCAGTCTAGCTGGTGGTCTTTGGCATCTTTTACATG
>JAXHVK010000126.1:0-8530 GCA_034211135.1 Pseudomonadota bacterium
GGCGCCAGCGCAGCCGAGGCGGAAGCCGACGCCGCTGCTATTGTGGAGTAACGAGTGATGGCTACCATCAAGATCAAGCAGATCGGTTCGCCGATCCGTCGTCCCGAGAGCCAGCGCAAGATTCTGATCGGCCTGGGCCTCAACAAGATGCACAAGGTCGTCGAGCGTCAGGATACTCCTGAAGTGCGCGGCGCGGTCGCAAAGATCCCGCATCTCGTTGAGATCGTGGACTAAACCAAAACCGGATGGCCCCGCTTCGGCGGGGCTTCCTTTCTCTAGCGCGAACCCCCAGCGTGGGGCTTTGAAAGCGAAAGCGAGTGCAATATGAAACTGAATGATATCCGTGACAATTCTGGTGCCCGTAAGGGTCGCATGCGTGTGGGCCGTGGTATCGGCTCGGGCAAGGGTAAAACCGCCGCGCGTGGTCAGAAGGGTCAGAAGAGCCGTTCCGGCGTAGCGATCAAGGGCTTTGAAGGCGGTCAGATGCCGCTTCACATGCGTCTTCCGAAGCGTGGTTTTAACAACCCGTTCGGCAAGGATTACGCCGAAGTGAACATTGGCATGGTCCAGAAGTGGATCGACGCCAAGAAGATCGACGGCAAGAAAGACATCACCGAAGCTGTTCTGCGCGAAGCCGGTCTGGCACGCGGTGGCAAGGACGGTGTGCGTCTGCTGGGCAAGGGCGAAATCACGGCCAAGGCCAAGTTTGTCGTTACCGGCGCCACCAAAGGTGCAATTGCTGCGGTTGAGAAAGCCGGTGGCAGCATCGAAGTGACTGCTCCGACGAAGGCTGAAAAAGCCGCTGACAGCGAATAATGTGACAAAAGTAGGGGCGGGGGGTTCGACAACGGGCCTCCCGCTCCCTACCTGTCCTATCTGAAACCGGTTATAACGGCACGGGAAGCCGCCGCCGGAATAAGAGCAGGATCGTAAATCTACCATGGCCTCACGCGCAGACAACGTCGCCAGCAACCTCAATCTTGGCAATTTTGCCCAGGCAACCGAACTGCGTCAGCGCATCTGGTTCACGCTTGGCGCGTTGATTGTTTTCCGTTTTCTGAGCTTTGTGCCGCTGCCGGGCGTCAATCCGGTCGCGCTTCAGAATGTTGCAGACATTGCGCGCGGCGGCGTGCTGGACCTGTTTAACACATTTTCGGGCGGCAGCCTTGAGCGCATGAGCCTCATCGCGCTCGGCGTTATGCCCTATATTACCGCTTCTATCGTCGTGCAGATGGCATCAGCCCTGCATCCGACGCTTGCCGCTCTCAAGAAAGAGGGTGCGACGGGCCGGCAGAAGCTGAACCAGTATACGCGTTACGGGACAGTGTTCCTGTGCGCGATCCAGGGTTACTTCCTCGCCGCCGGGCTAGAGGCGATTGCGGGTGCCAACGGCATCGAGGCGGTCGTTAATCCGGGCTATGGCTTCCGCATCGGTGCGGTCATCAGCCTTGTCGGTGGTACGATGTTCCTGCTGTGGCTGGGTGAGCAAATCACTTCGCGTGGGATCGGCAACGGTGTTTCGTTGATCATCATGGCTGGTATCGTTGCCCAGTTCCCTAGTTTTGCCAGCAACCTGTTCGAAGGTGGCCGCACCGGCGCGATTGCTCCGGGCATCATCATCGGCTTCATCGTGATGGTTGTTGCGCTTATTCTCCTCATCTCTTTCGTAGAGCGTGCGCAGCGGCGTCTGCTTGTGCAATATCCCAAGCGTGCGACACAGCGCGGCATGGTGCAGGCGGATAACCAGTATCTGCCGCTGAAGCTGAACACTGCGGGTGTGATCCCGCCCATTTTCGCCAGCTCCCTGCTGCTGCTGCCGCTGACAATTTCCCAATTTGCCGGCCAGTCGGTGGAAACGGAAAGCGGCGTGGGTGGCTTCATCGTGACGTTGAACCAGTATCTGCAGCACGGTCAGCCGATCTATATGACGCTGTATGCGATCGGGATCATCTTCTTCTGCTTCTTCTACACCGCGGTTGTGTTCAATCCGGAAGAGACAGCGGACAATCTCAAAAAGAATGGCGGCTTCATTCCGGGTATCCGTCCGGGTAAGCGGACCGCTGACTATCTCGAATATGTCCTGACCCGTATCACCGTGGTCGGTGCGATCTATCTGACGGCGGTCTGTGTGATCCCGGAATACATGATTGCACAAACGGGCATTCCGCTTTTCCTTGGCGGGACGAGCCTCCTGATCGTCGTGAACGTCACGGTCGACACGATCACACAGGTCCAGTCCCACCTCTTTGCCCATCAGTATGATAATCTCATCAAGAAGGCGAAGTTGAAAGGCCGCAAGCGATAACGCATAGCCACACCTAGGCTAATCTAACGCGCCGGCTGTGAGATGTGTAAGCCACGGTCGCGATCAACGGGGAATGCAATGAACATCATTCTTTTGGGGCCTCCGGGGGCAGGCAAGGGCACACAGAGCGCCGGCCTGGTTGAGCGCCACAATATGAAGCAGCTTTCGACCGGCGACATGCTTCGCGCCGCCGTGAAGGCCCAGACACCGGTTGGTGTGAAGGCCAAGGAAGTGATGGATCGCGGCGAGCTCGTGTCTGACGAGATCGTTTCGCAGCTGATTGATGACAATCTTGCAGCCATGGATGCCGATACGGGCGCGATCTTTGATGGCTATCCGCGCACGGCTGCCCAGGCCGAACAGCTCGACGGCATTCTCGCCAAGCACGGCCGGTCGCTTGACCACGTGATCGAACTGTCGGTTGATGTCGAAGCCTTGGTTGAGCGGATTACGGGCCGTTTCTCCTGTGCGAAATGCGGTGCGCTGTATCACGACGCCGCGAACCCGCCTGCGAAGGAAGGCGAATGCGATGTTTGCGGATCGTCCGAGTTCAAACGTCGCCCGGACGATAATGAGGAAACCGTGCGTCACCGCATGGAAGTCTATCGCAGCGAAACTGCACCAATCCTCCCCGGCTATGAAGAACGCGACATTGTTACGCGTGTCGATGGCATGTCTGGCATTGAAGAAGTCGCCAGCGCCATTGACGGTGTGCTTTCCTGATACAGACTTTGCGGTAATCGGCTTTAGGCGATTGCCCGGATTTCACGGATGCCTTAGGCCCGCAATCTGAATGGGAGATCGGGTCATGAGTTTTCGCCACGGAGCAACACGCCTGGGCTTCGCCGCCATGCTGGCTGCGCTCGCTGCACCTGCTGTGAATGCAGAGGTGACGCAAAGCAGCGATGACGGCTTCATCACCCGTGATGAGGCTGTGGTGGAAGCCGATCCGAAGCAGACTTGGCTGGCGCTGATCAGCCCTGCGCGCTGGTGGTCTTCTGAACACACGTGGTCTGCTGATGCGGCCAATCTTACCATTACGCCGCAGGCTGGCGGATGCTTTTGCGAAAAAATTCCTGAGGTCGATGAACCGGGGCGCTTCACACTCGAAGGCAGCGTGGAGCATATGCGCGTCATTCAGGCCTATCCGGAAAGCGCGCTTCGGATGGTCGGTGCGCTCGGGCCGCTACAGAGCGAGCCGGTGACGGGCGTCCTCACCATCGCCATCAGTAAAGTCGATGAAGGCACGCGCATTGTGTGGGAATACAATGTCGGTGGATCCATGCGCTATGAGGTGCCGGTGATTTCCAAGGCTGTCGATGGCGTTATGACCCAGCAATTGAATGGGCTGGCTGAACTCCTTGGCCGTGTCGATGTCGCCGGGGAAGAGCCTGAAGCAGTTGATGCGCAAGGCGACGAAGCGGAGGCAGAGATCAAGCTCGAAAGCGACGATCAGGAAATCACCGAGGATGCAGAAAAAGGCCCCTCGGTAGAGGAAGCCTTCGGCGATCTAAGCGACGACGGTTGAGGCGTTACGGGCCGACCGGATCAATCCGCGCTCGCAATCGCAGGGTGAAGCTGGGCGAACCGGTTCCTGTGTCCCCGCTCATAAAGCCGGACGGGCGGATCTGGACATAACGGACATTCGGATCAGTTCCGTCGCCGCTGTCTGTGGGCGCGTAGGTGTAGTCGATCCCGTCAGTTGAAAAGAACAGACAATCCGCGGGGCTGGCGAGACTGACGAAAACACAACCGAGCCCCGTCGCGGGTGAGCCATCGGAAAAGGCGACAGGCCCGCTATTTGGCGCGCCAAAGTCGGTGACAACCAGATCGGTTTCGTTCGGAAGCTCCTCCGTCACGACCAACGACCCTTCGTCGGGCGGCGCATTGCCGTCATTGCGCACCGTGATGAGATAGGAGACGATGGCGCCCGGCGTGCCGAAATCCCCGCCATTGGTGTCCTGTGTGCTGGTGCGCAATTTGGTCACCGATAGCGATGGACGGAAATTCGCGTGAAACGGCTGTGAGAAGGCAATGATGGCTGCAGCCTCCGCCTGAGCCGTCGAAAGATTGCGCTCGTTATCCTGATCGCGGTCTTCGTCCACTCTGAGAGAGATGGAGCTGCCGTTGATGCTGCAATATCGCAGCCAGCCACCATCGCCATTATTGCGCGAATTCTTCTTGGCGATGACGATGGGTGCCGCCGATCCCGTAAGGCCATGTGAATTGGCAAAGCACCCGTCATCCCATCCGCGTATGTTCGCGCTGGTGGTGCGTGTGCTCCAATTGACGTTCGTGCCGTTTACATCGTCAAAGCTGCCATTCTGGCCTGACTGGATGGCGATCCAGCCAACACGTTCGAATGAGGGGAAGGGCCCGCTATTGGCTTCACTGCGGTCGATAGCGATCTGGAAACCGGTGGGCGATGTTCCCTGAACTACGGTAGTGATATGCGGGCGCGAGCTTTGATTGGCGACATTGCGCGTTTCGCTGTTGGCGGACTGCAATTGATGGAACACGGTTGGCGAACCGGAAAGCGGTGCGGAAAACGATACGTTGCGCCAGCTGGCTGTTCCGCCTGTAAAGCCGTTCCCGAATTGAACCTCGTTCATATTGATGAAGCCGGCCTCGATGATCGTGCCGTCGGGCAGGATGTGCCGGCCCGGCTCGACGGCGATGTACTGTGTCGGCTGCGCGAGGTGCCGGCCGTCCCAATTGTCAGGCTCAAGGATGAGCTCGTCAAAGCCGGTCGTGGTGATGTTTGTAACGCGAATGGAGGCCGAGTTGTTGCCGGTTGAATCGGAAATGGCGACCACGACCGGAGGTACGTCAAACGGCTGCTGGAAAACAACCGGATCAGGCGTGCGGTTTGAGCCAAGTGTATCGTGCGCGGTGAAAGTGCCTGCCTCAATGCGTCCCGCATGGGCCGGTGCATACCAAATGGAATTGGCGGCAATGACCAGCACAAGGCATGAAATAAGCCTTGGTAAAAGGTTGGCTACGCGGGGTTTCATAGGCAGCGGGTTAGATTGTTATAGTTAAATAGAGTTTTTCGGAATGTGATAACTTGTAAAATCCATTCCAATTCCGATATTCCAGTCACGCTCTGGGATGTTGGGCTTCGAATAACAAATCAGGCGCCTCATATTCCCCTTGAAACAGATGTGACGAAGACTATTTCACTGTCTCGACCGAATATGTGTCGCAGGCGCTTGACGGCATTGCCGATTCGGCCTAAGCGCGCGGCTCATTTGACACGCCTGTCTTTGTTTTGGCGAAAGTTGTCCGGCCGGTAATCGCTTGTGCGTTTGCCATCCGGGCTTTTGCCGTTTGAAGGGGTTCTCTCCTTCTGGAAGCGCAGATTTGTCTTTGAATTTGAGCGTTGAGATGGGGTGCAGGGCGCTATGCCCGTAATCCCTGTGGAGCATGGAGAATTAAGTGGCTCGTATTGCCGGGGTAAATATCCCCACAAACAAGCGTGTAATCATCGCGCTTACCTACATTCACGGCATTGGTCGTACTACCGCCGTTGAAATCGCCGACAAGCTTGGCATCCCGCACACCGCACGTGTTCAGGACCTCACTGATGAGGAAGTTCTGCGCATCCGTGAGGCAATTGATGCGGATTACACGGTGGAAGGCGATCTTCGTCGTAACACCGCAATGAACATCAAGCGTCTGATGGACCTGCGTTCCTATCGCGGCCTTCGTCACCGTAACCAGCTGCCCGTTCGCGGTCAGCGCACGCACACGAACGCCCGTACCCGCAAGGGTAAGGCCAAGCCGATCGCAGGTAAGAAGAAGTAAGCTCTGGCTCGTCCAGACGCTTTTCCCTTCTTCCTTCATTTAAAAGGAATACGAGAACATGGCACGCGAAACCGGTAAGGTAAGACGCCGCGACCGTAAAAACATCACCAGCGGCGTTGCGCACATCAACGCCAGCTTTAACAACACAATGATCACCATCACTGATGCGCAGGGCAATGCCATCAGCTGGTCCAGCGCCGGCATGATGGGCTTCAAGGGTAGCCGTAAGTCTACTCCTTATGCTGCCCAGGTTGCTGCCGACGATGCGGGTAAGAAAGCCGCAGAGCACGGCGTGCGCACTCTGGAAGTCGAAGTAAAAGGTCCGGGTTCGGGCCGTGAGAGCGCGCTTCGCGGTCTTGCAGCTGTTGGCTTCAACATCACCTCCATCCGTGATGTTACCCCGATCCCGCACAACGGCGTCCGTCCGTCCAAGCGTCGTCGGGTCTGACCCACTCCGGTTTGGTGGCAACGCGCCTTGCCACCACACCAGCGGGTTTTATGGCCACTTTCCAATACGAATGTGATCGGGCCCGCACTTCTGAATTTGAACCGCTGATACAGCGAATTAGGGGAAATCCATGTCCGTCAATACGAAGAACTGGCAGGAACTTAAGAAACCCAACGCTCTGGAAATCAAGGAAGGCGGCGACAAACAGCGCAAGACCACTTTTGTAGCCGAGCCGCTTGAACGCGGCTTTGGTCTTACACTGGGCAATGCGCTGCGCCGTGTCCTTCTTTCCTCGCTGCAGGGCGCAGCGATCACGTCGATCAAGATCGAGAACGTGCTGCACGAATTCTCCTCGCTCGCCGGTGTGCGCGAGGACGTGACCGATATCGTCCTGAACGTGAAGCAGATCGCTCTCAAGATGGAAGGCGAGGGGGCAAAGCGCCTTCAGCTTTCCGCGACCGGCCCCGTCACCGTCAAGGCTGGCGACATTGCCGTTTCCGGCGATATCGAAGTGATGAACAAGGATCTCGTCCTGTGTCACCTCGACGAAGGCGCAACGCTCAACATGGAGCTGACCGCTGACGTGGGCAAGGGCTATGCGCCTGCTGTCCAGAACCGCCCTGCGGACGCGCCGATCGGTCTGATCCCGATTGACTCGCTTTACTCGCCTGTTCGTCAGGTGAGCTACAAGGTCGAGAACGCCCGTGTCGGCCAGGAACTGGATTACGACAAGCTTTCGCTGACCGTCGAAACCGATGGCACCGTCACCCCCGAAGACGCCGTGGCATATGCTGCGCGCATCCTTCAGGACCAGCTGACGCTGTTCGTCCACTTCGAAGACGGTATCCCGCAGCCGCAGTCGGCCATGATCGGTCAGGCTGCAACGCCGCAGGAAGACGACGCCAACCAGCTCAACCGTTACCTGCTCAAGAAAGTTGACGAGCTTGAACTGTCGGTCCGTTCGGCAAACTGCCTCAAGAACGACAACATCATCTATATCGGCGATCTGGTCCAGAAGACCGAAGCCGAGATGCTGCGTACGCCGAACTTCGGCCGCAAGTCGCTCAACGAGATCAAGGAAGTTCTCTCCAGCATGGGCCTGCGCCTTGGCATGGACATCCCCGGATGGCCGCCTGAGAACATCGAAGAAATGGCCAAGAAGCTCGAACAAGAGCTGCTCGGCTAATCAGGTTCCGGCGGCGCACCTTAAGCGCCGCCAGTACCGGGCTACCTCATACGGGCCCCTTACAAACGAAGGAAGAATACAATGCGTCACGGAATTTCACAGCGTAAGCTGAGCCGTAAGTCGGGCCACCGTAAGGCTCTTTTCCGCAACATGTCGGCTGCTTTGATCAAGCACGAGCAGATCGTCACCACGCTTCCCAAGGCGAAGGAACTGCGTCCTTACGTCGAAAAGCTGGTCACGCTCGCAAAGCGTGGCGGTCTTTCCAACCGTCGTCTCGCCATGAGCCGTCTGGGTGACGAGACGCAGCTGAAGAAGCTGTTTGACGAGTTGGCAGAGCGTTACAGCGATCGTGACGGTGGTTACACCCGCGTTATCAAGGCTGGCTATCGCGACAGCGACGCCGCGCAGATGGCCGTCATCGAATTCGTTGACCGCGACGAAGACGCCCGCGGCCAGGACTCCGGTCCGGTCATGGTCGACGAAGAGGAATTCGCCGAAGCGTAAGACCTCTCAACGGTTTTCCAGACAAAGGGGCTGGCGGAGCGATCCGCCGGCCCTTTTTCTTTGCCGTGGGTTGAAGGCCGGAAGAATCTTCAGTTATTTCTGTCTTGACAGAAACAGGGAAATATCGGACATTTTTGTCATGACAGAAATAAACGTCGATTCGGAATTGCCGCCTTCTATCGCCCGGTTTGTCCTTCATTGGGGGGATCTGGGCGGGCAGTGGGGAGTCAATCGCTCCGTGGCTCAGATCCACGCGCTCCTGTTCATTTCGGACAAGCCG
>JAXHVK010000127.1:0-8528 GCA_034211135.1 Pseudomonadota bacterium
AGCCTTTCCAACCTCGGTATGTTTGGCATCAAGCAGTTCGACGCCGTGATCAATCCGCCGCAGGGCATGATCCTCGCTGTCGGGGCAGGCCAGCAAGTGCCGTATGTTGTGGATGGCGAAATCGTTCCCGCAACTGTCCTGCACGCATCGGGCAGTTTCGACCACCGCGCGATTGACGGTGCTGAGGGCGCGCAGCTTATGGAGGCGCTCAAGCAGCTGATCGAGAACCCGATGGGGCTGCTCGTGTGAGGCATCTTGCGGCTCTAACAATTGCATTCGGGCTTTGCGCGTGCTCGCAGCCACCGTCTCAGTCTGTGGCAAAAGCGGATCGCGAAGCTGAAAAGACGATTGTGGAGCCCAGACCGGTCCGCGTCGGTCATGATGGCCCCGATCTGGATGCGTGTGCCGCATATGGCGAAGTTCGGGGGCTTAATCCGGATGGAGACAACTTTCTGGCGGTCCGTAACGCTCCTTCACCCAAAGCGGCGGAGATCGATCGGATCAATGAAGGCACAGGCGTCGCGATATGTGACGAAGCAGATGGCTGGCTCGGCATCGTTTACGAAGATGCGGAAAGCGCACCTGATTGCGGCACCGGCAGCCCGGTCGCAAAAGAGCAGGACTATGACGGTCCCTGTAAATCGGGCTGGGTGAGCAAGACATACATAGAATTGTTGGCGGGCTGAACGCCTGCCCCGAAGCAATAGGAAACAAGAGGGATCATTCATGGCGGCCAATTACGATGTCATTGTTCTGGGGTCCGGACCCGGCGGCTATGTCGCAGCGATCCGCTGCGCGCAGCTTGGGTTGAAAACGGCTATCGTGGAGCGTGAAAATCTCGGCGGTATCTGTCTCAACTGGGGGTGCATCCCGACAAAGGCGATGCTGCGCTCCGCCGAGATCAAGCATTATATGGACCATGCATCCTCCTATGGCTTGAAAGTTGCCGGCGCGATCGAGGCTGATCTGGATGCTATCGTCAAACGCAGCCGCGGAGTCGCGAAACAGCTGAATCAGGGTGTTGGCCACCTGATGAAGAAGAACAAGATCACCGTTCACATGGGCGAAGGCACGCTGACCGGTCCGACTTCTCTTTCGGTGAAAAGCGAGAAGGGTGAGGAGAAGCTTTCCGCAAAACATGTGATCGTCGCGACAGGCGCCCGCGCCAGAGACCTGCCTTTCGCACCTGCAGACGGGAAACGGGTCTGGACCTATCGTCACGCGATGGTGCCGCCGGAGATGCCGAAGAAACTGCTTGTCATCGGATCGGGCGCGATCGGTATCGAGTTTGCGAGCTTCTACAATGACATGGGTGTTGATGTCACGGTCGTCGAGATGCTCGACCGCATCGTTCCTGTCGAAGATGCCGACGTTTCCACTTTCCTGCAAAAGTCGCTGACAAAGCAGGGCATCAAGATCATGACCAGTGCCGGTGTCGAAGATCTGAAGGTCGGTGCGAAAGGCGTCACCGCCAAGATCAAGGATAAAGGCGGCAAGGTTGAAACTACTGAATTCAGCCACGTCATCACGGCCATCGGCATTGTGCCCAACACCGAGAATATCGGTGTTGACAAACTCGCCGATATGGATTGTGGTTTTATCCAGATTGACGATTACGGCCGGACGAAATCTAATGGTCTTTGGGCGATTGGCGACTGCACCCCTGGGCCATGGCTTGCTCACAAAGCCAGCCACGAAGGTGTGACCTGTGCCGAGGCTATCGCACAGGAGCTTGGCAATAAGGAGGTCCATCCTCACCCGCTCGACCGCAATGCCATACCGGGTTGCACATACTGTCACCCTCAGATCGCGAGTGTTGGCCTTACAGAAGCGAAAGCGAAAGAGGCAGGCTACGAACTCAAAGTCGGTAACTTCCCCTTCATCGGGAATGGCAAAGCGATCGCGCTTGGCGAGGCGGAAGGTTTCATCAAGACGATTTTCGATGCGAAGACAGGCGAATTGCTCGGTGCCCACATGATCGGTGCAGAGGTTACCGAACTTATTCAGGGCTATACCGTCGGAAAAACGCTTGAGACGACCGAAGCGGAATTGATGCAGACGGTCTTCCCGCATCCGACGCTATCGGAAATGATGCACGAAAGCGTTCTCGACGCCTATGGGCGTGCGCTGCACTACTAAGTGAGAAGGGAAGGGGGCTGACCGCCGCCTTCCCCGCATTCACCCGTGCGGCCAATGCGGACGTCGCTATTAGTTTGGGAATGGTGGCGGACAGGGTGGGATTCGAACCCACGAAGGGCTTGCACCCTTGCCGGTTTTCAAGACCGGTGCATTCAACCGCTCTGCCACCTGTCCGCGTAGGCGGGCGCAATAGCGAGGCATTTGACCGCTTACAATAGCTTAGACACAACTTCTGTTATTGGCCGTTCAGAAGAAATGTGAGAAAGCACGTTTATGCGGATCATTAGTCTTTTATGTGCCTTGGCGTTCATTGCGCTTCCGTCCTCTGTCGACACCGTGTCTGCGCAAGTGGCTGCGCGAGACGGGATCGCCTTCGAAGCCTATATGGAGCTGTTGAAAGCGCGTGCGCGCGCTGAAGGCGTTAGTGAGGCGACAATTTCCCGAATGACAGTCGGACTCACCCCCAATAAGCGGGTCATCCGTCTGGATCGAGGCCAGCCCGGCAGGCCCACGCGACGCGGCTATCCCGACCTTGCGCCTTACATCGCCAAACACGTGAACCCGACGCGGATCGCAGGCGGCCGCAATGTTTATGCCGCGCACCGTGCCGAATTGCGCAGGATTGAAGCCGAAATAGGTGTGCCGGGATCAATCATCATCGCTATCTTCGGACATGAGACAAGCTACGGACGTATCAGAGGCAACTTTGATCTCTCGCGCAGTCTCGCCACGCTCGCCTGGGAGGGCCGTCGGCGGGACCTTTTTGCGGGCGAATGGGTCGCGCTGATGAAAGTCGCTGACAAAGGCTTTTCGCGCGATCAACTGGTCGGAAGCTACGCGGGAGCTTTCGGCAATCCCCAGTTTCTGCCGTCTGTCTATCTGCGGCTTGCGACCGATGGTGACGGAGATGGCCGCGCCAACATTTTCACGAACCGCGCTGATACCTTCGCATCAATCGCCAACTATTTTCGCGATGCGGGCTGGCGGACAGGGCAACCGTGGGGAGTAAGGGCTGCAGTCCCTGCCGGTTTCAATGTCGATGCGTATAAGACGAAATTGAATGCGGCGGTCTGCCCACGCGTTCATGAACGGCACAGCCAGTGGAAAACTGTGGCCGAGTGGCGCAGACTAGGTGTTGAGCCTCAACGCTTCCTTGCCAATGATACGCTCGCGTCCCTGTTCCAACCCGATGGCCCGGGCAAGCCAGCTTGGCTGCTTACCGGGAATTATCGCGTAATCTTGGAGTATAACTGCTCAAATTATTACGCGATGAGCGTGGGGCTGTTGGCGGATGAAATCGTGAACTAAAGCCGGCTCGCGCTCGCATTGAGCGATATCGCCATTTATAAGTCTCTTATGAAATCCGAACGGAAGCGTAATTTCGCCCTCGAAGGCATGCGCTTATTCTCATGCCTGATGATCGCGTGCCTGTGTTTTGCAGGTATGGGAAGAGCGTCTGCGCAGGCTCCCTTTGCGCCTCAGATCCCGCTGGAATCCGAAGTGCCGATTGCACTGCTGGTTGATGTTACCAGCGGGCAAGTCTTGTACTCGCGAAATGCCGATCGCCGCTTCGTTCCGGCATCCATCACAAAAGTCATGTCGCTATACTTGGCGTTCGAACTTATCGAGGCAGGTAGGCTGGACCTTCGCCAACCGATAACGGTCAAGGAAGGCGCTGCGATTGAATGGAGCGGCAAGGGGTCGAGCATGTTTCTCAACCCTGATGATGTTGTTCCCTTGGCTGACCTCCTGACGGGCATTGCCACCGTTTCGGCAAATGATGCTTCAATCGTTGTGGCCGAGACAGCATCGGGTTCCGTCCCGGCGTGGATTGCGGAGATGAATTCGAAAGCGCAGTCTCTCGGGATGACGCAGAGCCGGTTTGGGACGCCAAACGGTTGGCCTGATGAAGGCTACACTTTCACCACCGCCAACGATCTGGTCGTGCTCGCACAAGCCATGATCGCGCGCCATCCGGCCAAATACCGGCGCTTCATTGGTCAGCCCGATTTTCGGTATGGCGAGATTGCACAGTCCAATCGTGATCCTTTGCTGGGCAGGGTTCGCGGGGCGGACGGGATCAAGACGGGATACACAAATGAAGCGGGCTTTGGTTTTCTTGGCTCGGCCAAACGGGACGGGCAAAGGCTCGTGCTGGTCGTCGCGGGCGCAGGTCGGAACGCTGTCCGAGCTCGTTCGGCTCGTGGGTTAATGGAATGGGGTTTTGCGGCTTTTGATCGCCAGCGGCTATTCTATAAAGACGAAATCGTAGGAGAGGCACGGGTCCAGAACGGGTCATCGTCTGTTGTAAAGCTGGTTACAGACCGAAGCGTTGCCGTTAACGTGCCCAAAGGAAAGCAAAGCGAAGTTCGAATGGCTGTTTCCTATAACGGCCCGATCCGTGCGCCGATTTCTAAAGGTGATCAGGTGGCCATTTTGGAAATCAAAGTACCTGACATGGCCCCCGCCAGAGTACCCCTCTTAGCCGCAGAAGACGTCAAACAGGCTGGCTTTTTTGGCCGCGTGCTCAATGCATTTTCAGGGTGGCTAAATTGAACGTCGCAGGAAAGTCTGGACGCTTCGTAGCCTTTGAAGGAGGCGAGGGCGCGGGCAAATCCACGCAGGTGAAGCTACTTGCGCGGGCGTTGGAGGCGGTTGGCATCACAGTCGATGTCACGCGAGAGCCCGGCGGAACAAGCGGTGCCGAAGCTATCCGCAATCTGCTTTTATCGCCGCCAAATGGCGCATCATGGGGCGCCAGAGCAGAGGCGTTACTGTTTGCAGCAGCGCGATCAGATCACGTCGAACAGCGAATTGTCCCGGCCTTGGAGCGCGGCGAATGGGTATTGTGCGACAGGTTTCTGGATTCAAGCAGAGCGTATCAGGGCGGGGCAAGCGGGCTTGGCGATGACACGATCCTGCGACTGCACCAGATCGGGAGCGAGGGCATCCTTCCTGACGTGACTCTCTTGCTTGAGGTGGACCCCGAGAGCGCGGCTGAACGGCTTGCCAAACGTGACGGCGGAGAAAACGACGCGATTGGAGGCCGCTCGGCAGAATATCACGCGGCTGTGGGCGATACCTTCCGTGCCTTGGCACATGCAGACACCGACCGCTTCGCCATTATTGATGGCAACGGCTCCGCAGATGAAGTGCATGCGCAAGTTTGGCAGGCTATTCAGCGGTTTCTGCCGTGACCCAGTGGCCCAATCACGAAGCTCCATGGCGCGAGTGGCGCAGCGCGTTGGAGGGGAGCCGGATGCATCATGGCTGGCTGTTGGCTGGCAAAAGCGGGCTCGGTAAGCACGATTTTGCGCTTGCGGCCGCGCGAGAGCTGGTTGCGGAACCCGGCATCCCACAACCTGAAGAGCATCCCGATATCGTGGTTCTCACGCATCTTCCAAAGGACGAAAAGGAAGAAAAGAAGCGCGATGAGGGAAAGCCGTTTCAGACGAAGCGCAACATATCGGTTGGCCAGATCCGCGATATGCAGCGCCGGCTGACCACCAGGCCTACACTCGGCGCGCGGCGAGCCATCATCATTGATCCTGCGGATGACATGGAGAAGGGCGCCTCCAACGCGCTTCTGAAAAGCCTTGAAGAGCCGCCAGCGGGCACTTTCTTCCTTTTGGTGGCGCATCGGCCATCGCGACTTCTGCCGACAATCCGTTCGCGTTGCCGCATTCTTCGTTTCCCGATGCTGACGGGCGACCAGTTAACGACGATGCTTGTCGATGAAGGATATTCACCTGATCCCGTCGCTCTGAATGCAGCTGAGGGTTCGTTCGGTTCGGCCATCCGCTTTATGGAACAGGATCTGGGGCCTGTTGCCAGAGTGATGGACGGCCTGTTGACTGCGGGCGATCCCGCTCTTGTTGGGCGAACGGAACTTTCCCGACTGATCGGCCCCAGAGCAGATCGCCCCCGAATACAGGCTGTCTTGGAACTGGCACAGAGCATCGCCGCGCACAGGGCACGAACGGCTGATACCGACGCAGCAAGAGCGGGCTTGATTGATGCCCACGCCAAGCTTGTGGCGCTGACAAGTCAGGCGCCGACCCACAATTTTGATACCGGGCTTCTGAGTCTTGAGATCGGCACCTTGCTTGTCGAAGCGCACGCGGCTAGCGAACGCGGCCATGGAAGACCCTAACAACACCCCCTTCTACATCACCACAGCGATCAGCTATCCCAATGGCCGCCCGCATATCGGCCACGCTTATGAAGCGATTGCTGCAGATGTAATAGCGCGGTTCCAGCGTTTGCGCGGGCGGACAGTGCGGTTCCAGACCGGCACGGATGAACACGGCCTCAAGATGGCTCGTAAAGCTGAGGAGCAGGGCCGCACTGCGCGCGATCTTGCGGATGAAATGTCCGGCTATTTTCAGGAAATGTGCGATGCATTGAATGTCCAATATGACAGGTTCATTCGCACTGTTGAGGACGATCATCACCGCGCCAGTCAGGCGATCTGGCAGCGCATGGAAGCCGCCGGCGATCTTTATCTTGATCGGTATGAAGGCTGGTATTCTGTTCGCGACGAAGCTTATTACGACGAAAGCGAATTGGTCGAAGGGGAAGGCGGCACGAAGCTCTCGCCGCAGGGGACCCCTGTTGAATGGACCGTGGAAGAAAGCTGGTTCTTCCGACTGTCAAAGTATCAGGACCGCCTTCTCGAATTGCTCAAGACGCCCGGTTTTCTCGAACCGGTGAGCCGCCGCAATGAAATGATCGCGTTCGTTGAGCAGGGGTTGCGCGATCTTTCCGTAAGCCGGACCAGCTTTGACTGGGGCGTTAAAGTACCCGGTTCAGATGACCACGTAATGTATGTCTGGGTCGATGCGCTGACCAATTACCTTACTGGTCTCGGATTTCCTGACGATACCGACAACATGCGCGATTTCTGGCCAGCCAGCCTGCATCTGATCGGCAAGGATATCGTCCGGTTCCATACGATCTACTGGCCCGCTTTCCTGATGAGCGCCGACCTCCCGCTGCCAAAGCAGGTTTTTGGTCACGGCTTTCTGCTCAATCGCGGACAGAAAGAATCGAAATCACTGGGTAATGTCACTGATCCGCTGGACCTTGCCGACACGTTTGGCGTCGATCCGCTTCGCTATTTTCTGATGCGTGAAGTCGCCTTTGGTCAGGACGGCAGCTACTCTCCCGAAGCGATCGTCACGCGAGCAAATGCGGAACTGGCGAACAGTTTTGGCAATCTCGCCCAGCGCACCTTGTCGATGATTGCCAAGAATATGGATGGCGTTCTTGAGCCTTTCGAGCCTGCCGAGGCTGACGCTACGCTGCTGGCCAGCGTGAACGCAGCCTGCGCCGATGAACTTCCTACCGAATTCGAGAAGCTGGCGTTCTCAAACGGCATAGAGGCTTGGATCAAGGCGGTTTACGCTTGCAATCAATATGTCGATGAGCAGGCACCTTGGGCTTTGAAAAAGACTGATCCCGACCGGATGAAAGTTGTCCTCCAAACCCTTTTCAAGGCGATCCGTGATCTTGCTATAGCTATTCAGCCAGTCGTCCCTGAGAAAGCAGCCGCTGTACTGGAGCAGCTTGGGGTAGCTGAAGGGGCGCGGTCATACTCTGACCTTGGCGACACTTCGTGGTATGAGAGGCTCGTAAAAGACGGGTTCACCGTAGGCAAACCGACTCCGGTTTTCCCGCGGGTTGAAATGCCGGAAGAGGCGGGCGAGGGCGCGTAATGCTGATCGATAGCCATTGCCATCTTGAGTATAAGGGATTGGTGGAAGACCAGCAGGGTGTCCTTACCCGTGCGCGTGAAGCGGGCGTTGGGGCGTTTCTGAACATTTCCACTCGTGAAAGCGAATGGGACCAGGTCGTCGCGACCGCCAACCGGGAGGCCGATGTTTTCGCCAGCGTGGGCATCCATCCGCACGAAGCCGACAAGCACGCTGATTTGGGCAGGGCGCAACTGCTTTCTGCATCCGAGAATGATCGCGTAATCGGAATTGGAGAGACCGGCCTCGACTATTTCTACGACCACTCCGACCGCGAAACCCAGAAACGACTGTTTCGCATGCACATCGACGTGTCGCGGGAAACCGGTCTGCCTCTGATCATCCATACACGCGATGCAGAGGATGACACTTACCAGATCCTCGAAGAGGAAATGGGCAAGGGTGCCTTTCCCGCCTTGATCCACTGCTTCACAGCCTCCGACGAATTCGGAGCCAAGGTGCTTGAGCTGGGTCTGACAATTTCGATTTCGGGTATTGTCACATTCAAGAATGCAAAAGCCTTACAGGCGACCGCCTCCAAGGTTCCGGCTGACCGTTTGATGGTGGAAACGGACAGCCCATTCCTCGCGCCCGTACCGCACCGCGGCAAATCATGTGAACCTGCCTATGTTGCTG
>JAXHVK010000128.1:0-8525 GCA_034211135.1 Pseudomonadota bacterium
CGCCACGAGAAGGAAACAGAAATGTACTTGCCGGTTTTTTCGGGCGAACAGACAGCCACGCAGCCAGCGCTTCGCGCGCGCGTTCGCTGATGGGGACAATACGGCTTGCATCGCCCTTCCCCTTCACCGTCATGATAGGCGCATCGCGTGGCAAGGCCACCACCGGCAAAGACACAAGCTCCGTTGCCCGCAGGCCAGATCCGTAAAGCAATTCAAGCAATGCGAGTTGCCTGATGGCGTTTGGTTTGCCGGCAGACGCCTCCAGCTCGGCGCGCTCAAACAGCGCATCGACGGATTCGTGGCTCAATCCCTTGGGCAAGGGCCTGCGCGCCTTCGGATTCGGGAGCGCACCGGAAGGATCATCCGAACGCCAGCCTTCGTCCATAGCAAATCCGAAATACTGGCGCAGTGCCGACGCTTTTCGTGCAACCGTTGACGGAGCAAGACCCGACCACGCCGACGCGAGTTTGCCGACTTGCGCGCGGCTCGCAGTGGAGAGGTCGCCGATCAGTTCTTCGGCTCCATCAAGGTCACGCGCATAGGCAGCAAGGGTATTGGCCGCGGCACCGCGTTCGGCGCTCAGCATGTCCAGAAACGCTTGCGTTGAAGCGGACATCAGCCCCGCGCAACCGCCTCCGCAGCGATCATCCGCGCCTCTGCATCAAGTCCCACTTCAGACAGTGCCTTCGTAATGTGGTACAAGTGCAGCGGCGTCATTTGCGACCAGCTCGCACCCTGCATGCCAAGTCCGGCGAGCAGCGATACGAGCGTGGGATTGTTCACCTCCGCCGCGCGCGAAATCTGGCGGGTCCAGCGCGTTTCGCGGCCCAGATTGAGCGAAAGGTCACTCTCCAACTCTGACCGCGCAGCGCCATCAATGCGGCCAAGCCCGGCAAGACCTGCCACCAGAAATTGCGATTTGCGTTGTTCAAAGCTGTCATCAGCGCCGACGAACCCGTCGACCGCCTCATTTGTGACAGAAAGGCCATCCGGATCAGAGACCGAAATCAGCGCCCAGCCAAGGCTACCCTGCGCCACAAATGCCTTCCAGCTCGCCGCATCGCGATCAAGTCCGGCGGTCAGCATAGATGCGATCAGGCCATCCGCCCGATCTGCCAGAGACGCCGCTGGCGGCACGCGCGCAGCGGCGTAAGCTGTGAGCACTTTTGCCCAATGCGGATTGTCATCGCCCTGCTTCCACAATGCCTCCATCGCGTCCACGCGCCCTTCCGGACTTGGTGCGAGATAGGCGGAACGAAGCCCGCGGGCCCTTTCCCCAAGATCGCCGCCGATGGAATTGTCGGCGTAAATCGCGCTGTAAAGGTCGATCATGGACTGTGCGGAGAATATGCCTTCAGAAGCCGCCCGCGAAGCATAACGCGCACGTTGCGACAAAGGCAGCATCGCTGCCGTCGCGCCAGAGCGCGCAAAATAGGCGCCTTCGCCGCTTGCCAAGGCATCTGCCAAAAGACCTTCGGGAATCTCCTCACCCACCAGATTGGCGAGTGCGAACCGCCACGGATTTAGCTGGTCGACCCCGTCCCACTCAATCTCGACGCCGCGCCTTCCCTGCCCTGCTGCGCCAGCAAACCGGCGCGCCAAAAGGATATCAATTGCGGGCGCGATCTCATCATCCAGTGCGGCATCAAGCTGCGATCCGGCGCGCGCGCTTTCGCCCGCATAGGCATTGCAGATTGCGCCCAGCATAGTCCATTGCGGATCTTCCTGCTCGCCCCGTTGGAAACGGACATACGGACACGGGCCGACAAAATCAGACGCTCCGATGTAAGATGTCAGCGCTTCCTGCGCGAACTCCTCAGACCAGTTGCCAGTGTCGACATCCTGCACCAGCGCACGCGCAACGCCATATTCGCCCATGCGATTGAGCACACCTGCCCGCAAGGCTGCGAATTCGACCGGGCTCATACCATCCGGCGCGGCCAATCGGCTTGCCAAAGTGCGCCTGAGCAATATGTGCCCCCAGCGCGAAACAAGCGCAGTATCAGTGCCGGCAAGTACCGCTGTTACAAGCTCTTCCGACTGCTTTGAGAGGCCCTGAACCGGCATTCCGCCTTCCTGAGTGGAAAGCACACCAACCTGCTCCAGTGATCGCCGCGCTGCCGGTGGAATATCATATTGCGGCTTCAGACCGAGAAGATCGTCGAGCTCGTCGGTCGAAAGCTCCTCCAGTTCCTCCAGCGATGGAACTCCTGCCAGATCCTGCGGCGTGACCTGCGGAATCGGGACGGTCCCGCCAGGTGCCGGAGCGCCCGCCGGATTGGCCGGCGTCGCGGGTGGAGCCGTAACCGGTGCAGCCGGTGCTGCTGTCGGTGGCGGCGCTGGTGCAGGAGCTGGCGCAGGTGCAGGCGCCGGATCATCGAAGCCCGGCGGCAACAACGATTCAGGTGTCTCCTGCGCCAAGGCGAAGGCGCTGACCATTGCTCCGCCAAAAGCAGCCACAACGCCCAGCGAAAGCCAGGCCTGCTTGTTTGCCTGATGACCCATCAATTGCGCCCTTCAAAACTGGCGGGTGCCGATATCGTTTGAGTGATCGGGTGAATCGTTTCTTCTCCGCCATCAATCCAAGCCAGCACAATCACTCCCATCAACGCAGCCAGGGCGAAGAATACGATCCGTTTCAGTGACAGGCCCATCACTTTGCCGCTGTCAGTAATGTCGGGAGCTCTGTGCTGCATATTGCGCGCGCTCTACCCCATCTATAGGCGGGTTCGCAATGACCGACGCAAATGCCACCAACACTTCCACGCAGGCCGGGCCGAACGATGCGCAAATTGCGCAGATTGCGGCCCGTATCGACCGGCCTATCGTGCTGGTCGGGCTGATGGGAGCGGGAAAATCAACCGTCGGCAGACGCTTGGCCACCATGCTTGATCGCGATTTTGTTGATGCCGATGATGCGATCGAGGATGCAGCCCAGCGAACAATCCCCGAAATATTTGAAGAGTTTGGCGAGGCTTACTTCCGCGATGGGGAAAGACGGGTAATCGCCCGTCTGATGGAAGAAAAGCGCGGCGTGATCGCCACAGGCGGCGGCGCTTTCATAGATGATCAAACCCGCTCGTTGATATTGGAGCAAGGTATTGCCGCCTGGATTGATTGCGACCTTGATACGCTGGTTGAACGCACTGCGCGGCGCGATCATCGCCCGCTTCTCAAAACGGGTGATCCACGCGAGATTCTTGGCCGATTGCTGCAGGAACGAAGGCCATTTTACAGTCAGGCGCAGGTGCGCGTGCTGAGCGAGGATGGGCCGCATACAGACACCGCGCGCAAGATAATCGCCGGTATTCAGGAATGGATGGGATGACCGAAAAGGCCACAACACTCACGCAAATTCCTGTCGCCCTTTCGGGGCGCAGCTACACAGTCGATATCGAAGCCGGATCGCTCGCGAATATTGCGGCAGTCGCGCGGAAATTTGGCGCGGTGATCCAACCCGATAATCAGGTGTTCATCGTTGCCGATACCAATACCGAACGGCTCTATCGCGAGCGGATTGAGGAAAGCCTTTCGGCAAACGGCATCAGCGCGAAATGGTTCGTCGTTGAACCGGGCGAAGGGGCGAAAAGCTGGGCCGTGCTCGAAAAGCTGACCGACTGGCTGCTGGACCATGGGCTTACCCGATCCAACGCCGTGCTGGCTTTGGGTGGCGGGGTTGTCGGTGATCTGACCGGATTTGCCTGCGCCGTAACGAAGCGCGGCTGCGCCTTTGTCCAGATCCCGACGACGCTGCTTGCCCAGGTGGATAGTTCAGTCGGCGGCAAAACCGCCATCAATACTCGCGCGGGTAAGAACCTTATTGGTGCATTTCACCAGCCAGCGAACGTCGTGATTGATCCGCTGGTGCTGGACACCCTGCCCGATCGCGAAATGCGGGCAGGCTATGCCGAAGTAATAAAGTACGGTTTGCTGGGCGATATCGAGTTCTTCGAATGGCTTGAACAAAACGCTGACCGCGTCCTGTCCCGCGAACCCGCGGCCCTGTCTCACGCCATAGCCACCAGCATCCGCGCAAAGGCCCGCATCGTGGCAGAGGATGAGCGGGAGACAACAGGCACGCGCGCTCTGCTTAACCTTGGCCACACATTCGGCCATGCTCTTGAAGCGGAAACAGGGTTTTCCGATCGCCTGCTACATGGCGAAGCGGTTGCCTTGGGGATGGTGCTGGCCGCTCGATATTCGGCACGTCGCGGGGAATTGTCTGCGCAGGATGCACAGCGTGCAGCAAAAGCCATTGCGGACAGCGGCCTGCCGTCAGAAATCAGTGATCTCGGGATACGATGCGACGGGGCGAAGCTTGCCGATCACATGCGCCATGACAAGAAAATGGAAGGCGACACTCTCCCGTTCCTGTTGCTGCGCGGTCTGGGCGATGCATATCTGGCGCGCGACGTTGACCTGAAGGACGTCGCGTTGTTTCTGGATGAACAACTCGGAGCAAAGGCACCGTAATGACCCGTTTCATCGACCTCTCGATCCCGATCACAAATGATGTGGTGTCCGATCCTGAAGTGATGCGGCCAAAGATCACCTACATGACCCATCAGGATACCTGGGGGCAGATCGCGATGTTCTTCCCCGGCCTAGCCAAGGAAGATTTGCCTGATGGCGAAGGTTGGGCGGTCGAGATGCTTGAGCTATCTACACATAACGGCACTCATATGGATGCGCCGTGGCACTATCATTCAACCACACAAGACGGCGCCGAGCCCGCGCCCAGCATTGACGAAGCGCCTTTGGACAGGTTCTTTCGCCCCGGCGTCAAGCTTGATTTCTCCCACCTGCCCCACGGCCATGTGGTAAGCGCAAGCGAGCTTGAGAGGGCCTTCGATGCCATCAGCTATGAACTGCAGCCGCTTGATATCGTCCTGATCCAGTCAGGCGCAATCTACGGAACGGACAACTTCATTGATCAGGGCGTCGGTCTTGGTGCGGAGGCGACTCTGTGGCTCACCCAGAAAGGGGTCGAAGTTGTCGGCACGGATGCATGGAGCTGGGATGCGCCCTTCAGCCACACCGCAAAGCGATGGGCCGAGAAGAAAGACCCCTCAATCATTTGGGAAGGTCACAAGGCTGGCCGCATCCGCCCCTATTACCAGATAGAAAAACTGACAAATGTGGAAGCACTGCCGGCGCACGGCTTCACGTTCAGCTGTTTTCCGGTGAAGATCGAACGTGCCAGCGCCGGATGGATCCGCGCAGTGGCCATGATTGAGGAATAAGCGAGCTCGCGATTCTCAATCCGACACTTGTGATCGGCAAAGGAGACGGTTCAGCTTGCCGCCTGATCTTTCATTCGTGCCACTGTTGCCTTGATCGGAGTCACTTTGTCCTGCGATGCCTCTGCCATCATTGCATCATGTTCGGCAAACAGGGCTTCAATGTCTGGGCGCCGCTCCAGAATCGTCTGCGCAATGCCCGGGGCGAGGCTTTCACCATCACCGATCTGGCCCAACAAAGCTGCCAGATCGCTGACGGTCGCATCGCGCGGTGCCTTGAAGAAATTGCCCTTCCTATCGAAGTAGCCAGTTCCGCTTCTTGCCATAATCCGACCCCCAAAAAATCAGACCAGCACTCACAAAAGCCGCTCGAGTCGCGGGCGTCCTGGTGGGTGTAGTATCCTGAATCCGGGGGTCGTCCGCCAGTAAAAAGCTGTAAACACATAACAAGCATAGGAAATGCAACGCGAAAACGCGGCTAATTTCCTATAAAATTGCCCGGAATGACACGACTATAGAAAGCCGTGTGAAGCTACTCCAGCTCCAGGATAATCGCATCCACCGCAAGACTTTCGCCTTCCGATGCGTTGATCTTGGAAATCGTCGCCTCTTTTTCGGCGCGTAAGATGTTCTCCATCTTCATCGCTTCCACAGTGGCGAGCGGCTGGCCCGGCTGAACCTCTTCCCCTTCAGAAACGTGCAGCTTCACGAGCATTCCTGGCATCGGACAAATCAGCATCTTGGAAAGATCCGGCGGCTGCTTTTCGATCATCAGGCTTTCATGGGGAGCCAACGCCAAAGGCACGACGAGCGCACGCGTGCTCGCGCCGCGCGTTGTGACAATCCAGTGGGAGCCATCGCGTTCAACGATCAGACCGAACCGGCTACCATCTTCGGATGTCGCAACAGCTTCGGTCATACCAGGCAGCCAGTCGCAATTGCCTTCGACACGGATGCCATCAACGATGGCGTGGCCATCACCCAGCACCACTTCGTGGCGTGTGTCGCCGATCTTCACCATCCATTCGGAAGTGACGCGTTGCACTCCTGACAGGCCGAGATCGCCATCCAGCTGCCCCGAAATGCGGCGCGCGCGGCTTTGCCACGTGAATTCATTACCGGCGCAGATTGCCGCGAGCATACGCTGCATTTCTTCGGATACCGGAGCGCCGGTGAAACCGTCCGGGTATTCCTCAGCGATGAAGCCCGTTGTCAGTTCGCCCGAACGAAAACGTTCGTGCTGCATAATCGCGCTGAGGAAATCGACATTGTGGCCCAGCCCTTTGATCCGGAAAGCGTCCAGAGCCTCGATCTGGAGGTCGGCCGCTTCCTCGCGTGTCGGTGCCCATGTAATCAGCTTGGCGATCATCGGGTCGTAGAACATAGACACCTCGCCGCCTTCGAACACGCCATCATCGACGCGCACGCTGCCGGCACCATGAGCCACCCCGCGACGCGGTTTGCCTGCGACTTCGTCTTCCTCAAGCCAGCCTTCGATCGTGGGCGAATATTCGATCAACCTTCCGGTCGAAGGAAGAAAACCGCGATACGGGTCTTCGGCATAGACGCGGTTCTCTATCGACCAGCCATCAATGCCGATGTCATCCTGTGTCATTGCAAGCTTTTCACCTGCCGCCACACGGATCATCTGTTCCACCAGATCAATGCCTGTAATCGCTTCAGTGACGGGGTGTTCAACCTGAAGGCGCGTGTTCATTTCCAGGAAATAGAAGCTCTCCCCCGTCTTGTCCGCGCCGCTGACGATCAGTTCGACCGTTCCTGCCGAATGATAGTCCACGGCCTTTGACAAAGCGACGCACTGCTCACCCATCGCCTTGCGCATTTTATCGGTCACGAATGGCGAAGGCGCTTCTTCGACGACTTTTTGATGGCGCCGCTGGATCGAGCATTCCCGCTCATTCAAATAGAGCGTGTTGCCGTGCTTATCGCCAAGGATCTGGATTTCGATATGGCGCGGATTTTCGATGAACTTTTCGATGAAGACACGATCATCGCCAAAGGAATTCAATCCTTCGCGCTTGGTCGCTTCAAACCCTTCGCGCACATCCTTTTCAGACCAGGCGAGACGCATACCCTTACCCCCGCCCCCGGCGGAAGCCTTCATCATTACCGGATAGCCGATATTATTGCTGATCTCGACCGCGTGATTGGTGTCGCGGATTTCACCGACAAAACCGGGCACGACGTTAACGCCCGCTTCTTTCGCCAGCTTCTTGGATTCGATCTTGTCACCCATCGCCGCGATCGCTGCGGCAGGCGGTCCGATAAAGGCGATGCCTTCCGCTTCGAGAGCTTCGACAAAGCTGGCACGCTCTGACAGGAAACCATAGCCCGGATGCACCGCCTCGGCCCCTGTTTCCTTGCATGCAGCGATGATCTTTTCCGGGATCAGATAGCTTTCCGCAGCAGGGGCCGGACCGATATGAACAGCCTCATCCGCCATGCGGACAAAAGGTGCACGCGCATCCGCGTCCGAATAGACCGCCACAGTGGCGATGCCCATCTTACGCGCCGTAGTGATAACCCGGCATGCAATTTCGCCGCGATTGGCAATCAGGATTTTGGAAAACATCTCTGCCCTGTCATTTATTTATCTTGCGCGTCCGCATAGCCGATTAGCGCGCTTGCGTAAGCCCCTGTTCCGCGACGTTCGCCCTCCCCTGAAACCAGAGAACGTGCAGCCCCGGCAAGGAAGCGGATGTTGTGCAGGGAAAGCGCACCCAGCGGCTCGACATAAATCCCGATGGTGAACAAGATGGCACCTGTCTGCGGCAGGCGACGCAGGGTTTGGCGCTCAGACCGGACAAATAGCGTCTCCCCCGCTTTTTCAGGAGTGACATGGGCGAAGGCCTCCTTGGCATCGCCCGTGTTCAACCAACGTTTTTCACCGGTGGGCGCGATGAACCAGTTGCACCGGCCAAAGACAGGCCCGGCGGCCAGCTTTTCCATGAAGTGATCCACGCCGCTGGCCAATTGTTCTTCATACCCGGCAATCGGCGCATGAAGTGCCCGCAAGGGCAGACCGATTTTCTGCTCCGGATACCAGTCTGACGGCCATGCAACTGCGGCGCCGACTAATCGGTAGACCGCTTCCTCAGGCGATCTGACCAAAAGGCACATATCTTCATGCGCATTGGCGGCAGCTTGAACCAGCCCGCCATTGACGCCCATCATTTCGGCCAGCTCCGCCGCAGGCTCAGCCGCCTCCGGAGTGGTCTGCACACCCTGCGGCCAATCGGCAAACGCCTGAGCCCGTTCGGCGAG
>JAXHVK010000129.1:0-8497 GCA_034211135.1 Pseudomonadota bacterium
ACCGAGGTTGGAAAGGCTGGCTGTGCCGCCCTGATATTCGTGCGGCATCAGCTTTCCATCACGCGCCTTACCTGCCAGCTCTTTCATCTCTTTCGAGATTGCTGCGAGGCCCTTTGTATCCGCTTCCGTAATGACGGGTGTAATCAGGCCGCTTGGCGCTGCGACTGCGACGGAGATGTCTGCCCGCGAATACCGGTGCATCACATCACCGTGATAGCTGACATTGCATTGCGGCACCCGCATCAGGGCGCGAGCCAGCGCCTTGATCAACAGATCGTTGACAGACAGCTTCACGCCATCAGCTTCAAGCGACGCATTCAGCTCCTTACGAAGAGCCAGCAATGCGTCGAGGCGGATATCCATGGTGAGATAATAGTGCGGGACGGTCTGCTTGCTCTCTGTGAGGCGGCGCGCAATGACCTTCCGGACGCTTGAGACTTTCTCTTCCTCGAACGGAGCGCCATGCTCGGGTGCCTTGGCTGCGGGGGCAGGCGATTGTGCGGTTTGCGGAGCAGCTTTGCTCTGCGCCGACGCATCAAGACCCTCGACATCTGCCTTTACGATGCGACCGCCCGGACCAGTGCCGTTCACGCTGCCAAGATCAAGGCCCTGCTGCTGGGCGATCCGCTTAGCTAGCGGAGATGCCTTTACCCGCCCGCCTTTCGAGCTTGTGGGTGTCGATGTCTGAGCGGGCGAAGGCACGGGCGTTAGCGCTTGTGTCGGTTCCGGAGCAGCAGCAGGGGCGCTTTCGCCCGCGCCATCGGTGTCTTTGGCGGGTCCAGACTGCGTCTCTGCCGAGCCAACCGCATCAACATCCTCGCCCTCTTCGGCAAGGATGGCGATGACTTCGCCAACCTTCACATTTTCGCTGCCCTCATCAACGAGGATCTTAGCGATCGTGCCTTCGTCGACAGCTTCGAATTCCATCGTCGCCTTGTCGGTCTCTATCTCTGCCATTATGTCACCGGCAGAAACTGTATCACCGACTTTCACCAGCCAGTTGGCCAGCGTGCCTTCCTCCATAGTGGGTGACAATGCTGGCATCTTCAGTTGAATTGGCATGATGAACTGGCTCTCCCTAAGCGCTAACCTGCCTGACCCATCTGGCGAAAAGCTTACGCTACGGCAAGCCTTTCTGACCCCTTCTTTGACGAAGAATTTGTCAGAATATCCCAACTGGTTATAAGCGAGAGATATGCGTACGTTTCTGGTAATAACCGACGATAGCGAAGAGGCTGGAGCAGCCCTGCGCTATGCTGCGCGACGCGCGGTTGCTGTGGATGGTGCCGTCCATATTCTTGCACTGGTCCCGCAGCAAAACTTCAGCGCTTTCGGCGCGGTACAAGCGACGATTGAAGAGGAAGCGCGGGATCGGGCCGAGGTTTTGGCGCATGGTGTTGCCGGCAATCTGTTTGCCGAAAGCGGCATCATGCCCACGATTTCGGTCAAAATCGGCAACGGTACAAAGATCGTGACGCAGTTCCTCGAAGAACACCGCGAAGTTGCGGCCTTGGTTCTGGGGGCTGCGAAAGGGGCAAACCCCGGTCCATTGGTCCTGCATTTCTCAGCCAATGCCGGTCAGCTATCCTGCCCGCTTTACGTCATTCCGCACGACTATGATGAGCGAAGCAGCGACCACGAAGCCTAATGGCATCCGCGATCGCAGCTTCGTACGCACAGGTCAGGTTAGTGTTCCGCGGGTCGGATAATCATTTTTGACGATGTATTTGATGCCATCAAGCAGTTCATCAAACGGTGGACGGCTGAATGGCGCGTTCTGGACGCTGGCGAAGTAAAGGGTTCCATCGGGCCTTACGAGGAACATACCCGGTTCCGAGAACACGGCGGGTTCGTTCGTCCCTTCGCGCCCTTCGGTGATGTAAAGGCCCCATTCGCGGGCAGATGCTTCGGTCAACCCGTAGGCGAGTGGAACGTTGCCGGTGTCCCATTCGCGATGCACCTCCATCGCACGGTCTTCCGCATCCATTGCGGCTGCGACTACGTTTACCCCGTTTTCGACAAACTCGGCCAGTTTCTGGCTCAGCTTCTGCAACTGGTTCTTGCAGATCGGGCAGTGCAGACCGCGATAAAACACGACGAGTGTGAAGTTGTCCGGGTTCTGTTTTGACAGGTCATAGGATGCGCCATTCGTTAGTGGCAGGTCTAGCGAAGGGACAGCTGTTGCTGGTTTGATCATTGGTTTCTCCTTTGAAAGACCAATGATTTTCAATCGCATAGGTTTCCGTCAGATGGCCTATTTCCGCTTTCGGCCCTGATGCCTTATGTTTCCGGGCCTACCCCTTTTGGAATTGATGTATTTGCCACGCTTTGGCCCTGTCGGGCGCGCCTTTCGATCAGAGGGACGACCACCGCGCGTTTCGATCGGGTTTCCGTCACTGTCGACAGGCACGAATTTCAGCGCACCTGTCAGCGCATTCGCCTCTGCGAGCTGAAGCTTCAGACGGTCGCCCGCTGAATATGTGGTCCCAGTGGTTTCGCCGATCAGGGATTGCGCTGCTTCGTCATGGCGGAAATATTCCGAGCCAAGTGTCGAGATCGGGACAAGACCATCGCCTCCCAAACCGACTATCGTGGCAAAAAAGCCAAAGCCCTGAACGCCAGTGATCCGCGTATCAAATGTCTCACCCACCCGCTCTGAAAGCCAGGCGGCGACGTAGCGATCAATCGTATCGCGTTCCGCTTCCATCGCACGCCGTTCCGTCTGGCTGATCGCGTCAGAGATTTGCTGCAGGCTGGCGCGGTCGCGGTCTGAAAGGCCGGTATGCGGCGGCAGGGGAGCGCTTGGCTTGGGCTGCTCCAGTCCATAGGCCTCTACCAAGGAACGATGCACGAGCAGATCCGAATAGCGACGGATTGGCGACGTGAAATGTGCGTAAGAGCCAAGGGACAGACCAAAATGGCCTGCATTTGCTGGCCCGTAATAAGCCTGGGTCTGAGTGCGAAGCACAGCCTCCATGACTTGCGCCTTCTCTGATTCCTCTTCGACATCCTTGAGCATGCGATTGAACAGAGCGGGCGTGATAACCTGTCCAAGCGCGAGCTTCTTACCCATCGTGGCGAGGTAGTCTCGCAGGGCTATCAGCTTCTCCCTGCTTGGCGGTTCGTGAATACGGTAGACCACCGGCGCGGTTTTTGCTTCCAACGCCTTCGCTGCGGCGACATTGGCGGCGATCATGAAGTCTTCCACGACGCGGTGAGCATCGAGCCGCTGACGCACTGCAATTTCCGCGATCTTGCCGTCCTGGCCAAGAACAACGCGTCGCTCCGGCAATTCAAGCTCAAGTGGATCGCGTGCTTCCCGAGCCGCGGCGAGCAACTTCCACGCCGCCCACAAATCCTGCAGAAATTCGGGAGCGTCGCCTTCGTCAATCCTCGCCTGAGCATCCTCATAAGCGATATTGTGGTGAATGCGGACCAGCGCGCGTGTGAAGCGTCGCGTTGTGACCTTGCCCTGCGCGTCAATATGAAGGTGGCAAGCCATCGCGGCGCGGTCTTCGCCTTCCTTCAGTGAACAGACATCAGCGGAAAGCACCTCTGGAAGCATCGGCACAACGCGATCGGGGAAGTAGACCGAATTGCCGCGTTTGCGGGCCTCTTTATCCAGCGCAGAGCCGGGTCGGACGTAAAAGCTGACATCGGCAATCGCGACCAGCGCATTGAAACCGCCCTCGCCATCAGGCTCGGCCCAGATCGCATCATCGTGATCGCGCGCATCGGCCGGATCAATCGCGACAATCGGCAATGCCCGCAGATCTTCGCGTTTGCTTTCCGAAAGTTCGAGGCTTGCCGCCCTTCGCGCCTCTTCAATCACTTCTTCAGGGAAAACATTCGGAATACCGTGCTTGGATATCGCGATGAGGCTGAATGCTCCGGGAGCGAGCGGATCGCCATAAACCTCGGTTACGCGCACACCGCTCCGTTCAGATCGTCCCGTTCGCTCGGCAAGGACCAACTGCCCCTCTTCGGCCGCGCCCAGATCGCTGATGCGGGCAGACTGACGGATGCGCTTATCAACCGGAGCGAGCCATGCTTTCCCGCTATGGTCGATTTCAACGACCCCCAGCAGCCCCTCGGTCCGAGCGGGCAGCTTTTTCATGGGGTAAGCGATCCAACCGCTTTCCGTTTCTTCCGTCCGGGACAGAACGCGGTCTCCACGTTTGAGAGCGGGCGCGCGTTTGCCGCCTTTGGCTTTCATCTCTCTCAAAGTGATTTTCGGCGGCTGTGTCGGGGATTCCGGATCCCAGTTGTCGGGAATGGCAACAGGTTCGCCATCGTCAATCTCGACAACGCGCAGGACAGTCACCTTGGGTACGCCGCCCATGCGGTGATAGGCTGTCTTCCTGCCATCGATCAGCCCCTCTTCCGCCATATCTTTCAACAGGCGTTTAAGGGCGATCTTCTCCTGCCCTTTCAGGCCAAAGGCGCGGGCTATCTCCCGCTTGCCAGCGGGCGTATCTGAAGTCTGGATGAATTCGAGAACCTGCTCGCGAGACGGGAGGCCTTCAGGGCGCTTGGTCGGTCTTTTTGCCATTACCGACGCCCTATGGACGCGATGCTAGCGACTGTCACCTTTTGGCTGTTCCAGCGGTTCAAACGCTCCGCCGGGAACTGCGCTGGAAACGGGCGAGCAAAAGCCGTCATTGCATGCGGAAATACCGAACAACCAGTCATCGCCGCGCAATCCGATTGTGCTTGAAAGCTCACCATCTGCCTGACCGGTGATGATCATTGTGCGAAGCTCGGTCCCGTCATTTCCCAAAGGCGCTTTAGCACGCCAGTTGCCCTCATCTGTGCGGCGGACATGAAGGCGGTAGTAATCAGCGCCAACCGCGTTCCACGTCAGCTTGGTGTCAACGCGGACAGCCGCGTGAGCGCGCAGTTTTGGCGGCATTGGCGCCATTGCCAAAGCGTGCAACGCCCGTACGTTCAGCACACTGGCCCGCGTGAGATACGCCCAGTCCAGCTCATCGACGGTATCGCCATATTTGATGCCGCCTTCCGTGCGCAAATCCTGATGCTGGTGCTCATAGTCTTCAACCGAGACTGTAACCCTGACCGCAGGATAGCCCTTGTCGAGGAACGGAATTTGATCTCCGCCGCGCCCCATCCTGTCCGTCCGCCAAATCTGCCGTACTTGAATACCCTCGGGATGCTTTGACGCCAGATCATCCAGCCAGCGCGAGAGATTGCGCCCCGGGGAATCGTTTTCCCCTCCAAAGCGGCGTTGACGCGCGCGCAGTCGCGGGGGGCGAGTCAGCGCGCAATCCTTCGGAAAACACGCGCAGGTGATCAGGATCGCAGAACCCGTCTGACCCACAGGAATTGCCGATCATGTCATTATTGAGCACGGCCTTCACAGTGTAGCCCTGCTCTTCCACCCAATCAGCCAGAATGCGCGCCCCGAAAAGACCCTGCTCCTCCCCTGTCAGCAGTGCATAGACGATGGTCGAGGGGTATTCGCGCTGCGACAGAATGCGTGCCGCCTCCAGCACCATCACGCTGCCGGAGCCATCGTCATTCGCGCCCGGCGCATCAGCAGCAGCGTTCAAGGCATTGCTGACTCGGGAATCATAGTGCGCCTGTACGATAATGATCTCATCAGGACGCTCGGTTCCGCGCTGGATAGCCACCGCGTTACGGACGAGAGTTGGCTGAGGAATGCGATCAGCGGTGACGATGCGACTGGGGGAAACCACCTCAAGGCAATCACCAAATGCGTCGCTGATGCGGCCAAACTCATCAAGTGCCCAATTTACAGCAGCTCCAACGCCTCTGTCGGGATCGGTTTGGGAAGACAATGTGTGGCGCGTGCCGAAGCCGACAATCGTGTCCATGTCGGCGCGCAAACGCGCTTCGGAAACTACTTCCCCTGGGTCGCCTGCCTCTTCAGGGGTATTTTCCGCCGCGGCTGAGACGGATAGTATTGAGCCAAGAACAGCTGCGGACACTAGAAAGCGCTTGATCATAAAGCGCACAGTGTCCGCACCCATCATACAGATCAATAGGCGCGCGCAATAAGGATGCGTTCAACAGCGGGCTCGCCGGTAAAAATGCACCTTCCCGTTGCGGGCGCAGCCTCGCGAGGGACGTTGCGGATTGTCAGTTGCAAGCCCTTCAGCTGCTCCACGACTTTTTTCAAAGCATCGCCAGTGGGTTTCGACCACTCCACCTCGACCCAACCGGGGTATTTTCCGCTTTCCTTGAAGTGTTTGGTGACATGATCCCAATTATCGACACCGCGCGTGATGTTTTCATCGCGACGTTTGGCCGCCTCCGCGAAAAGCGCGCTCTGAATGTCTTCCAGCGTTGAAACTGCATCTGCAATGAAGTGCGCTTTCTCAGGGAAGCTGTTTGCAAGCTTGCCTGTTTCCGCATTCCATAGCTTGTCACGGCGGATCATCGCGACCTTGGCATTTTCCATATCGCGCGGGCCGACCTCGATGATGATTGGCGCGCCTTTTCGCACCCAGTCCCAACGCTTTGCAGATGCCTTGCCAGCTGACTTATCAAGCAGAACGCGCACAGGCTCTCCCATGCAAACCTGATTTGCCAGTTCGCTGCGGATACTCTCGCAATAGGCTAGCAGCGCTTCATCCTCGGGCTTTTCGCGCAGCATGGGCAGAATAACGATCTGATGTGGAGCGATGCGTGGCGGAACGCGAAGTCCGTCATCATCACCATGCGTCATGATAACGCCCCCGATCATGCGGGTAGAAACACCCCAACTGGTAGTATGGCAGTGTTGTTGCGTGCCTTCACGATCCTGATACTGGATGCCCGCAGCCTGTGCGAAATTTGTACCAAGATAGTGCGAAGTACCGGCCTGAAGCGCCTTTCCATCCTGCATCATCGCTTCGATCGACCAGGTTTCAACAGCGCCGGGAAAGCGCTCATTTTCCGGCTTTTCACCTGCGACCACGGGAAGTGCCAGATCTTCCTCGGCGCAGGCGCGGTACATTTCCAGCGCGCGGTGTGTTTCGCTCAGGGCATCTTCACGGTTGAGGTGTGCAGTGTGCCCCTCCTGCCAGAGAAACTCGCTTGTGCGAAGGAACATGCGGGTCCGCATTTCCCAGCGGACAACATTGCCCCACTGGTTCAACATCAACGGGAGATCACGCCAGCTTTGCACCCAGCGAGCCATTGCATCGCCGATAATAGTCTCTGACGTGGGCCGAACGACAAGCGGTTCTTCCAGCTTGGCTTCGGGGTCCGGAATCAAGCCGCCCTTCTCATCTGCAATCAAACGGTGATGGGTTACGACTGCCATCTCTTTGGCGAAACCTTCGACATGCTCTGCTTCCCGTTCGAAGTTGGCCAGAGGGATAAAGAGCGGGAAGTAGGTGTTCTGAACACCGGCAGCCTTGATCCGATCATCCATCAAGCGTTGTACGCGCTCCCAAATGCCATAGCCCCAAGGCTTGATCACCATGCAGCCGCGCACGCCGGACTCTTCGGCGAGATCAGCGGCGGAGATGACTTCCTGATACCATTTGGCAAAATCGTCGGCGCGCTTCGTATTCAGCGCGTGGCGGATGTTCGACACAGAGATTGTTGTTCCTGAATTTTATGTTTTTGTTGCAGTACGCGATCCCGAACGCACCGGCGGATTGGCTGGCCCTTTCGAGCTATTTGCCCAATTCGTCCAGCTTCTTTTGCATCATCGCCATTTGCTCTTTCAGCGCGTTGATCTCGCTTTGCGAAGTCTCTTCCTGCGCTGTATCGTTGCTGGGCTGCTGCACGCGGGTGGTTCTCTTGGGCGTAGCGCCTGGAAGCAGCGTGTCTGCCGCAGCCCGCATCAGCGCCATATTGGTTTCGTGAATCGCCGCAAGCGGACCCGAAGACCAGCCCTTTTCAAACGCGTCACGAATGTTGGCCTGATTCTGGCGAAAATTCGTCATGCTGGCTTCAAGATAGGACGGCATCACCGACTGCATTGAATTGCCGTACATTCCGATAAGCTGGCGCAGGAAGCTAACGGGCAGCATCTGTCCGCCATTCGCTTCTTCATCCATGATGATCTGCGTCAGTATCTGGTGGGTGATGTCATCGCCGGATTTGGCATCAAGCACTTGAAAATCCACATTCTCGCGCACCATGCCCGCAAGATCTTCTAGGGTAATGTAGCTCGACGAACTGGTATTATAGAGCCTGCGGTTAGCATATTTCTTGATAATAATAGCGCCCGAGGCTGCTTCACCAGCAGCGGTGTTCTTCTTGGCCATACTCTCAATCCCATTGCGACGTTTTCGAGACATTAGCACTTGCACAATGTGCAGTGCAATATCTTGTCATGCAGTGCGAAAACGATGACCCAGTGTTGTTAGCAATTCGTATTGAGATAGAGTGCTTTGCTGCGCAGCATCAGGCAGATAAAACGGTACATCCAGCCAGTCTGCCGCCCCCAGTTCCGGCGCCATTTCCAGATCGACGATGATCATGTCCATCGAAACCTTGCCGATAATCGGCAGCTTTCGCT
>JAXHVK010000130.1:0-8457 GCA_034211135.1 Pseudomonadota bacterium
TCACAGGGATTAACCCACAGCCTGTGGGCAGCGTGATTTCGACAATCGGGCCGCGCTCGCGCTAGGCTTTACGTCTATGGCCAAGCTCTATTTCTACTATGCCAGCATGAATGCCGGTAAATCCTCCAGCCTTTTGCAGGCGGATTTCAACTATCGCGAGCGTGGAATGCGCACCATGGTGTGGACGGCGGCGATAGACACACGCAGTGAAGGGATGGTGCGAAGCCGGATCGGGCTGGAGGCAAAGGCGCATCTTTATGAGCGGGAAACGGATCTGTGCGAAGCGGTTGGCGCTGTCCATGCACACACGCCGCTTGATTGCGTGCTTGTCGACGAAGCCCAGTTCCTGACAAAGGAACAGGTCTGGCAACTGGCGCGTCTGGCCGATGTCAGCGGCATTCCCGTGCTGTGTTACGGCCTTCGCACTGATTTCCTTGGCGAGCTGTTTCCCGGATCAGCCGCTTTGCTGGGTGTGGCGGACGCTTTGGTTGAATTGAAAGCAGTCTGTCATTGCGGGCGCAAAGCCACGATGAATTTGCGCGTGACGGAAGATGGTCGGCCTGTCAGCGAAGGCGCGCAGACGGAGATTGGCGGCAATGATCGTTATGTCGCCCTGTGCCGCAAGCATTTCAGCGCCGCGCTCGAAGGTGATCTGACAGCCGCGCAATAGCGAAGCCGGCTGCGCATACCTATATTGGGTTTATGCCTGATATTCTCATCACAATCGCGATCCTTGTTCCCAGCCTCGTTATCGCGATTGTCTTTCACGAAGTCGCTCATGGTTATGCCGCAAAGGCGTTGGGCGATCCGACGGCCAGTGATCGCGGGCGGCTTACGCTTAATCCGATCAAGCATGTCAGTCCTGTGGGCACTTTGATGGTGCCGGGCTTTCTCGCGCTAGTCGGCGGGCCGGTGTTCGGTTGGGCAAAGCCGGTGCCGGTCAACCAGCGGCGGCTTTCCAACCCGCGTTACGGTATGATGGCGGTGGCTGCGGCTGGCCCGTTGAGCAATTTCGTGCTCGCAGGGCTGGGTGCCATCGGCCTTGGTCTTTCATGGAGCGCTGGCGCTCAAGTGGATTTCGCGTCGAGCTCGCTGCTGTTCGTGCTTGACGCACAGGGACAGCCTCTTGCGCTGGCGAGCGGCCTTTATGTCTTTATCCTTATCAACCTGTTCCTAGGCCTGTTCAACCTGTTGCCCATCCCGCCATTCGACGGCTCCCATATTGTGGGCGGGTTGCTGCCCGACCGTTTGCGTGTGCATTGGCAGCGCATCCAGCAATTGGGCATGGTTTTGATTTTGGGCGTCGTCGCTTTCAGCTGGGTCTTCGGAACCGGCTGGCTGGCAACGGTGATTGGCGCGCCATTGCAATGGGCGCTGGATCACTATCTGGCCTTGGCCAGTTTTATCAGCGGACTGTAGGCGTTCAGCCCAGCTCGGTTTCAAACCACTGATGGACCTTCGCCTGATTTTCCTGATCGAGGTGCAGGTAAAGCTTTGAGCGGCGTTTCAGCACATCGTCAGCCGATTTCGCAAATTCATGTTCGACAAGGTAGCGCAGCTCTGCCGCGTACACATCGCCGCCTAGATGCGCGCCCAAATCATTGATGCCTCTTGTGCCTTTGAGGAATGCCTCCATTCGCGTGCCATAGGCGCGGGCAAGGCGCAGAATGGTCGACGGCTCAAGAAAGGCATAGCGGTCCTGCATGCGCTTTACGAAAGCATCGAATTCAAGCGGGTCGATTTCTCCGCCGGGCAAGTCTTCCTCTGCTGTCCAGGGGCGACCGCGGGTGTTCGGCAATTTCTCAAGTGCGTGTTCTGCCAGCTTGCGATAGGTCGTAATTTTCCCGCCGAAGATGGACAGAATCGTCGGGCCGTCCCCGTTCTCTCCACTGTCTAGTTCGAACTGATAATCGCGCGTAACAGTTGAATTCGACGCAGCGTTATTTTCGTACAGCGGGCGCACACCGGCATAGCTGGCGACGGCATCTGCGGGTGTTATGTCCGTGGCGAGATATTCATTCGCGGCATTGCAGATATATTCCGATTCCTCAGGGCTGATATCTATGCCCGACGGATCGCCTTCAAAGCTTTGATCCGTCGTGCCAACCAGCGTGAAATCCCGTTCATAGGGGATCGCAAAGATGATGCGGTCATCCTTGTTCTGGAAGATGTAGCAATGATCCCCTTCGAACAGGCGCGGGAAGATCAGGTGGCTTCCTTTGACAAGTCGCAGATTGGCGTGTTCTTCACCGGGCAGGGCGCGGCCAAGCACATCATCGACCCACGGCCCGGCGGCGTTGACCACAGATTTCGCAATCACGCGTTCTTCGGAGCCGTCTGCGGCTTCCAGCGTCGCGATCCAGACATCCTTGTGCCGGTCAAGCTTTGTGCAGCGTGTGCGAGTGCGAATATCGGCCCCGCGCTCTTTCGCATCCATTGCGTTTAGGACAACGAGGCGGGAATCCTCGACCCAGCAATCGGAATATTCGAAGCCGTGCGTCAACCGGTCTTCCAGAACATCGCCGTGCGGCGGTGACCGCAGATCGACGGTCTTGGTAGGTGGGAGGATTTTTCGGCCACCCAGATTATCGTACATGAAAAGCCCCAGGCGCAGCATCCATTTGGGACGCAGCCCCTCATCATGCGGCAGCACAAATCGCAGCGGCCAGATGATGTGCGGCGCAATCTTCAAAAGCCGTTCACGCTCAATCAGGCTTTCCCGCACGAGCCGGAATTCGAGATGCTCCAGATAGCGCAGGCCCCCGTGAACCAGTTTGGTCGATGCGCTGGATGTCGCCTGGGCAAGGTCGTCTTTCTCGACGAGGCAGACGTTCAGGCCCCGTCCGGCAGCATCACGGGCAATTCCGGCGCCATTAATACCGCCGCCAACAATCAGGAGATCAAAGCTGTGTTCCATCCGGAAACTATTGGCGCAGTCGCGTGGGTTTGACCAGTCAGAACACCTCGGATTGACCAAAAACTACGTCCCCAGTATGAATATCACGTGATCATTGGCCTCTACTCGGCCCAAATAGCACATGCATGGCCATATCTCCCGGCGCAATGGCGCATGGAGCAGCTGGCACTTGAGCGATCCTGACAGACCTACTAGCGCACCCGTCATGAGCGAACTCAAACCGCCTCCGCACGGATGGATCATTTTGGACAAGCCGCGCGGGCTTGGCTCAACGCAGGCCGTGGGCGCTGTGAAGCGAAACCTTCGAGAAGGCGGATATGCCAAAACCAAGGTAGGGCATGGCGGTACGCTCGATCCGCTGGCCGAAGGTGTGCTTCCCATCGCGCTGGGAGAGGCGACAAAGCTTGCGGGTCGGATGCTCGATGCAAGCAAGATTTACGATTTCACGATCCGTTTTGGCGAGGAGACTGACACCCTCGACACCGAAGGCGAGATTGTTGATTGCAGCGATGTGCGCCCGTCAGAAGACGACGTGATCGCGATACTGCCGCAATTTACCGGGCTGATTGATCAAGTGCCGCCCGCCTATTCTGCGCTCAAGATTGATGGGAAGCGTGCCTATGATCTGGCGCGTGCAGGGCAGGACGTGAAAATGAAGACCCGCTCGGTCACTATCCATTCCCTGACAATCGCAGGTAGCGATGATGCGGGCGATCTGATCCTGCGAGCGCATGTTTCCAAGGGCACTTATATCCGCAGCCTTGCACGGGATATCGCGCGTGCTCTTGGAAGCTGCGGACACGTCACTTACTTAAGGCGTGCAAAGGCAGGGCCATTCGCTGAAGCGAACGCGATTTCGCTGGACAAGTTGAACGAAATCGCTAATGGCGCGCAACTTAATGACCTACTCCTGCCGTTGGAGGCAGGGCTGGACGACATCCCGGCCCTTTCCCTCTCCCAGACAGACGCGCAGGCGGTCCGACAGGGCCGGGTCTTGTCTGGATTGCCCCAATCATCCGGGCTCTATTGCGCGATGCTGGACGATGTTCCGGTGGCGTTGGTGGAAATCACGGATGGGACGGCGAAAGTTGTCAGGGGCTTCAACCTACCCGATGTCGCTGAGTAAGAGAGAAAAGACATGTCGGTATCACCCGAACGCAAAGCAGAAATCATCAAAGACAACGCCCAGGAACAGGGCGACACCGGTTCTCCGGAAGTGCAGGTAGCGATCCTCACCGAGCGTATCCGCAACCTCACAGAGCACTTCAAGGCCAACCACAAAGATAACCATTCGCGTCGTGGCCTTCTGATGATGGTCAACAAGCGTCGCAATCTGCTCGCCTATCTCAAGAAGAAAGATGTCGAGCGGTACAACGCCCTGATCCAGAAGCTGGGTCTGCGTAAGTGAGAGTTTTGGAAGCGGCCCCGATGCGGGCCGCTTCTTGCATGTGGGCAAGGCTGTTATGCCTTGCCTTTGACTAAGGGGCACGGACCGCAATTCGGTGGTCCAGCCTTGGGGTATGTTACCAAGCCCCAGACCGGACCGGGACGGTACACCCGGATACTGTAGGCCCCGTGCGCGCAATAAGGCCGCGCGGGTCATTAAGGAAAATCAATGTTCGACACGAAAACCGTATCGCTGGAGTGGGGCGGAAAGACCCTCACTCTGGAAACCGGCCGTATTGCCCGTCAGGCTGATGGTGCTGTTCTGGCCACTTATGGCGAAACCGTGGTGCTTTGCGCCGTGACCGCCGCCAAATCGGTGAAGGAAGGCCAGGACTTCTTCCCGCTGACCGTTCACTACCAAGAGAAATTCTCCGCTGCTGGCCGTATCCCAGGCGGCTTCTTCAAGCGCGAAGGCCGCGCTACTGAAAAAGAAACGCTGACCAGCCGCCTGATCGACCGTCCGGTTCGTCCGTTGTTCCCGGAAGGCTTCTACAACGAAATCAATGTCATCGCACAGGTCCTTTCCTATGATGGCGAAACAGAGCCCGATATCGTTGCGATGATCGCAGCGTCGGCTGCTCTGACCATTTCGGGCGTTCCGTTCATGGGCCCGATCGGCGCAGCACGCGTCGGTTTCACCAATGATGGCGAATATGTCCTAAACCCGACCGTTGCAGATGCTTTGGGTGAAGATGGCCGTCTCGACCTCGTGGTTGCGGCGACGCAGGACGCGGTGATGATGGTCGAGTCCGAAGCGAAGGAACTGACCGAAGAGCAGATGCTTGGCGCAGTCATGTTCGCGCACGAAGAAAGCCGCAAGGTCATCGGTGCGATCATCGAACTGGCAGAAAAGGCTGCCAAGGATCCGTGGGAAATCGACACCACGGACAACACCGCCGAAATCAAAGAGAAGCTTCGCGGTCTTGTTGGTGATGATATTGCTGCCGCTTACAAGCTGACCGACAAGTCGGCCCGTTCTGACGCACTGAACGAAGCGCGCACGAAGGCGAAAGAAGCATTCGCCGAAGAAGAACCGCAGACGCAGCTCGTCGCCAACAAGGCGGTGAAAAAGCTTGAGGCAGAGATCGTTCGTGGCGCTATCATCCAGGACGGCACGCGTATTGATGGCCGTAAGCTCGATCAGGTTCGCCCGATCGAAGCCATGGTCGGCCTGCTGCCGCGTACCCACGGCTCGGCGCTGTTCACCCGCGGTGAAACGCAGGCAATCTGCACCACCACGCTTGGCACCAAGGACGCCGAGCAGATGATCGATGGTCTGGAAGGGCTCAGCTACAGCAACTTCATGCTGCACTATAACTTCCCGCCATACTCGGTCGGTGAAGTTGGCCGTTTCGGCTTTACCAGCCGCCGCGAAACCGGCCACGGCAAGCTCGCCTTCCGCGCGCTTCGTCCGGTTCTGCCTACGGTTGAGGACTTCCCGTACACGATCCGTGTTCTGTCCGACATTACCGAATCCAACGGTTCGTCTTCGATGGCGACTGTCTGTGGCGGTGCGTTGTCGATGATGGATGCCGGTGTTCCGCTGGCACGTCCGGTTTCGGGTATCGCCATGGGCCTTATCCTTGAAGGTGAGGACTTCGCCGTTCTTTCCGATATTCTGGGCGACGAAGATCACCTTGGCGACATGGACTTCAAGGTGGCCGGTTCGGAAGAAGGCATCACCAGCCTTCAGATGGACATCAAGGTTGCCGGCATCACCAAGGAAATCATGGAAAAAGCGCTGGAGCAGGCGAAAGCCGGCCGTGCACACATCTTGGGCGAAATGGCCAAGGCGCTGACTGGTGCCCGCACCGAAGTTTCGAAGCACGCTCCGCGTATCGAGACGATGCAGATCGACAAGTCGAAGATCCGCGACGTCATCGGCACAGGCGGCAAGGTCATCCGCGAGATCGTTGCCGAAACCGGTGCGAAGGTCGACATCGACGATGAAGGCACGATCAAGATTTCGTCTTCCAATGCCGAGGAAATCGAAGCCGCGAAGAAGTGGATCGAAGGCATCGTTGAAGAAGCCGAAGTCGGCAAGATCTACACCGGAAAGGTCGTCAACATCGTCGACTTTGGCGCGTTTGTGAACTTCATGGGTGGCAAGGACGGTCTGGTCCACGTCTCCGAGATGAAGAACGAGCGTGTCGAGAAAGTCACCGACGTCGTCAGCGAAGGCGATGAAGTGAAGGTGAAGGTCCTCGAAATCGACAATCGCGGCAAGGTCCGCCTGTCGATGCGTGTTGTCGATCAGGAAACCGGTGAAGAGCTGGAAGACACCCGCCCGCCGCGTGAACCGCGTGGCGAAAAGAAAGCCGGAGGTCGCGGTGGCGATCGTCGTCGTGGCGGCGGTGGCGGTCGTGGTCGCGGTGGACGCGATGGCGGCGGCGATCAAGGCGGTAATGACGGCCCGGCATCCATGCCCGACTTCCTAAAGGACTAAATCCTTCTTCGATGGAATAGAGAAAGGCCGCGGGTTCGCCTCGCGGCCTTTTTCATTTGGAGATTACCCGCATGCTTCCCCGCGAAACACTAGCTACCGCCCAGATACCCGGCGGCGACACGCTCACCCTTGTCAGCCACGGCCGCGATTTCATCATCATGCTTGGCCGTGATGAACTGATGGGCACGCGCATGCAGTATTCGGAAGAGCAGCTTGCGGTTCTGACGCTGGAACAATTGAAAGCGAAGGCACCGCGTGTCCTGATTGGCGGATACGGCATGGGCTTTACCTTCCGCGCCGCGTTGGAACGCATTCCGGCGCAGGGGCAGGTGATCGTTTCGGAGATCGTGCCGGAAATCCTCGACTGGGCGAAAGGCCCTTTGTCGCAGCTTACCGGCGATACGCTGTCCGACAAGCGCGGCGTGGTGGAACTGCGCGATGTGGCTGACCTGATTGACGAAGCGGGGCAGGGCAAACGCTACGACGCTATCCTGCTGGATGTCGATAACGGGCCGGACGGCATCGTGCGCGACGCGAACGATCGTCTTTACACCCGCACCGGCCTTGCCAAAGCGCGCGAGGCGCTAAACCGCGATGGCATACTGGCTGTCTGGTCGGCCGCGCCGGATCACAGCTTCACCCGGCGTCTGAAAGACGCAGGCTTCGCCGTTGAAGTGCGCGAAGTGCGTGCGCGGCCCAATAATAAAGGGCCGCGTCACACGATCTGGTTCGCCAGCAAGCGTTAGAAATCGTAAATGATCGTCACGCGGCTGAGCGTGTCGGTCTTGACTGATCCCAGCGGCGGGTCGGTATCGTGTTCAACCGTGTAGGAAAGCCGCACGGAAAGCGCGTCCGAAATCGAGGCCTGGAGGCCTGTGTCGGAAACAAATGTGCTGGACCCGCTTTGGACCAGCGCAGTGGCGTCCTGTGTGAAAGTGATATTGTCAGACAGATCCCAGTCGAAATCCAGCGCGCCAAGGCCTGCCAGATTGCTTGTCGACGTCCCGTTGGTCAGCTCAGTCCGGCGCCATGCAGGGCCAGCCTTTACCGATAGAGTAGGGCCATCAACAAGCACATCGTAGCCAAGGCCGCCAGACGCGGAATAGCGTGCGGAGAAGCCTTGGAAACGATCACGTTCGTACTGGGCAAGGCCGTATGCATATAAGCGGTCGTTGAATTTGTAGTTCAGCTCATAGGCGGCGAGGAATTGTTCGCGCGTGGTGACGCCGTTTGCTTCCTGATAATCGGCGCGGCCTGAAAGTTTGTGCCGCCAGTTGATGCCATCTTTTGTCAGGCCCAGCGCAGCGGTAACGCCGGTGTTTTCGGCATTGCCTGTCGAGTTGAACGCGCCAAGCTCGCCCTTGCCCGACCAGCCTTCGAAGAAACCGGCATTGCGGATTTCCTGTTCCTTTGCCTCGGCTTCGGCCGCTTTCTTGGCGGCAAGATCGGTTTCAAATGCCTTTAGCGTGGCATCAAGCTGCGCGGCATCGTCAGGATTGGTTGCCTTGGCGAGCTCTATGACTGTGCGCACTTTGGCTTCATCGCCGGTCGCAATCGCGGCGTCGATCATCGCCTGAACAGGGCCGGGCACTTCGGCGTTTGCCGGTGCGCCAAGCAATATGAGCGGCAAAGCGAAAGCGATGGTTCT
>JAXHVK010000131.1:0-8424 GCA_034211135.1 Pseudomonadota bacterium
ATAATATCTCCTTTGATGGCACATAAACAGCTGATGCACATTGAATTGAACCGAATTTGGATCTAATAACATGTGTTTATTATTCGTGACTCCTGCGATGAAATGAATTCTGTCTTTGACTGCAATGATGCCACCATTTGCTGGAAATCGATTTGTTTCTGTGGTTAGAGAGTTCTGTATTGAATTATTATTCAAATTGAAACTGAAATACTGTTTCATTTTTCTTGCAATGTACAATATATCGCTGCGATGCGGCCATCAGGCGGGAATATTCGTCGGTTTCGGCCCCTCTTTCCGCAGCCCCATGCAGGGCACCCGCATAAGACCAGTATTGCGAAAGCTGTGTCGCCTCGCGCCGGTCCTTGCGCAATATCTCTACCGGATCGGCGAGATCGCTATAGAGCAGCCGGTGGTGCAGGATCATCGCCTGTGTGCCTTCGTCTGCGACCAGAACCGCGCCTTGCTGCCCAAGCATCCAGCCATCGGGCACCGGTTCTTCAGCAAGGTCCAGCGCGCGGGCGGCGCGCAGCAGGCACAGCGCCGCGTCATGGCTCAGCCCCGTTTGATCAGCGATAGTCTCAGCGCTGACGGGACCATCGGCAAGCAGGCGAAGCAGGTCGAGTTCGACCACCGCTTTCAAGACCTGGCTGTAGGTAAAGCCGACAATGTGATCCATCATCTGCGTCGCCCGTGTCTTTGCTACCGAGCGGATGAAGGGCAGGCGCGCGCACCAGTACTGGAATTGCGGTGTCCCGAACACAGCGTTGCGGCGCGCAGTCCATGCGATCCGCCAGCGGTCCATTCGCGTGTGCTCTGAAGGCCTATGTGATCCCAATCGCAGCCTCGATCCAAAATTATTTGACACTTATAACGTCCAAATAATTGGACAGATGCGGCGTCAAGGTCAATAATAATGTCCTTCGCAGCCGAGTCTTGGGAGCAGGTGTGACCGGACATATCGCGATTATTGGAGGTGGAATTGGCGGGCTTGTAAGCGCCGCACTCCTTTCTGCGCGCGGGCACCGCGTCACTCTTCTTGAGAAAGAGAAGGCAATCGGCGGCAAGGCGCGCGAAGTGATGGTGGATGGCGTTCCGGTCGCAGGCGGGCCGACTGTTTTCACCATGCGCGAGGTGTTCGACGAAGTTTTTGCCGAATGCGGCACAGCGCTTGATGATCACATCACCGTCCACCGTGCAGAAGTCATCGCGCGCCACGCATGGGACGAGACGGGGCACCTCGATCTCTATGCCGATCCGGAGCGCAGCGAAGATGCCATTGGCGCGTTCTCAGGCCCCAGCGAAGCGGCCGCCTATCGCGCCTTTCGCACAGAGGCAAAGCGGATTTACGAGGTTCTGGATGAGCCCTTCCTGAGGGGTGACAGCGCCTCCACGCCTTTCCCCATGATGTGGCGCATCGGCCCGTGGCGCATTGGCGATGCGCTGGCGATGCGCCCGTTTGACAATTTCTGGAAGGCATTGGGAGGACACTTCACCGATCCCCGATTGCAGCAAATGTTCGGCCGCTATTCCACCTATTGCGGCTCTGATCCGTTCCGCGCACCGGCGACGTTGATGCTGATCGCGCATACGGAGGCGAAGGGCGTCTGGCTGATCGATGGCGGCATCCACGCATTGGCCCGCGCGCTTGCGCATGTGGCGCAAAGCAATGGGGCGCAGATCAGGACGAAATCGCAGGTCGCACAGATCCTGACGAGCGGGCGCAAGGTCAGCGGGGTCCGTCTGACCAATGGGGAGCAGATCGCGGCGGACACTGTCATTTCCAATGCCGATCCTGCCGCCATTGCCAACGGGCGCTTTGGCGAGGGGGCGAAGCGGTCAGTTGCGCGAATGCCGGATCCCAAGAGATCACTTTCCGCATTTGTCTGGTTCGCCAATGCGAAGACTTCGGGTTTCGATCTGCAACACCACAACGTCTTCTTTTCGCCTGACTATGCCCGCGAATTTAAAGAGATCAGCAATGGCCGATCACCCTCGGATCCAACCGTTTACCTGTGCGCGATGGATCGCACAGCCAACGCGCAGGGCACGCATGAGATCACCCAGACCAATCGCGAGCGCATCCAGATAATCGTCAACGCCCCGCCTTTCGGGGATTCCCGCGAAACCACTCCAGAGGAGATCGAGCAATGCAATACCGCCATGAGGAAGACGCTGCTGCGATGCGGGCTGGAGTTGGAAGACCCGATGCCGCACCACCTTGCAACCCCGCAGGAATGGGAACGGATGTTCCCGGCGACCGGCGGCGCCCTTTATGGCAGAGCGTCTCACGGCTGGGCGGCCTCTTTCCTGCGGCAGGGGCCACGTACGAAGATTCAGGGCCTGTATTGCGCGGGCGGGGCGACCCATCCGGCAGCGGGCGTCCCTATGGCCGCCTTGTCCGGGCAATTGGCAGCGAAAGTGATCCACGCGGACCTCGCTTCGACGCGCCGGTTCCACCCGGTGGATATTCCTGGTGGTATATCGACGCAATCAGCGAAGACGGGCAGCACGGCCTGACGATCATCGCCTTTCTGGGCAGTGTTTTTTCCCCTTATTACAAACGTTCAGGGCGCGGTGATCCGCTGGATCATTCCTGCCTGAATGTCGCGCTGTACGGTCCCAAATCGCGCTGGGTCATGACAGAGCGCGGACGCGATGCGGTGACGCGCGGGCGGCACGAAATCACTATCGGGCCCAGCCATATCGAATGGGATGGCGATACGCTGGAGATCACGATCGAGGAACGCGATACGCGCCTGTTCAACCCTATCCACCGCCCTGTGCGGGGCAAGGTTCGGGTCAAGCCGGAGGCGCTCAACCCCGCATCGTTCGCGCTGGATGGCAATGAAAGCCATATCTGGCACTGCATGGCCCCGCGCGCCCGGATCGAAGTGGAGATGGAAGAGCCGGGCCTGTCATGGTCGGGCAAAGGCTATTTCGATCACAATCGCGGCTGCGAGCCGTTGGAAGACGGCTTTCGCATCTGGCACTGGTCGCGCGCGCACATGCGCGATGGCGCGGTTGTCTGTTATGAAGGGGAACGCAGCGACGGTTCGCTCTTTGCCAGCGCAATCCGTTTTGACCAAAGCGGCTTTCCCGACGAAGTGGACCTGCCGCCCATCGCGGCTCTGCCCAAAAGCCGTTGGCGCATAGACCGGTCCACCCGTTCCGAAATCGGCTTTGCCAAGGTTCGGCGCACATGGGAGGATACGCCCTTCTATGCCCGTTCAGAGCTGGCATCGAAGCTGTATGGCGAAAAGGTCGTCGCCGTTCAGGAAAGCCTCGACATGCGACGCTTCGCTGCGACCCTGGTGCAGTTCATGCTCCCGTACCGTATGCCTCGGGCGAAGGGGTAGCGGGATAGCACATGCTGGCCAGCCAGTGAGAGCTGTGCGCAAGGAACCTCACGCAATTGCGACCGCGCCAGACGCCTGATCGGTGGGCCGTTCTGTCGAGGTCGCTTAGCTCGGAGTGTCGTCGCTATTGCGGGTCCGCCACGTTTGCCGCTCCGCGCTATCGTCAGAGCAGCTTTCCACCGTAAGTGCCTTGATCTGGTGAATATCGCTTTTGCCTGAGCGTGTATCTGTGGCGAGGGTAAAGCACATATCGGGCGTGGCAGCGGGCCGGATGGTGCCATCTTCTTCAAAGCTGATCTTCTGCGCTTCGTTTTCATCGCATTGCGCCAGCGAAATGTCCGTTCCCGACACTGATACGCAAACGTCATATTCAGGCATAACCAGAAGACCGTCTGCGATACGGCTGGCATCGAATATCTGATCGCTGCCTAGACTGCCTGTATAGCTGTAACAGGTGTGCCCTTGCAGTCCGTTGGCTGGATCAACGTTTTCACGACCGCCCGCAATATCCAGGCAGTATTCATTGGTTGTGCTGTCGAGCGGATCGACCAAAGCAATCTCCACGGCATCGGCATTGGCGCTCGTATCGGCAGTGGCCGTCTCGGCTTCCGAAGTCTGGCTTCCCTGCGAACAGGCGGCTGTTGCGAGCAAGATGGCTGCGAGTGGAAGATGTGCTTTCATGACATGGTTACTCCGAATTGATGTGCCGAAGGATGAAATAGCTGCCAGTGGATGTCATCTGACTAGCACCTTTGTCCAACCTGGCCGGGTTGTCGAGTCTGAGAGCGGCACGATGCACGCGGACAATCACAAGTCGATTGTTCCCTTGGTGGTGTTGAACCCCGCTATTCGCCGTCCTCCTTCTCCCGCTCCGCTGCCTCGCGTGCCTCGCGTTCCAGCCTCTGCGCACGGTCTTTCTTCAGGCTGCGGTCGGTCGAGATATACTGCCACGCGCCAAAGGCCAGCGCGAAGCCGTAGAAGAAAATGATCTCTATCCAGCCGAAATCCATGCGGCGAATTGCTCCGTGATCGTGGTGTCAGGACACCTCGGCAATAGCATGATCGCGCGCAAAGCGCAGGATGTGTTCAACGACACGATCGGGCGCTTCTTCGTGAGCAAGGTGGCCCAGACCTTTCAGCACGGCGAGATCGCTGGTCGGCAGCCATTCATGCGCCTCTCTCGCCCAGTCCAGCGGGATCGCGGCATCATCATCGGAATGGACCAGCTGAACGGGGTTGGCGATTTCCGCCATCCGGCGGCGCAGGGTCGGCAAATCCCAGTTCGCCATCATCGCCAGCGCGCCTTTCGTGTGGCGCGGATTGCCCAATAGCGCTTCGTAACAGGCAAGGCCTTGCTGGTCGATTTGCGAGTGGGTGGAGCGGTAGAGGAACCGCTTTGCCTCCCCGCGAAAGGTCGCCATGCCGGAAAAGATGCGCGGGACCAGCGGGTTAACGAACAGCAGCTTTGCAATGGCAGGGAAAATCTCGGCTGCGGGGCCGGGGAAGGGCCGTAGCGCAGAATTCAGCCCCACTACCGGACCGCGATATTCGTGGTCCAGCGCCAGTTGCAGCGCCAGCGCCGCGCCTGCGGAATGGCCGATGATGATGGCGGGCTTGAGTTCGAGATGATCGACAAGCTGCGCGATTTCGCGCGCCATGGCGGGCAGCGACATGGCCTCTGGCGGGTGCCCGATGGTGAAGGCGTGGCGCGGCAGGTCCATGGCCGTCACATCAAAATGATCGGCCAGTATCGGCATAAGCCCGCGCCATGAATGGACGGAGGCTCCCGTGCCGTGCAGCAGCAGAGCCTGAGGCGCACCATTTGTGCCCATTTGCTGCACGTGCCAGCGCGCGCGGCCTGCATTCGCAAACCGGCTGGCGTCGCGGTGGGGCCAGATGCGGCCGTCCGTGTCCCAGTCGAGAGCGCGGCTCATGCGGCGGCTCTGCCTGCTGGCTGCACGGCTTCTATCGCGCTGTGGATCTGGCGGGCATCGGCGCGGGGCAGGGCGAGGAAGCGCGCATTCATCGCCTGCGCCAGTGCGGCGCCTTCGGGACAGGCGCGGGCGGAAATGTCGATCACCAGCGCATCATAGCCTGCTCTTGCAATCGCTTTTGCCGAAGCAATTGCGTCTTCGCCTGCCTGCTTGCGCCCGGGCTCTCCTGTGCGGGTCAGGTTGGCTCGCCCGTCGGTCAGGATGACGAGGCTGGGCGTGCGCCCCTTTTGCGCTGCGGCATCGGCACAGGCGCGTGCTTCGTCCAGACCCATCGCCAGCGGTGTGCCGCCGCCTCCGGGCAATTCGCTCAAGGCGCGGCGGGCGCGGGTAAGGGAGCGGGTTGGCGGCAGAAGTGTTTCTGCCTGCTCCCCGCGAAACGCGACCAGTGCGACTTCGCTGCGGGTGACATAGGCCTGCGCCAGCATCAGTTCGACCGCGCCCTTTGCCTCTGCCAGACGGGCGGCAGCGGCAGAGCCGGAGGCATCGACTGCGAAGATCGTGACGCGCGCAGCCTTGTCCTCGAACCGGCGGATACGCAGATCACTTTTGCGCATCTGGATCGGAGCATCATCGCCGACATTGGCCTCGCGGCGGCGCACTTCCTGCCACGGTACAGCGGCGCGCAATGTGTCGATCAGAGCAAGCCGCATCCCTCCGCGCGGCATTCCGGGCCGCGCGCCAAGCGGTTTGCCGCGAAGGCCTGATTTGCGGCGTTTGCCCGTGCCCCCGCCCGTTACGCGGCGCGGCGCATGGCCTTGTGCCAAGGCGGCGAGCAGGTCTGCGGGGATGGCGGCCTTCGCAGCCTCCACCAGCATTTCCTCAAGCGGGCCATCGGGTACAGGCTGGTCTTCGCTGTCGCTTTGATCGCCTGTGTCCGGCGGGGGAGGGGGCGGTTCCGGCTGGTCTTCTGGCGGGGTATCCGCAAAATCCGGCAATTGCGTTGCCCGCGGGGCGAGCACCAGCCGCACGGCGGCGGCCAAATCCTCTTTGCTGGCATGATTGCGCCCCGCCAATAACGCGTGCGCCAGTGCAGCATCTGCGGCGAACAGCAGCGGGCGCAGCGATGCAATTCCCAACGCCTGCGCCGTTCCGGCCAGCGCCTCTCTCGCTTCACTATCCAGCGGCGCACAGGGTTTCGCGGCTGAGCCTTCCATGTCGCTGACAGAGCGGCTGCGTGATGTGCTCAGATCACAGTGAAAGGCGCAGCGTTCGAGAAGGTTTGCCGGCGGCGCGTCGTCATCCTCCGACCCGTCATCCAGCAAAACAAGCGCGGGGCCATCCCCTGTATCGAGCGCTTGCGCAAGCTTTCCCGACACCGCCGGATCAAGCCTCTCCGCCATCGGCACAATCAGCACACCGCCCGCGCATTGCTGCAACAGGCCGGTCTGATGCACGCTGCGACCTGACGAAAGGCTGGCTGCAATATCTATCCCGCCCAGCAGACGTTCATCATCGACATGACCGGGGAGCCGTCGCACCGGCTGTCCCGCCTGCGTCAAGGCGTCTTGCAGGGCTGCCACCATGGCGTCACGCGCGGGAGAGGCACCGCGCAGCACCATCCCTTTAAAACCCGCAAGACTGGATAAGAACAGACGCGCCGCAATTTCGGCATCATGGACGGGATCAGATGCGCTGATGCCAGCCCTGTCTGACGGGAGTGTCACCCGAACAGCTCGTCAATGGCGCGGGTAATGCGCGTGGTGGAGCCTGTTTCGTCCAGGACGTCGCGCCGCAGCCTGTGGCGCAAGGCAGAGGGCGCAATCGCGATCAGATGTTCGCGCCGCACTGATTTTGCACCTTTCAGCGCCGCCATCGCCCGCGCCGCGCGCATCAGAGTGAGCTCGCCGCGCAGACCGTCCGCCCCAACGGCAAGGCACAGATGGGCGGCATCGGTCAGCAGGTCTTCATCCGGTTCAAGTTTTGCCAGACGGTTCTTACCGCGCGCGATCTGTTTCAGGATCTTGTCGTCTTCTTCAGCCCATTGCGCAGCGAAGCCTTCCGGATCGCGTTCCTGCGCGGCGACAAGGCGCATGATTTCAACGCGCGTTTCAATTTCGGCAGGGGTGCGCACTTCGACCGAAAGGCCAAACCGGTCGAGCAATTGCGGACGCAGTTCGCCTTCTTCCGGATTCCCGCTGCCTATCAGGACAAAACGGGCCGGATGGCGCACCGATAACCCTTCGCGTTCGACCACGTTTTCGCCCGAGGCCGCGACATCCAGCAGCAGATCAACCAGATGGTCTTCGAGCAGATTGATCTCGTCAATATACAGGAAACCGCGATTGGCCTTGGCCAGAAGGCCGGGCTCAAACGCTTTCTCTCCCGCTCGCAAAGCGCGTTCCAGATCGAGGCTGCCGATCACGCGATCCTCTGTCGCGCCCAGCGGCATGTCGATGAAGGGGACAGGCCGCTTCCTTAAAGGGCCGGTGCCGCACACGTCGGGATAGCGGTCCTTGTCCTCCCTGGAGCAGCCATAGGGGCAGTTTTCGATGGCAGTGATCGGCGGCAGCAGCTTTGCCAAAGCGCGCGCTGCGGTGGATTTGCCGGTGCCGCGATCGCCGAAGACCATCACGCCGCCAATCGAGGGGTCAACCGCTGCGATCAGCAGCGCCTGCTTCATTTCGTCCTGACCGACGATTGCCGAGAATGGAAAACGTGCCATATGTTTGCCCTTCTGAACCTTATCAGTCCATTGGACAAGCTATAGTGACAATTTAGCCTGACACTTTTTCGGCCTTCGTCCTGCTGCGGGTCAAAAGCAGGACGGGGATCAATCCCACGGCAAGCAGGATCAGGGCGGGCAGCGATGCTTCAACCAGCCGTTCATCACTCGCAAGGCGATAGGTGCGCGTGGCCAGCGTCTCCAGATTGAACGGGCGCAGGATCAGCGTGGCGGGCAATTCGCGCAGCGTATCAATCAGGACAAGGGCAAGAGCGGCAAGGATGCTGGGCCGCAGCAGCGGAATGTAGATGCGCGCCAGCACCCGCGATGGTCCTGCGCCAAGGGAGCGCGCCGCCGATTCCAGAGCAGGGGGGATGCGTGCCATGCCGCCTTCCAGCGTGTTGTAGGCGAC
>JAXHVK010000132.1:0-8411 GCA_034211135.1 Pseudomonadota bacterium
GCTTTGTGAACAATCGCGACCGCTTTAAAGCGGACCCCGAAGATTTCACTATCATTTGTGAAATGGGCGCAGCCAATTTCGAGCGGGTCCGGTCTTATGTCGACCTGGCCGATCACTACCTTTGTGAAATCATCGTGCAGGCGCAGGCTGACGGTTTCTTCGCCGGGCTTGAGATTGATGAAACACTGTCCCTGATCAATCAGATGGTGTCGAACTATACGATACCGGATTCTCTGATCTATCTTGGTGACAAGCTGAGCGAAGAAAAGCTCGCACGGATCGTGGACACGCTGTTCATCGGACTTTCGGGCGAGACCGGCGATGAAGCCCGCGGTGTCAACACGCTGAAGGTGCTTTCGTAAGTCTCAGCGCTTTGGCCGCTTGAACTGAAGCACGTTCTTGGGCCGCGTGGGAGGTATCTGCCCGCGCCTTTCCGACAATGCGTATTTCAGGCTCGCGCCGACGACGAAGGCCGAAAATGCAAGGATGATCGCGGCCCAGAACCAGTGCGGCAGCCACAAGGCGGCTTCGATCTGTCCTGTGTCGGAAAGCATCCTCTGGCCGCCAATGACAGCCTCTTCGGTGAAGAGATAGTTGAAATCACGCAGCATGCTCATTGCGGCGAGCACGCCGATAAATTGCAGAGTGAACCGGACGATGCCGGCTGGCGCTTTCCACGCGATCAGGGAGAGCGCCGCGCCAACCAGCGGCAACACGAAATACCCGACAGGCGAGCGCACATAGACGATAACCGAAGCGAAGATCGCGCCAGACACGATATACAGCGTGGGACGCCACCAGCGGGCATCGGCGCTTGCCAAAATCAGCGCTGCCCCTGCAAGGCACGGCGCGAGCGGCCCTCCGGCAGCGATTGCGGCGCGGGTAAAGGCGGAAACATCGGCATCGAGATAGCTTTGTGCGACGCCTGAACCGTCAGCAAAGATCTGCAACTGATCGAAATGTTGCCCCAGCGCCAGAGCCGTCAGTCCATGCCCCATTTCGTGAAACCACGTTGTCAGGATCACGAAGGGATAGATCAGATATGTGCCGAATGGCAGGCCGGGCAGCGCAAGCACTATGAACACGGCGACCGCCAGACGACCGACCTGTTCAGCCTGACTGCCAGGGCGAAACATCGGCTGCATCGTCAGGCGCCCTGATGCCGGGGCACAGGCTTCTGGTCTTCGGGTGCATCCTCTTCAGGGCGGGCCTTGCCGTCCACTCCCACACGCGTGCGGTATGTCTTCGCTGCCTCTTCATCTTCGGCCCGTTGCTCTTGCAGGATCGACCAGCTTGCGAGGAACAGCCCTGCTACCAGCGGGCCCAGCACGATGCCTGAAAAACCGACGAGGGACAGCCCGCCAAGCGTCGTCACCAGAATGATCCAGTCGGGAATGCCGGTGTCCCGGCCCACGAGTATCGGGCGAAGGATGTTGTCTGCCGAGCTGATGATGAAAAACCCTGACACCAGCACGAAGATGCCCTGCCAGATGTCGCCTGACACCAGCAGCCATATGCCGATCGGTGCCCAGACCAGACCGGTCCCAACAGCTGGGATCAGCGAAAACAGCCCCATGATGACGCCGAAGAGCATGGCCGACTGAACGCCGACAATCATGAATGTGATTGCACCCAACGACCCCTGGACCAGTCCGACCACTACCGAACCCTTGATCGTTGCGCGAACGATGCCGAGGAAGCGTTCCGCCAGCCGGTCTGCAATGTCCCGCTCTACCGGGGCGGAATGGAGTATGGTTTCGCCGATACGTGTCCCGTCGCGCAGCAGGAAGAAAACGACGTAAAGGCCAAGGCCGAAGCTCAGGAAAAACCCAAGCGCACCGCCGCCGATCGTGACGGCCTGACTGGCGACGAAGGTAACGATTTCCCCGACAAAGCCCTGTAAGCGATCCTGAAGCGTGGAGATATCATTCCAGCCATTATCGACAATGATTTGCTGGGCAGCCTGCGGCATTGCGGCAAAAATGGAGTCCGCCCAGCCGGCCACATCAATCGGGTTGGAACGCAGCCGGTTAACGAGGTCGAGGGATTCGCCGACCACCATCGTCCCTACCCAGATCGCAGGCAGCAAGACAGCGAACAGGATGATCGTGAGCGCCAGCAAAGCAGCCGGGTTGCGTCGCCCCCTGCATTTCCTGAGGCTCCACTTGTAAAGCGGCTGGAACATGATCGCGGCCAGCGCGGACCACAGCAAAGTGGTCGCGAACGGCCAGACGATCACGACCAGCATGAAAGTAACCGCAGCCAGAATCAGCAGAAAACTGATCTGCTTGATCTCGGTCGTATGATGATGTTCGCCCGTCATATCCTCCTGTTAATACAAAGCGTGAGCTGTTGCGTTCCTGAACAAGCCGCTCCGCATCACCACTGTACCATACTGCGTGCTGCGTGACTTAATTAGACAGCAGACCATGACGGCGGCAAGCAATTGTGGTGCCCGATCCCCGATGCTCTTTGGAATATTCGAAAGGCCATATGAGGAACTGTCATGCAGTGCTGCGCAAGATAGGTGGCGTCTCGGAAAGTTGATGCGCAGAAATGGGAAGATCTAATTTTTACAGGGTCTTGTAATGGTTTCGTCCACCTGTAGTCTCTGCCCAGTCAAAGTCGAAGGGCGGGCGCGTTATTTTCTGAACTTATTCCTGCAGAGCGGCGGCCAGGAAGCATTGAGTGGCGCATTGTGTTGGCGGGGCAAGAATCCACGCCGGAGTCGTGCACAGGTCACATTGTCCTGCAAGATGCTGATTAGATTGAGAATGGGAGTAAATCTTGACCTTATTCGCCGCTTTCAAGCCGTCTCATCGCGTTGCCGTCTTTGTCTGGGCGCTGACTTTTGTGGCATCCCCCTCTGTTGCGCAGGACACCGTGACCGCGATGCCAGAAGGCTCCGCAGACCCCGTTGAAAGCGGTGTTTTGGGTGATGAATTTGCCCGTGACACAGGCGCTATTATCGTAACGGCGCAGCGTCTTGGCGAAAGCAATCTGTTTGAGGAAGTCGATCACGCTGAAGACAGCTGTCTGCTGAATGCGCCGCGACTGGGCGCGAAGGAGCCCGGCTTTGCGATTGATGCCTCGGGTCTAAAACGCGTCAAGAATCTTGAACGCATCAGACGCAAGACACGCGCAGGTACCATTTTTGTTTCCGGTGGCAGTTTTGTCGGCGCGGATTTTCGCAAGGCGAAGCTGTACAATATGTGCTTCTTCGGCACCGACTTAAGCCAGAGCAACTGGAGCGGAGTTTCTGCAAAGGGGCTGGGGTTTGTAAACGTCGACCTGACGGGCGCGAAGATGGCGCGTTCCCATCTGCCCAGCGTGCTGTTCCGCGATGCCAAGCTGGGTGTTGTCGATGCGCGCGAAGCCCGCTGGATGCAGGGGCGCATGGATGGCGGCTGGGAAGGATCGTTGAGTGATCTTGATCTGGCTGGCGCTGACCTGACTGATTTCCGCTTTGTGTGCGGCACTTCTCCCGAAGACGGCTGCCCGATTGAGCGAACCGGCATCAATCTGTCGAATGCCAATCTGCGCCGCGCGAGTATGCATTCCTTCTTCGCCTCTGACATGGCACTTGATGGCGCGCGGGTCGATCAGACCGAGCTTTCCCTTGATCATCTCAACCTTCTTTCCACTGCAAGGCTGTCCGGCCCGATCGTACTGAGATCGCCGCGAAGGGCGGTGATGCTCTTCCCGGGTGAGGCAAGCGAGCTTACGAAGAAGGCGCAGGCGGTTGAGGCGGGTATGGACGTTTGCGCCACAGCCAATGCTACTGCGAATGCTAATGGCAGCGATACCGGAGCTGCTGCTGCATCATCAAATGTACTGGCAGGCATCTGCGGGGTTCCGGGCAGTGCGATGCGAGAACTGCTTCAATCCGTGGCGATTCTGGAAACGCAGGCTCAAGACACGGCCAAATATCAATCCCGGCGCAGGGCCTGGGCGGCGGGCCGCGATGCGTGTCTCGACTTTACTGATCCAGAGCAGCAACTGAATTGCGTGATATCAGCCTATCAGTCGCGTCAGGCCAGCCTGCGCAAGGCGCTTGGCAAACCGCAATGGTTGCAGGATCGCGGCTATCGCCTGTTTCTGTCACGCGAAGCAGCATTCCCGACGGACAAGGGCGCGCCCGGACTGTATGGCAGAGTATTGCCGGTTCTGCTGGATACAGCCGTCGCCGCTGTCATTGTGCGCAGTGACGGGGCGGGAGGTATTCAGGCAAAGGGTGTGGCGCTGGAAGGCTGTTATTTTGAGCAGGAAAACCTTGCCTATGACGTCGCCGAGGCAAAAATCGGGCTGACACCCCAGAGGCCTCAGCGCCGCCGCAGGCGCCGGGCAGCACCCGTGGTGGAGCAGCCGCTCATCAATATCACAGGTCGCAGCGCGATTGTGGATGATCAGGGATTGCGCCGGGCCTCGCCGGGATGCGGTGTCGATAATCCTTTTCCAAGGATGCAGGAAATCGCGTTGGACGATGGCTTGCTCGCAACCATCTGGGACCGGTTCTGACACTGGCCTCTGCATAACGTATAGAGACACCCGCCCCAACCTTGTGACACTCTGATCGGACTATGGATTCAGCTGGAGAGCGGTCATGTCGATAGGTGGTACGAATGAAGTCTCTCGCGGGTCGGAGGGGCTTGGCGCGTCACAGGCGCAAAGCCGATCCAACGATCTCGCGGCGGCAGGCGCGTCCCGTGTCGAAGCCGCGCAGCGCGCGCTCGAAACCGGCGGGATCGGAACCGGCCCGTCGGCTCAGATCACGCAGGTTCAGGGAGAGGTCGCCGGCGCACAGCCGCAAGTCGAGCTGGCGCAGCTAAACAACACGGCACCGCCGCCGCCATCCACGCTTGAGCTCGCACAGATGTCGCAGGCGGCCTATGGTCAGGTTGGCCCGCCTCAGGGGTGGACGCAGGCCAGTGCGCAGCAGCTTGCCGAGATCGGTCTGACGCCTGCCATGCTTTCATCGCCGACGTCGGAATTCCGCGCTGAAGTCTATGTTCAGGAAATCAACGGTCAGACCAGTTACACCGTCGCCTTCAGGGGCTCGACCGCTACAAGAAGCGATTGGGTCGCCAACGGCCAGCAGGCTGTTGGCCTTCAGACCGATCACTACAATCGCGCGCTCGAACTGGGTGAAAGCCTGATTGTACCCGAAGGCTCACGCGTTACCATTACCGGCCACTCCCTGGGCGGAGGGCTGGCCTCTGCAGCCGCCATCGCTGCCGAAATGGACGCAACCACGTTCAATGCGGCGGGCCTGCACAGCAATACGATTGACGCTGCACAGACTATCGCCGCCGCTGACGGGCAGCTCGACATTCCGGATATCAGCGCGGTCTATGTCCGCGGCGATCTGCTCTCCATGCTTCAGGATGGCGGCGATCAGATGATCGGCGGCTTTATCGGGCGCGGCCTTGGCAGCTGGCTGGGTGGTCCGGTTGGCGGTGCGGCTGGTGGCCTTGCGGGGCAGCAATTGACAGATGCTCCCGAAGCTTATGGCACGCGTGTGGAGCTTGATCCGGTCCGGCCCGAAGGTATGCGCTGGTATCAGGATCATCCCGTCGCCCGTCACGGCATCGACTATGTGATCTCCAGCCTTCAGGGCAATTGACTTGGCGTGCGTCAATGTCGCGCCTATGAAGAAGACTGATGTTTAGCCGCGACAGTGCTGCTGCAATTACACTTGCCGCACTGATCGGCATTGGTTTTGGGAGTTGCACGCCAGTGACCGCGGGATCGTCCTGTTTTCAACGCTCTAAACCCTCGCTGCCCACGGTCGAGAAAGTGCGCAATCACCTCAGCAATGGGGAAGAGGGACGGCGCATTTACGATGCCGTGAACGAGGGCGATGTTGCGGCGGTTGAACAACTGGTCCGTGCCAATCCCAGATTGCTGGCAACGCACCGCGTCCTTGCCGATGGGGAGCGGCCCTCGAATGGCAATACCGGCGGCTTGCTGACTTTCGCCATTGCGCGTTGTGATGCGCAGATGGTGGGTGCGTTGCTGGAACTGGGGGCTGATCCCGACGGAGTGCCTCCGGGAAATGCCCTGACCTATGCTCTGCTTGCAGATGAATTGGTGATGGCAACAATGCTGTTACAGGCGGGCGCAAACCCCGATGCACATGCCCGCGACGCGACAACGCCTTTGCGTGAAGTGCTGTATTATCAGCGCGCCGATGCGGTGCAGTTGCTGGTTCAGGCCGGCGCGGATGTGAATCACGCCGATGCCATCGGCACGACCCCGCTTCTGGCTGCAATCCGGTTCGGCGATTACGTCTCTGCCGAAGCGCTGATGGCGGGGGGAGCGAATCCGTGGCTGGTCGCCAACAAAGGCTCCTTGCCCGCGGCGATGCTGCAGGAGCCGGCGAAAAATGCGAGGCAGGAACCCGTGCGGCAGCGCCTGCTGGAAAAGGCACGCGCGCAGTCGGTGTCATGGCCACCACCCGCGACAGCTGAGATTGTATCGAAGTTCGCATCAGGCGAATGGCCGACAGAAGAGATGCAGGCAAAAGGGTTCGTCGCCTCGCCCGGTGCACTCAAGACGATCGGCCAGGTCGCGAAATCCTCTGGCACGGTCAGATAGTCGCAATGGTCGGTTCGATCAGACCAGGCAGCGTAAGCGGTGCAGCGGCCATTGGCCGTGGAGGCTCCGCCCCGTCCGGAAACCGTACTGGCGGTGCTTTGCGAAAACTTGCAGGCAGTGTCGCTGGACGTGTGGCACGCGAATTCAAGCTGATCGACGATAGCGAACCGGATCAGGACGATACGCGCGATCATTATCGCGACGGAGAGGATATCTACGATATTCTCGGAACGTCGCGTCAATTGGCGTCAGACCTGGGCGCCAGACCGATTGACGAAGGCATGCTGGCGCGCGCGCTGGACAGTTTCGTGCAGGAAAGCGCTGTACTGCTTTCAGCAAGACCGGGCGCTGCATCGCTTGATGCGATTGCCCGGGTGATACAGGATCACGAAGGGACGCGCGAAGGCGAAAACTTTGACCGCTCTATCGCGCAGATTGATCAGACGACCCGTGGTATTGCCGAAGCATCGCCCGCGTCATCGCGCAGCGGTCGCGATTGATCCTGCGTCTCAAACCGCACGGCGGAAACCCGTAAGCGCTTTCGCGCCAGCGCATTGGTGAGCTGTATTTGTACTTGCGCATTCTGCAGGGCGGAAAGGCGCGGGTCGAGGCCCGCAATCCGCACCGCAATACTGCCATCCGCTTCCCGGCTGATATGGGCGCTTTGTGCCAGAGCCGTATCTGGAAATTCGATCATCGCTTCATGCGTGCGGCCATTCGTCCAGCTTTCCGCTATTTGTGCAGCCATGCGATCAAGGATAGCCGGATCAACGGTAGCGGCCCCTTGCACGCCGACCGCTGAAACGGGGTCCGCACGTGAAGCAATGATAGTCCAGACAGGCGCATTCAGTGAATGATCGGATTGCGAGCCACCGTCCCCGCCGCGTTGATCGGAACTGCCCGAATATTCACCATCAAATCCGCCACTTCGCCGGTTTGAGGCTTCTTCGCGCAATGAGCTCTTATCATTGACGGCGCTGCTCTTGCCGCTTTCCTGTTCGAGCTTTGCATTGAATCTGTCGCGTGCTGTGCGGGTCTCGGCTTGCTTGCGGGGCGGCTCTTTTGCCGCGTCGGGACGGGGCTTTTCGTTGCCTGTCGGGCGAGGCGATTGAGGGGCCGGTGAGCTGGAGGTAGTCGAATTCACGAACGGCTCCCCTGCATTTCTTCATCCTCACGATCGCTTTCTCGGGTCTTGATCTTGCGAGCAACCGTGTCGATGCGAGTCTCAATCAGCGTGGATCGTTCCCGCATCCTGTCATGCTCGCGCCGCGCCGCCTGGGCGTTGTCGCGTGCGGTCAGACATTTTTCTTCGGCTATTCTGGCGGCGCTGACAGCCTGCTCCTCTCTCATCTCGTTCGCGATCAACCAGACCTCCGCCTGAGGGTCGCCGCTATTCTGGAAGAAGACGGAACGCGCCTGCTCTTTCTGGCGCGAGGCAGCGCTGCGATCATTTGCGGCCAGCTCCAGTCGGCGCGTTGCCTCTGTTTCAGCATGGACCGCTTCGATACGGGCGCGTTCGCTACGGCGCTCTTTCACTTCCGCAATGCGGCGCGCTTGTGAAAGCCGCCGTTTTTCATCCGCAGCATTCATAAGATCGTCTCCCCGATGGCGCGCAACCGGGCGAGTGTGGTGGGGCTGTCGCTGGCTTCATCCGGGCGTTGCCGGAGGAAGGCCTCTATGGCGTCCCGCTGGTCGAGAGCGGCGTCGGCCAGCGGGTCCGATCCTTGCTGATATTCACCCATTTGAAGCAGCATCTCTATATCATCCAGTTTCGCCAGCATCGCGCGGACAGCCTCGGCCGAGGCGATTTGCGG
>JAXHVK010000133.1:0-8268 GCA_034211135.1 Pseudomonadota bacterium
GCTCCATCCGTTTTCCCATGCCGCCTGATCAAGGCTGGTGAAATAGCGCCGCTTACCGATCAATTCGGGCCACAAGACCTGATCGGGGCTTTCATGGCTGAAGCTGACCGCATCCGTGCCGATGAGCAGTTTCGTCATTTCAACACCGGCCGCACCGAATGTTGAGTGACCGGATGTGTAAGCGGGAAAGTTCGGTGTCGGGATGTAGCTTTCCCACGAAGGGTTAACCTGCACGCGCGGATCGGCATTACCGAACGCGGCCGCACGGCTTAGGATAGCGGTTTCAGGCCGGATGATGTCGTGATGGTATTTGGAATCCCACGCATTGATGGAAGCATCCGCTTGCGTGGCCCCGAGCAAAGCGAAATGCCGTGCATGATCGAGGAAATCGAAACCGCGATCCTGCATCACTTGCAACGCGACATACAGGAAATGACCCGGCGGCGTGATGCCCCACGGCCCGTCCTCCCAGAACAGGGCGATAAGGGACTGGTCCTGCGTACGCTCTGTCGAATCCTTGCCGCCAAGACGGCGGACGAGGTCGAACTGTTCTGCAATTTCGGGGCTGTCAGGGTCAGGAAAATCCGCGACGCGGAACTGCGACGGACTGGTCATCGTCCAAGGCTTGATCTTGCCATGCCCCGGGAAAAGACCGCGTGCGAAACTCTCGACACTCGGCCCCGGTCCTGCGCTGTAACTAGGCCCGGTCGGCGTCCATTTGAGCGGATCGGCGCGGCGACCATAATGATCGAAATAATAGTTCACGCGGTGCGGTTCTGCACCGTCGCCCGTGCGCATCTTGTTGATCATCAGTCCGACATATCGGCCCCATTTGATGCCAAGCTCTTTCGCATCGCCATCAGGGAAGCGATCCTTGAATGCGTTGCGCTCCCACAGGAAAGGCTGCTGGAAACATTCCGATGCGGCGGTCGCGAAGGCCACGCCATAGGCGACTTCGGGATCGGCACCACGTGGGGCTTCGCCGAAATCATACGGCATTTCAAAACGGCCCATGACCGCATTTGCGGCGACAAAGCCAGCGACCATCGGAGCGGCAAAGTTGTATGCAGCGCGCGGTGGCGGTGTACGCTGGTCGCGGACTTGCTGCATCACCACATCAACCCAGTAATAGACCGAGTTCTGGTTTTGCGGTTCGATGATGTTGGTCAGATAGCTTGACCGCGAACCGTATGGCGCTGTCGCACAGCCGCCAAGGCCAGCAGCTCCCACACCGGCAGCGGCCCCCGCAATTAGCGAGCGACGGGACAGGCGCATGTAATTCTCCGTATCAGGACGTCAAAATTCCGCAGCCTGACTAACCGGAGATGATGATTTTAAGGTAAATGCGCCGGCAATCCTGATTAGGAATTCAAGCCCTCCGCCGGTAAGGTGAGAGTAGCCTTAGTGCCTTTTCCCGGTTGTGAGCTGAGGTCGAAATCAAGTCCGTACCGCGCAGCCAGTTCGTGCACGATTGCAAGGCCAAGGCCATCACCGTCCGAGCTGTCGGATTTGACACCGGATGCCTGAACCCGGGCCAGTGTAGATTTATCCATCCCCTGCCCATCATCACTGACTTCGATACATGTTCGAGAGCCGGTCTGCCCGACCCTAACCCGTATCGAGGCAGGGTCTGCATGCCTCAGGGCGTTGGCGACAAGGTTGCTGGTCGCGCGGATCAGGGCAAGCGCGGGGACTGCCGTTTGCACCTGCGAACCAGTAACGCTCAATTCAATCCCTGCCGCCTGCGCCTCACCCGCAAACATGTTGTGCACGGCATTGACGATCAGGTCGAGAGGATAGGGATCCGCTTGCTGTAGATCGTTTTGCGGAAGCTCGCGGTCTTCCTGGTCTGAATATTCGCGGGTCAGATGCTCAAGGTAATCAATCGCCTGTGCGAGGCGTTCTTGTAACTGCGGTGAAAGTCGCTCTGCTTCGCTTCCGACCGCCGCACGCAGGCCGACTATCGGCTGGCGAATATCATGGCTGGCAGCGGCCAATTGCGCCTTGGTCCGGCTGGCGGCCTCTCTGGCTCGCGCATATTCGCGTTCGGTTTCCAACAGCCTACGGTCCGTTTCCGCCTGTATTTCAAGCGCCTCGATCCGCTCTGCGACCATGCGGGCGCGTTCGCGCCGCGTCTTCAACACATCGACCAGCAGCATCCCCAGAATGCCAAGCCCTGCAAAAGCGCGGAAGGCATCGCGGAACCATTCGATAGTGAGATCGGACAGATATCTCCCGAAAAGATACGGTTCGATCACCACTCCGCCCACGGCGCTTATAATCAGGATAGACCCGGCCGTGATGCGCAACGGACGCGACAGGTCGAACCGCAGCATGATCGTAATGGCGAACAGGAACAGTGCCAGATAGAAGGCCCAAATGAAGTCCGGCGTGGCGTTGGAGCTGCGCGCAATAGCAACCACAGGCGCAACCAGAACCACCGCCGCCAACAATCGCAGCCAGAGGTTTTCAAGCTTCAGCTCCTTGCGGAAACCGAACAGGAACACGCTTAGCAAAGCGAAAATCGTGAGAAGTGTTACATTTTCCCACACCTCGCGCGCCAGCAGCGGATCAGCGATGAAGGTTGTGGTAAACAAGGATGCCTCATTCTGAAGCATGACCAGCGAATAAGTGATGCCCAACAAAAGGCCGAGGGGCCGCGATGTCAGATAGGAAACAACCGCAAGGATCAGCCCGATAATCAGCAATGTCGCCGTCACACCGCCTTTCAGCAAAACCGCGACCACCTGCCGCGTGCCAAGCTCTCCTTCGCGGAAAATGCCGAGATTGGGGTTATCGGAACTCGCCAGATTGATCAGCGCAAGGCAGCTTTGGCCCGGATCAAGATCAAAGCTGCGAGACCGCAGATAGGTGAAATAGCGCGCGCTTAGCGGCCCGCCCTCGCCCGTCTGGGTGGCGAGGATTTCGCGCACGGGCCTTCCTTCGCAGTCAAGGAACACGCGCGGCGGGCGCACAAATACGCCTCCCACTCCAAGAACGCGCCGCATCGTTCGTGCATCGGAACCGGTGCTCGCTTCGAACGGCAGCGCAATCCATACGCGCCAATCATGAAATTCCCCCGTTTTATCGGATTTAAACTCCGATGTGTATTCACCAGCCAGATACCGCTCACGCGCTTCTTCAAAACCGATCTCGCTTCCTTGCGCCGTGACGAGGTAACGCGCTGATCCTTCGATCATTTCCTGGCTCATCCCAGGCTGGACGACAACCGGCGGATCGTCGCCGGCAGTCGCAGGCGCGGCGAACAGGGCCGCAAATGCCGCAATCATAGTGGCGATCGCTTTTAGCGCCCGATGACATATGCCCTTCCCCCGCATGCCCTTTTGTATACGGTAAGCCTTCCAAAAGGCGAGCAGCTTGGGGGAGCGTGCCGGATGAAACAGATGGGCAGTTTTGGTGCGGTCTGCACCGCCGTGATTGCCGACGATCACGCTATCATCCGCGACGCGCTTGCCGCATCCCTGACCAATGAAGAGGCTTTGCAAGGACAACGGATCGAAATTGTCGAAACAGTCGATAACGGGATCGAGGCGATTGTGGCCGTGCGCAAACACCGGCCGGGCCTGTTGATGCTGGATGTCACCATGCCCCACGCAGGCGGAACCGAAGTCCTGCTCGAAGCGCGGCGCTGGTCGCCTGACACGCGGGTGATCATCTTCACCGGTATCGAAGCGAGCGGAAAAATAGCCGAGCTGGTCGAAATCGGCGCCGATGGCGTGTTCTGCAAGGCTGATGATATCGGCGAAGTTACCCGGGCCATTCCACGCATTCTGCAAGGCGGGCGGATTGTGTGCAGCCGCTTTACCAGACTGCTCGAAGCGAGCGCTGATCTGGAACCGCTGACAGATCGGGAACGTCAGGTTCTCAGTCAGGTCGTTGCGGGCCGGACCAATCGCGAAATCGGAGAGGCTCTGGGCATCAGCGTCAAAACGGTTGACCGTCACCGAACCAGCGTGATGGGCAAGACCGGCTCTCATAATGCTGCTGAACTGATCGCCTATGCCCTTCGCGAAGGACTTATTGATCCGCGCCAAAGCTGACATTGCTGTATCCTTCCGATCAGTACTGCGGACGAGTAATCAGCCCGGCCAGAATATCCTGACCGGGCTGATCTGATGCCTGAGATCAAAGGTCTTTGAAGGGAAAGATTGCTCCGGTCTTATAGACCGCGCCGCCCGCCCCGACACCGCCGCCAGCGCCAAAGCTGATGCCTGAGAAGCTGAGCGTGTTGCCTTCAAACTCCACCCCTCCGGAAAGGCCAACCATGTAATGGCCTGAAACAACCGCGCCCAATCCGTGATCCAGTCCAATCCGCTTTGTCGGAATGGCGCTGCGCGATACGCCAACTGTCACATCGCCGACCACTTCCGCCTTGGGACCAAGACCGGCGCCGCCTGTGAAAAACCACCGTGCGTTGGGATCGCGGTTCAGTTCGATCAACAGACCCGCACCGCCCGTGGCCGCAACACCGGCTGCCCCGCTACCGTTGACGGTGATCGACAGCGTCTTGAAGTGTTTGTCACTGCCGCCCTGCGTCCCGTTGTTCAGCGAAGCGAGCGCACCCATCCGGGCAAGAGAGTCAGGGTTCGCCCCGCAATCGCGCAGCACACGGTTCACGCCATTATTGGAACGGCTGCCAATCGCATCTTTCAGCTTAACCAGTGTAGCAGGCTGCTTCATGCAGCGTGTCAGATTGGCTAGCGGATTGTTATCGCCCAGTTCACGGATAACGGCTCCTGCGACTTCGATCCGGTCCTTATTGCTGACCTTTTTGATGCAGATATCAGGCGCGCCCCAACGGATCTTATTCTTCAGCCCATCAGCGCACCATTTGGCGGGGTTGATATTCTGGCACCGGATCTGGTTTAGACCTCCGCACGGCCGGCCATCGCGAACGCGCTCTGAAACGCAGATGTCCGGCTTGCCCCACTGGACCTTGTTCTTAAGGCCTTCATTGCACCACTTGGCCGGATTGATATCGCGGCACCGTTCCTGATTGAGGCCGCCGCATTTGGGCGAACCGGGTTCAAAATCTGTTTTACGCACGCAGATGTTCCGACCCCGCTGACGCTGTACAGTCAGACCCGCATCGCAGTGCTTGGCAGGGTTCAGGCTGATGCAGGTTTTCTGGTTCAACCCGCCACAATCCTTTGTCTTGTCGGGGATGGAGCTGGGGCGGACGCAAATGTTGCGGCCTCTCTGGCGCAGAACGACAAGGCCAGAATTGCATTGCTTTGCCGGGTTAACCCCGATGCAGGTCTTCTGGTTGAGCCCCCCGCAATCGCGCAGGTTTGATCCGTCAGCCTTTGGCCGGACGCAGATATTGCGGCCTGACTGGCGGCGTTCCTGCAATCCCCTGTTACAGCGTTTTTCAGGATTGATATGGATACAGGTCTTCTGGTTGAGGCCCCCGCATTTCTTCGCGCCCCACGCCGCCTGAGCGGGTTCAACGGGAGACACCATCGTCGCCCCTATGGCGAGACCGAAGACTGCGGTCGCTTTTACAAACAGCTTGAACATTGGTCTTTCCTCCACTGAAATTCATTGAATTTTTGGATGGTCGTCATCTCACCAGGGAGAGACGTATTCGCCTTCCTCTTCGGGCACTTCCTCAAGCGGGATTTCATCACCTTCAACGGGGCGCGGCAGCGGTGTTTCAACCGGGTAATCACCGCCCGAACCGGTCACACGGTCGAGATGATAGACAATCGGGATCAGGCCGTTTGTGCGGCCCCGCAGCGTATCCTGACCCACCCATTCGAAGGTGACGCCAGCCATCGCGGGCAAGTCTTGCGCCACGTAATCACCATTGGCGAGTTCGCGGATATTCTTGATGACAACCTGCCCCGGCTCAATGCGGAACAGCATGAGATGCACCCAGCCATCATCCGCATAAGCGTGGCCATTGCCGATCACGATGCGCTCCCGGATTTCCCGAATTTCCCATACGCCATCAATCTCAAGCGGCTCCAGCGGCTCAACCTGGTCAATCGTCGGCAGCACGGCGCGCATTTGAGCTTGCGCTGGTGCAGGTGTCGCCACCGTGCCGAAAGCCAGCGCCGCAGCGGCTGCAAGGCTCAGGCGTTTTGCGGTCAGGCAGGTCATGGTTGTTCTCCTCACAGGTCTTGTTCGACTGTGAGGCTGTTGTCGCAGCAAGCGGCGTCGGGCTGAATGGGGTCGATCCCCCAAACGAAGGGGGCAATCGTTCAGCAAGGGGAAAGCGTTTCGTCGCGCCCTATTGCGCGATATCCGCCCAGTTCAGCTTAAACCGTGCAAGGTATTTGCGCAGCCGATCCGCATCATTCGTGGATTTGCGGAGCTGACGCGATTTCGCAAAGAGGATACGCCCCGCCTCCGATCCGCATCGCGGCTCGGACAGCAGCTCGATGCCATTGCCCAGCTTCCCAAGGCCGAGCAGAAGTTCGTCGCCAAGATGCTCGATAACCTGCTCGCACAACATGGACAGGAGAGCGCCAACGCCGCCTGATCCTCTCTCAGCCGCCCTCAGAGCGGCCTGACAGCACGGGAACGACACCAGGGGCCGGGAACATACCCGCAGCCCCTCAGCGGAGCCTTTTGGCGGCTCTAATCAAAGGGAAGACTAGCAGCATTTTTTCGGCTGCAGCCGGTCCCAACAGCACCGCCCGGTTGCAGCCCGCTGCAGCGCCAAGCCACTGATATAACACTACAACATCCAACACGCGCAAAAACCGCATCAGGCTGCAGCCGACTGCAACTCATCCACATATCGCCTAACCCTCTATAATCGCACGCAGAACACGCTGCAGCCTCACGCGGTCCGACCGCATAGGGTGTGCACGCAATAGGGACTGGTTCTTTCAGTTGAGTCTAGTGGCGCCCAGGCCGCTGAGAGATGGGTGGGGGTTTCAACCAAGAGTGGGCCGACGGACGGCGGAATTCATCAGCGCTGCTAACTTTCAGCGCACGCTCCAGCAACTCCAGTTGTGCTTAGCCGATCTAATCCAAACCATCGTTAGACGACGCCGCGATAAGCGGCTCAAATTCCGGATTGACGTAAACAAATCGATCCGAGGGATCCAAGCAGATGTCACTCTGCGTGTCATTTCCATTCACGGTGAGCCTATAAGTAGCGCATATCGGGACTGTAATTTCCTTGCTTAGATTGAATCCGGTGTCTTCATCCTCCGGTCTCATTTCGAGCTTCCCAGAGAACGCTACCTCTTCGTCGATGGTCAATTTCACCTGCTCGCTCGAATAAAAATTGAAGAAGACTACCTCTACCAACTTCGAGTCGGTGCTTTCCACATCGGCGTCGTTCGAAGGTGCGCTGGTGCAGGAGAAGAGCAGCCCTGCAAGTGCTGTCGACAGATTCCTCATGAGCAGTCCCCTTACCTGAAAAGTGGGTTTCTCCATATCTTCTGTAGCTGCCTCCGCCGGACATCTCTCGAATTAGACACTCGTGTTTGCGACATTAGATTTTGGGTTGGAATACCTGGCAGGGCATTTGGATCGGCGCCGGGATGTCTAAGGCCTGCAGCATGACCAAATTCATGGCTCCAAGTCCGCCTTCCAGCATGATCGCCGATGTTGATTACACGACCGCGATCAAATCCTCTCGCGTTACCCAAAACGCCCGCCCTACCTAAGCGGGCGTCGCCTCTTGCTACAAAGTTAATTTGATGCCGATCGCCAGTGGCGGCTTTCCCAACATTGATGTCAGCTTTCGTAACGTAGTTCACAGTGTTCCCATCTGAATCGGTATAGGACTTACTGAAGTCGCCCTCAATCTCTTGCTCCATTGTTGAGGCCAAATCTGAAGCTGTCATTCCCGATGGGAGCTTGCCGCCGTCTACTACCAGCGTTGCTGTAAATGTAATCTCGATCGTTGTTTCGGTGGTTCCATCCTCGCGTTCCTCTACCGTCGATCCTACAGAAATCTTCTCGCCCGTAGGGTCCGTAAGATTTATCGGATCATTTGCGACATAGGCATAGAGGTTATACTGATCCTCGTACCCGATCGGATCCGTTTGCAAAAACCGTCCGAGAGTTGGTGAGTAGGCTCTCGCCTTGTAATGGTACAGGCCAAGTTCTTCGATCCAGATCTGGCCGGTACAGCTTGCCATCCCATCAAACATCAATAATGACCGACAACGACTCTACCTATGAAAGGTAACAATCAGGGGAGCACGTCAGTTGTACTGGTCCTCATATCCAATCGGGTCGGTCTGCATAAACCGCCCGAGCCTTGGCGAGTAGATGCGGGCA
>JAXHVK010000134.1:0-8140 GCA_034211135.1 Pseudomonadota bacterium
GTTGGGATGACCCGCCTCTTCCAGGAGGACGGACGGCACGTGCCCGTGACTGTTCTCGCTCTGGAAGATTGCCAGGTCGTCTCGCACCGCACCGCAGATGCGGACGGCTATTTCGCTGTCCAGCTCGGTGCAGGCGAAGCGAAGCAGAAAAACGTGGCAAAGCCGCAGCGTGAGCATTTCGGCAAGGCCGGAGTGGGTCTCAAGCAGCGGGTTGCTGAATTCCGTGTCGAAAACGAAGAGGGCCTCGTTCCGGTCGGCTCGATGATCAGTGCAGAGCACTTCATCGCCGGTCAGAAGGTCGACATCACCGGCCACACGCAGGGTAAAGGCTTTGCGGGTGCTATGAAGCGCTGGGGCTTCGGTGGTCTTCGTGCAACGCACGGTGTTTCCATCTCCCACCGTTCGCACGGTTCGACGGGTAACCGTCAGGATCCGGGCCGCGTGTTCAAGGGTAAGAAGATGGCTGGTCACATGGGTGATCGCCAGCGTACTCAGATGAACCTCGAAGTGGTTCGCACCGACGCAGAGCGTGGTCTGCTTTTCATCAAGGGTTCGGTTCCGGGCTCGAAGAATGGCTGGCTGCTCGTTCGCGACGCGATCAAGCTTCCGATGCCGGCAGAAGTGCCGTTCCCGGGTGCTGTTCTCGAAACGAAGGTTCCGTCGAATGACGAGCCCGCCGCAGAGGCTCCGGTTGAAGAAACCGCAGTAGATGCAGCCGCTGAAACGCCCGCTCCGGAAGCAGATGCTCCGGCAAGCGAAGAATCGAAGGAGTCCTAAGCCATGAAGGTGAAGGTCCAGAAAATCGACGGTAAGGCGTCGGGCGACATCGAACTCAGCGATGACGTGTTCGGCGTAGAGCCGCGCGCAGACATCCTGCACCGCGTTGTCACCTGGCAGCTCGAAAACCGCCGCGGCACCGCCCGCCCGACGCGTGAGCGTTCGGATGTGGCCCGTACCGGTAAGAAGTTTGGCGCTCAAAAGGGTTCGGGTGGCGCACGTCACGGCGACCGTGGTGCCCCGATCTTTATTGGTGGTGGTAAGGCGCACGGTGCTCGCAAGCGTGACTTCAACCAGTCGCTCAACAAGAAGATCCGTGCCCTCGGCCTGAAGATGGCTCTCAGCACCAAGGCGAAGGACGGCCTCGTCGTTCTCGACAGCCTTGAGCTGAAGGATGCCAAGACGAAGGCTCTCAAGGGTCACTTCGACAAGCACGGTTTCGCAGGCAAGGTTCTGGTTATCGACGGTGATGCCGTTGACGCCGGTTTCCGTCAGGCCGCAGGCAACCTCAAGGGCGTCAACGTCCTCCCGGCTGCCGGTGCCAATGTCTACGACATCCTCAACCACGACACGCTGATCCTTACCAAGGATGCGGTCGCCAAGCTGGAGGCGCGCTTCAATGGCTAAGAAGCAGGAAATCGACGCCCGTCACTATGACGTGATCCTGGCGCCGCACATCACCGAAAAGGCGATGTCGGACGAAGGTTCGGTCGTGTTCAAGGTCGCCAACACGGCGACAAAGCCTGAGATCAAGGAGGCTGTCGAAGCTATCTTTGATAAGAAGGTTGTTTCGGTGAACACCATCGTGACCAAGGGCAAGGTTAAGCGCTGGCGGGGTAAGCCCTACAAGCGTTCCGACACGAAGAAAGCGGTTGTGCGTCTGGCTGAAGGCCAGGGCATGATCGACTTCACAGACATTTGAGGGCGTAGGTAAATGGCACTCAAGAACTATAAACCGACAAGCCCGGCGCGCCGTGGCCTTATCCTGGTCGACAAGTCCGGTCTCCACAAAGGTGGTCCGGTCAAGTCGCTCACCGAAGGCAAGCGCAAGACCGGTGGCCGCAACAACAAGGGTCACGTGACCTCGCGCGGTATCGCTGGCGGTCACAAGCAGAAGTATCGTTTCATCGACTTCAAACGTCGCAAGTGGGATGTCCCCGCGACGGTCGAGCGGATCGAATACGACCCCAACCGCACCGCTTTCATCGCACTGCTGAAGTACGAAGACGGCGAACTGGCCTACATCATCTGCCCGCAGCGTCTGGCTGTTGGTGACACGGTTGTGGCCGGTGAGAAGACCGATACGAAGCCGGGCAACGCCATGCTTCTGGGGCAGATGCCGGTTGGTACGATCTGTCACAATGTCGAGATGAAGCCGGGCAAGGGCGGTCAGATCGCCCGTTCCGCAGGCGCATATGTCCAGCTCGTCGGTCGTGACCGCGGCATGGTGATCGTTCGCCTCAACTCGGGTGAGCAGCGTTACCTGCGCGCCGATTGCATGGGTACGGTTGGCGCGGTTTCGAACCCTGACAACCAGAACCAGAACTTCGGCAAGGCCGGTCGCACTCGTTGGAAGGGCCGTCGCCCGCTCACACGTGGTGTTGCAAAGAACCCGGTCGATCACCCGCACGGTGGTGGTGAAGGCCGCACCAGCGGTGGCCGTCACCCGGTTACCCCGTGGGGCAAACCGACCAAGGGTGCACGCACCCGCAAGAACAAGCAGACGGACAAGATGATTATCCGTTCGCGTCACGCGAAGAAGAAGAGGTAAGACACGATGGCACGTTCCGTCTGGAAAGGTCCGTTTGTCGAACTCAGCCTGCTGAAGAAGGCAGAGGACGCGCAGGAAGCTGGTGGCAGCAAGCCGATCAAAACCTGGTCGCGCCGCTCCACCATTCTCCCGCAGTTCGTTGGGCTGACGTTCAACGTTTACAACGGTCAGAAATTCATCCCCGTTTCGGTCTCTGAAGAAATGGTCGGTCACAAGCTTGGTGAATTTGCGCCCACGCGCAACTTCCCGGGTCACGCCGCCGACAAGAAGGGCAAGCGCTAATGGGCAAGGCAAAATCACCCCGCCGCGTTGCAGATAACGAGGCTCTGGCTGTCGGCACGCAGATCCGCGGCTCGGCTCAGAAGCTGAACCTCGTTGCGCAGCTGATCCGCGGCAAGAAGGTTGAAGAAGCTCTCAGCATTCTTGAATTCTCCAAGCGGGGAATGGCCAAGGATGCCAAGAAGGTTCTCGCATCGGCAGTTGCCAATGCGGAAAACAACCACGATCTCGACGTCGACGCACTGGTCGTTGCAGAGGCTTCGGTTGGCAAGGCTATCACCATGAAGCGCTTTCATACGCGTGGCCGTGGTAAGTCGACCCGCATCCTGAAGCCGTTCAGCAAGCTGCGCATCGTCGTTCGCGAGCAGGAAGAAGAGGCGTAAGATGGGTCAGAAGAGCAATCCGATCGGTCTGCGCCTGCAGATCAACCGCACTTGGGATAGCCGCTGGTACGCTGAAGGGCGTGACTATGCCGGCCAGCTCAAGGAAGACATCGAAATCCGCAAGTACATCACCAAGAACCTGCCGCAGGCAGCGATTTCGAAGGTGGTTATCGAGCGTCCGGCAAAGCTGTGCCGCGTTTCGATCTATGCGGCTCGTCCCGGTGTGATCATCGGCAAGAAGGGCGCGGACATCGAAAAGCTGCGCGCCAAGCTTTCCGCAATGACTTCGAGCGAAGTCAAGCTGAACATCGTTGAGATCCGCAAGCCGGAAATCGACGCCAAGCTTGTCGCTCAGGGCATCGCTGATCAGCTGATCCGCCGTGTCGCGTTCCGTCGTGCGATGAAGCGCGCCATGCAGTCCGCCATGCGTCTGGGTGCCGAAGGCATCAAGATCGTCTGCGGCGGCCGTCTTGGCGGTGCTGAAATCGCCCGTGTCGAACAGTATCGTGAAGGCCGCGTGCCGCTTCATACGCTGCGCGCCAACATCGACTATGCCGAAGCCGAAGCGCTCACCGCGTATGGCATCATCGGTATCAAGGTGTGGGTCTTCAAAGGCGAGATCCTGGGTCACGATCCGACCGCGCAGGACCGTCTGATGATGGAATCGCAAACTTCGGGAGTGCGTCCGGCGCGCTGAGCGAAGGACCACTGAATAGGTAAGAGAAAATGCTGCAACCGAAGAAAACCAAATACCGCAAGGCGTTCAAGGGCAAGATCCATGGCAACGCCAAGGGCGGCACCACGCTGAATTTCGGCTCTTACGGGCTGAAGGCGCTGGAGCCTGAGCGTATCACCGCACGTCAGATCGAAGCGGCTCGCCGTGCGATCACCCGTGCAATGAAGCGTCAGGGTCGTCTGTGGATCCGCGTCTTCCCCGACGTGCCGGTTTCGAAGAAGCCTGCTGAAGTCCGTCAGGGTAAGGGTAAGGGCTCCGTTGAATACTGGGCCGCACGCGTTAAGCCGGGCCGGATCCTTTTTGAACTCGATGGTGTTGATGGCCAGCTCGCCGCGCTCGCATTCGAACGCGCCGCGATGAAGCTGCCGATCAAGACCAAGGTCGTGGCCCGTCTGGGCGACACCTCGCACCTTGGAGGCGAAAAATAATGGCTGATATCGCAGACCTTCGTACGAAGACCGACGACCAGCTGGCCGCCGAGCTGACCGAGCTGAAGAAGTCGCAGTTCAACTTGCGGTTCCAGTCGGCCACCAACCAGCTCAGTGATCCGTCTGAAGTCCGCCGCGTGCGTCGCACGATCGCGCAGATCAAGACGCTTCAGAACGAGCGTGCTGCTGCGGCAGCAAAGGCTTAAGGAGTAGACAATGCCGAAACGTATTCTGATCGGGACTGTCACCTCCGACAAGACCGACAAGACCGTAACCGTTAAGGTTGAGCGTAAGGTGAAGCACCCGCTGTACGGGAAGATCATCCGTCGCTCGAAAAAGTATCATGCGCATGACGAAGCCAACGAATACACCGTTGGCGACATCGTTCGCATCGAAGAGACGAAGCCGATCTCCAAGACAAAGACCTGGGCCGTTAAGGACCGTGTCGTGTCTGGCGGTGTCCAGGCGGTCGAAGCTGACCTCGATGTCGAGGCAGCCGGACAGTAATTTGACGTAGGAACTGTCAGGCACCGGAAAGTCTGTTTGCAGACATTTCCGGAGGTCCTGGCAAGCCAAGAGAAGGAACCGGATCCATGATCCAGATGCAATCCAATCTCGACGTCGCGGACAATAGCGGCGCAAAGCGCGTCCAGTGCATTAAAGTGCTGGGCGGGTCTAAGCGTCGTTTTGCCTCCGTTGGCGACGTGATCGTGGTCTCTGTTAAAGAGGCCCAGCCGCGCGCGAAGGTCAAAAAGGGCGACGTTCACCGCGCCGTGATCGTTCGCACCAAGAAGGACGTCCGTCGTCCCGATGGCAGCGTGATCCGTTTTGACAGCAACGCCGCTGTCCTGGTCAACAAGAGCGAGGAGCCGATCGGCACTCGTATCTTTGGACCGGTGGTACGTGAACTGCGTGGCCGCGGCTTCATGAAAATCATTTCGCTCGCTCCGGAGGTGCTCTGATAATGGGTGCTGCAAAGATCAAGAAGGGCGACAGCGTCGTCGTGCTTTCGGGCAAGGACAAGGGCCGTACCGGCACTGTCCAGCAGGTTCTCCCGAAGGACGGCAAGGTTATCGTCGAGGGCATCAACGTGATTGCCCGTCACAACAAACCGACACAGCAGAACCCGCAGGGTGGTATCGAGCGCAAGCCCGCTCCGATGCACCTTTCGAAGGTTGCTGTTGCTGATCCCAAGGACGGCAAGCCGACCCGCGTTCGTTTCGAAGAAAAGGACGGCAAGAAGGTTCGCGTCGCCGTGAAGAGTGGGGAGACGATCGATGGCTGATTATACGCCTCGTATGAAGTCCAAGTATGACGACGAGATCGTCAAGGCGATGACTGAAAAGTTCGGCTACACGAACCGTCTTCAGGTGCCGAAGCTGGAAAAGATCACGCTCAACATGGGTGTTGGTGAAGCCAGCCAGGACAAGAAGAAGGTCGCAACGGCTGCCGAAGAAATGGCGCTGATTGCTGGTCAGAAGCCGGTAATTACCAAGGCGAAGAAGTCGATCGCACAGTTCAAACTGCGCGAAGGCATGCCGATCGGTTGCAAGGTTACCCTGCGCCGTGATCGCATGTTCGAATTCCTCGACCGTCTTGTGACTGTCGCAATGCCCCGCATCCGTGACTTCCGCGGCGTGAACGCAAAGTCGTTCGATGGCCGTGGCAACTACGCGATGGGTCTCAAGGAACAGATCGTGTTCCCAGAGATCAGCTACGACAAGATCGAAAAGGTTCGCGGGATGGATATCATCCTGACGACTACCGCAAAGACCGATGAAGAAGCGCGTGAACTTCTGCGCTTGTTCGGCTTCCCTTTCCAGGGTGAAGCAGGTGAACAGAAGGAAGCGGCGTGAGCCGTTTCGCGTTAGAGACAAGAAAGAAGAGAGCTTAAGTCCAATGGCGAAACTGAGTTCGATTAATAAGAACGAGCGTCGTAAGAAGCTCGTGAAGCAGTACGCAGCGAAGTACGAAAAGCTGAAGGCAATTGCCAATGACAAGTCGCTCGACGAAACCGAGCGTCTTATGGCCCGCCTGAAGATGGCCGAACTTCCGCGTAATGCGAACCCGACCCGTGTGCGCAACCGCTGCGCCACCACCGGCCGCCCGCGCGGCTATTACCGCAAATTTGGTCTCAACCGCATCGAAGTGCGCGATCTGGCAAACAAGGGCCTGATCCCCGGTGTGACCAAGTCGAGCTGGTGAGGATATAAACGATGGCTATGACCGATCCTCTGGGTGATATGCTCACCCGCATCCGCAACGGCCAGCAGGCGAAGAAGGACAGTGTCCTTTCGCCCGCTTCCAAGCTGCGTGCGAACGTTCTCGAAGTTCTTCAGCGTGAAGGCTACATCCGTGGCTATTCCGAAGACGAGAGCGGCAAGCACAAGGCGCTGCGTATCGAACTGAAATATTTCGAAGGCGAGCCTGCTATCAAGCATGTCGCACGCGTTTCGAAGCCTGGCCGCCGCGTCTATTCGGGCTCGAAAGAGCTTCCGACCGTTCGCAACGGCCTTGGCATCACCATCGTCTCGACGCCGCGCGGTGTCCTGTCCGATGGCGAAGCACGTGAGAACAATGTCGGCGGCGAAGTCCTCGCGGAGGTGTTCTGATGAGCCGTATTGGTAAGAAGGCTGTGCCGATCCCCGCAGGGGTTACTGCCAGCATCGATAACGGCACGCTGAGCGTGAAAGGCCCGAAGGGTACTCTTACGCTGGGTCTGTCCGATCTGATCGATTACAAGATTGAAGGCGACGAGATTGCCGTCAATCCGGCCAACGATACCAAGCAGGCGCGTTCCTTCTGGGGCATGCAGCGCACGCTGGTTTCGAACCTGATCGAAGGCGTGACGGAAGGTTTTTCCAAGACGCTTGAGATTTCGGGTGTTGGTTATCGTGCGAAAGCGCAGGGCAAGACGCTGAAGCTGGAACTGGGTTTCAGCCACGACGTCGATCTGCCCGTGCCGGAAGGTCTCGAGGTGAAAACCCCGGACCAGACCACGATTGAAATCAGTGGCATCGACAAGCAGGCCGTTGGCCAGTTTGCTGCCGAGATCCGCGAATACCGCAAGCCGGAGCCGTATAAGGGCAAGGGTATCAAGTATCGCGGCGAGTACATCTTCCGCAAGGAAGGGAAGAAGAAGTAAGATGGCAAAGCTCTCACTTTTTGAACGTCGCCGCCGCCGTGTGCGCACCGCGCTTCGTGCGCGTGCCGGTGACAAGCCGCGTCTGTCGGTTCACCGCACCGGTCGCCACATCTATGCGCAGATTATCGACGATGCAGAAGGCCGTACGGTCGCTGCTGCTTCGACGCTGGGCGCAAAGGCTTCGGGCGCCAATATGGATGCCGCCGTACAGGTCGGTAAGGATATTGCCGCCGCTGCCAAGAAGGCCGGTGTTAGCACTGTCGTGTTCGATCGCGGCGGATTCCTCTTTCATGGCCGCGTGAAGGCGCTGGCCGATGCCGCTCGCGAAGGCGGGCTGGAGTTCTGATGATGGCTGACGAGAACAAGAACGAAGAAACCGCAGCACCTGCGGAAACGACAGAAGCACCTGCTGTGGCAACCACAGGTTCCGAAGCCGCTGACAACCAGTCGGCTGCCCAGGGCGCCGAAGGTCAGCCGCGCGGTCGCGGTCGTGGCCGTGGCGGTCGTGATGGCGAAGGTCGTGGTCGTGGCCGTGGTGGTCGTGATGGTGGCCGTGGTCGTCGCGAAGAAGAAGATGATGGCATCATCGAAAAGCTGGTCCACATCAACCGCGTTTCGAAG
>JAXHVK010000135.1:0-7798 GCA_034211135.1 Pseudomonadota bacterium
GGAAACTTCGGCCCCCTCGGTAACGCCTGTGTCGATCCGGTATCCAAACCCAAGGTCGAGGCGATCCAACCGCCCCGTGCTCGGCAAGAACCCTTTGGCCGGGTCCTCGGCATAGAGCCGTGCCTCTATCGCCCAGCCATTGATGGAAAGCTCATCCTGCCTCAGCGGGACAGGCTCGCCGCTCGCCACCCGCAGCTGCCATTCGACCAAGTCCACGCCGGTGATCTCTTCGGTAACCGGATGTTCCACCTGAAGCCGCGTGTTCATCTCCATAAAGAAGATGCGGTCCGCCCTCAGGCCTTCGCTGGCATCGGCGATAAACTCAATCGTGCCCGCGCCCTCGTAATCGACCGCCTTGGCGGCGCGCACGGCGGCGGCGCAGATTTCCTCGCGGGTCGCCTCGTCCATGCCCGGCGCAGGAGCTTCCTCGATCACCTTTTGGTGGCGGCGTTGGAGCGAGCAGTCGCGTTCGAACAGGTGGACGACATTACCGTGGCTGTCGCCGAAGACCTGCACTTCGATATGGCGGGGTGAGGTGATCCACTTTTCCAGCAGGACTTCGTCATTGCCGAAGCTCGCCTTGGCTTCGCGCTGGCAGGACTCCAGCGATGCTGCAAAGTCCGCAGGATCATCGACCTTGCGCATCCCCTTGCCGCCGCCGCCTGCAACCGCCTTGATCAGGACGGGATAGCCGATGGCCTCGGCCTCTTTGGTGAGCCGCTCAACCGACTGGTCTTCACCGAGATAACCCGGTGTTACCGGGACACCGGCGGCGATCATGCGCTCTTTCGCAGCGTCTTTAAGACCCATCGCGCGGATGCTCTCCGGCTTTGGCCCGACCCAGATCAGCCCGGCATCAATCACGTTTTGCGCAAAGTCCGCATTCTCTGAAAGGAAGCCGTAGCCCGGATGAATCGCCTCTGCGCCCGTCTCCTTCGCCGCCGCGATGATCTTCTCGCCAACGAGATAGCTTTCCGCAGCGGGTGAGGGGCCGATATGCACCGCTTCGTCTGCGCTGCGCGTATGCAGCGCCTTGGCATCGGCGTCCGAGTAGACCGCGACCGTGGCTATACCCATTTCCCGGGCGGTGCGGATGATGCGACAGGCGATCTCTCCGCGATTGGCGATGAGCAGTTTGGTGATCATGCGAACCGGATTAGTGCAGCTTCGTTACAAAGGAAACCTTTTCGCGAACGCCGCGTCATCGCCGGTCAATCAGGGGCGAAAGTCCTTGATCCCCCAGTCAATCCCGCCCGCTGGCATCTTTTCACGATTGATCGCAGCAGAGACGAAAGCGCGCGCGCCGTGCCATGCTTTCTCCCAGCGCGGGACATAGGTGCGGCTGTTCCACGCATCGACGCCGCGCTTCCTGACCTTGCGCCCGATTGCGCCATAGATGCGCGCGGCGGAAAGCACGGCCCAGCGGCTGCGAAACGGCAGGCGGGCGGCACCGACGCGGGCGGCGGCTTCATGCTTGTCGACAAGGTCCACCAGCCGCGCGGCCATTTCGGCCAGTTCTTCACGATGGTGCGGTTTGGTATGCTGGCCAGGCTCAATATCCTGCTCCACCAGCCAGATCAGCGGCAGATAACAGCGGCCCGCTGCGTCATCTTCGACGATGTCGCGCGCGATATTGGAAAGCTGGAAGGCAAGGCCAAGATCGTTGGCGCGGTCGAGCGTATCGGCATCGTCCGGATCAACGCCCATTACCACCGCCATCATCACGCCGACAGCCCCTGCCACGTGATAGCAATACCGCAGCATGTCTGCTTCGGATCGCGGTCGCCAGTCTTCGGCATCAAGAGCAAAGCCCGCGATCACATCTTCGGCCATGGCAGGGGTCAGCCCGCATTCCTTTGCCACCACGCCCAGCGCATCGAAGGCGGGATCGCCGGTTGCTTCGTCGGTAAAGGCCTTCTCCGTCAGTTTGCGGATCAACGCGAGTCGGTCATCCAGATCGGACTGGTCGCCCAGCGGCCCGCCTTTCACCTGATTATCGGCAATGTCATCACACCGCCGGCACCACGCATACAGCAGCCATGCGCGCTCCCGTGTTTCCTGATCGAACAGACGAGAGGCCGCGGAAAAGCTTTGCGAGCCAAGTTTGATGGACTGACGGGCATGAGCGACCAACGCTTCGCGACGTGATTGTTCAAGGCCCATCGCCGATTACCCTTACAGATCCTCTGCCTTCATGCGGAAGATCGGGGTGTGGGGTTCATAGGCGGCCATCTTGTCAATCAGTTCGCCGATAGTATCGGCCGCAATCAGGATGTTCTGGTGGGCGGGCCGTACAAAGCCGACTTCGGCCATGCGGGCATTGAACCTGATCAGATCATCGTAAAAGCCAAAGGCGTTGAGCAATCCGACCGGATCGGAGTGATAGCCAAGCTGGGCCCAGCTCATCGCTTCCCACAATTCGTCCATCGTGCCGACACCGCCGGGCAGGGTGACGAAGCCGTCGGAAAGGTCGGTGAATTTCTGCTTGCGTTCGTGCATGCCGCTGACCGCGATCAATTCGTCGCAATCGTGATTGGCCACTTCCGATTTCATCAGCGCATCGGGAATGACCCCGATAACTTCGCCGCCAGCGTCCTTTGCACCGCGCGCGATTGCGCCCATCAGGCCAAGGCGACCGCCGCCATAGACAACACCAATCCCGCGCGCCGCCAGCGTTGCGCCGACTTCGATTGCGAGTTCCATATAGCGCGGATCTTCCGGAGTAGCGGAGCCGCAATAAACAGCGAGACGTTTCATAGCGAACAGCCCTTAGGCAGGCTGACACCTGCTTGCAATCACGCCGTTTCCTTCACCGCCAGATCTTCCAGCATGATGCCAGCTGTCGCCTTTGCGCTGCCGACCACGCCGGGGATGCCTGCGCCCGGATGCGTGCCTGCGCCGACAAGGTAGAAATTGTCGATCACATCGTCACGGTTGTGCCCGCGAAGATAGGCGCTTTGCCACAGCAGGGGCTCAAGGCTGAAGGCGCTGCCCATATGGGCGGACAGATCCTGTTTGAAGTCCTTTGGCGCGTAAGAGAACTTGGTGACGATCCGGTCGTGAATATCGGGGATCAGTCGCCGCCCGATTTCATCGAGGATCATCTTTTCCAGCTTCGGCCCTTCGACATCCCAGTCAATCGGCATCTTGCCCATATGGGCAACCGGCACGAGAGCGTAGAATGTGCTCTTGCCCGGAGGCGCCATGGAGCTGTCCGTCACAGTCGGGTGGTGCAGGTAGATAGCGAAATCTTCGGGCAGGACACCGTTCTTGTAAATATCGTCAAGCAGCCCCTTATACCGCTGTGCGAACAGGATCATGTGGTGCGCAATGCCCGGCCATGTTCCCTCAAGCCCGAAATGCACCACAAACAGCGAGGGGGAAAAGCTCTTCCGGTTCAGGCTCTTTGCCATCTGCTTGCCGCGCTTCGATTCTGACAGCAGGTCTTTATAGGAATGCATGATGTCGCCATTGGAGGCGACCGCATCGAACCGTTCTTTCCAGCCGGATTTGGTTTCGACTTCGCTGGCCTTGGTGCCCATTGTGTGGACCTGCACCACCGGATCGCCGACGCGCATTGTGCCGCCCAGCCGCTCAAAATGGCGCACCATGCCCGCAATCAGTCGGTTGGTGCCGCCGCGCGCCCACCATACGCCGCCGTCTTTCTCCAGCTTGTGGATCAGCGCGTAGATGCTGGATGTGTTCATCGGGTTGCCGCCAACCAGCAGCGAATGGAAGCTGAACGCCTCGCGCAGCTTGTCATTCTTGATGTAGCTGGAAACCATCGAATAGACGCTGCGCCACGCCTGTTCCTTCACCAGAGCGGGCGCTGCCTTCAACATGCTCTTGAAATCGAGGAACGGCTTGGTCCCCAGCTTCAGATAGCCTTCTTCGTAAACGCGGTTCGAATATTCGAGAAAGCGCTGGTATCCGATCACATCATCGGGTTCGAGCTTTGCGATTTCGGAGTTCAGTTCGGCTTCGTCATTGGAATAATCGAAGTTGGTGCCGTCCGGCCAGTTCAGGCGATAGAATGGCATGACCTTCATCAGCTCGACATCTTCGGCGATGTCGTGGCCGGTCAGCTTCCACAATTCATCAAGGCAGGGCGGGTCAGTGATGACGGTCGGGCCTGCGTCAAACGTGAAGCCGTCCTTTTCCCAGAAATAGGCGCGGCCACCCGGCTTATCACGGGCTTCGACGACAGTGGTCTTGATACCAGCCGATTGCAGCCGGATGGCAAGCGCCATGCCGCCAAAACCTGCGCCGATGACGCACGCTGTCTTACCGGCATACCGTTCCGCAATGCGCGGATCGATGCCTTTGGCGCCCGGAGTATTCGGAGCGAAATTGAGCTGTGCGTCGGCGTTCATGCCGTTTTCTCCATGGGTGAAGGGGCAGGCACATCGCCCGCTCCGGAAGGTTTGGCCAGCGGCTCCCCGCGCTTGAACATGGCGGTGATGGCACGGGGGATAGATACGGGCGGCTTGCCCCACAGGACGCGGGCTTTATCACGCAAAGGGGACCGGGCTTTATAAAAGCGTTCGATCAGCCCCTGACGAAGGCCGTAAAACCGTTGCAGCACATCCACGCGCCGTTCCGGATCAGCCGCAAAGAACAGGAACCGGTTGAGCAGCCGGTAATAGGCCGTGTTGCGCCAGTGCTGGCGCGCGCGCGCTTCGAACATCGCGGCCATCTGCGGGCCGGAAAGGTCGGCTTCTTCGGCAATGGCAAGCGCGTTATCAACCGCAATCGGGATGGTGTAACTGGTGAGCGGGTGGACAAATCCGCCCCGCGCACCTGCTGTCACAACGCCGGGAATGCAGGTCGCTTTCTGATAGGCGCCAAAATCGCCGCCAGTGATAACAGGCAACAGGCCGGTTTCATGGCCAACCGGTGTGCCGTTCATCCACCCCTGTTTGTGGCAGTATTGATCAATTCGGCCTGACAAGGCGCCGCGATCCAGCTTGCCGAGATCGGCGTAATAGGTGTCTTCTACAAAGACATCATGCGCACCCAGCGGCAGGACATAGACAAAGCGGTACGCGCCGCCATTGCCATAGGGTGCCACCTGATCAACATCACCGTCCATGATGACGGGACGCTCAATCCCATGAGGTTGTTCCAGCTTCATGTGGCGACCCATGAAAATCTGCCATCCGCCGCGCAAATGTTCGCTGGGCTGGAAGCTGCGGCAGTCGATCACCATGCGAGCATCCAGCCGCGTGCCATCGTCCAGCGTTACGGCACTGGCATTAATCTGTTCAGCCCTGCGCCCCAGATACAGCGATCCTTCGGGAAGCATACGCACCAGCCCGTCATGAAAATCGGGCGAGGCAAGCGAATGATAGGCGGTGTCCAGAGTGCGGTTCAGTTTTGGAAAGCGGACGTCATATCCGTCCTCCCAAACCGTCTGTCGGAACGGTTGCAACAGTGCATGGCCTGCGTCGCTAAGATCGCTTTCAAACCAGCTCCAGCGATGATTGCCGCCGATTGTCTTGCCCGCTTCGACCAGAGCGATGCGAAAACCCGGACGTGCCTGATGCAGGGCGAGAGCGATCAGCCCGCCGGACAGGCCTCCGCCAATAATGGCTACATCAAGATTAGAGTCGGTCATCTGGTCAATGGCCCTAGGGCACGCAGTGGCGCACGGCAATGTCGGGCGGGTTGGATGTTTGCGTGGCACCGGCTGTTTTGCGTTTTTTCGAAACGAAAAGGCGGCTCAGGCATATATGTTGCAACAACATTACACGCAGTATGACAAGCTGCGCGCACTTTATGGGACAGAAATGACGAAGTTTAAAACGCTCAAGGCCGCGATCCTTCCCTCCATCGCGATTGTGGCAACTCCTGCCTTGGCGCAGGATTCCACCGAGACCGAACAGGCGGAGCAAAGCGAAGAGCAGGAAGTCCCGACACTGGAGGGAAGCGCGCTGGATGGCGATTACCTCGCAGTGGGTCTGGGTATCGGATATGGGCCGGGCTATATCGGTTCGGACGATTACACCGTCCTTCCGATCCCGCTATTACAGGGCAGCGTCGGCGGTGTTGATATCAATCCGCGCCCTGCCGGTTTTGCGCTCGACTTCATCAATGATGGCGATGAACGCGTTTCTTTCCAGTTTGGCCCGGAAGTGAAGCTCAACTTCAACCGCGCTGTCAAAGTGAGTGACGACGTGGTGGACGCATTTCCCGATCTGGATGTTGCGGTAGAGGTAGGGCCGACAATCGGCATCAATATCGACCGTCTGATTACCCCCGTCGACAGCCTGAACATCAACGCCGATATCCTGTTCGATGTTGCGGGCGCTCATGGCGGTATGTCGGTGCGTCCGACTGTCACCTATTTCACCCCGCTCAGCCGCGGCAGCGCGATCACGCTTAGCGGCCATGCGACATGGGTCGATGATGATTACGCCGACTATTACTTCAGCGTTGATCCCACGCTGTCGCCCGGCACCCCGTTGACGGCGTTTCAGGCCGAAGGTGGATTTCAGGATACGGGCGTGACCGCTCTCGCATTTTTCGATCTGAACGGTGATCTTCTGGATGGTGGCATCGCCGTGTTCGGCATTGCCAATTACACGCGCGTGCTCGGTGATGCGGCGGACTCCCCCTTCACATCGCAAGTGGGCAGTGCAGACCAGTTCTTTGGCGGTATCGGTGTCGGCTACGTCTTCTGAAGCCGCAACAATCGGGGTGCCTGATCGAAAGGTCAGGGGAACGCTTTGCATTCGGGTTTATTGAATCGGCTGGGTATCGCTGTTCGAAGTGATTGCCAGCCTCCAACCCTTGCGGGGAACCCAGTTATGCCTCGACTTCATACACTATCCGCGTTTGCCGCAATCAGCGCCGCGATGGCCGCAATGCCCGCCTTTGCGAGCAATTTAGATGAACAGCAGCCAGAGCGGCCTCAGCCCACCCGAGGCGAGGAGGGTGCGCAAGGTTCCGTGCAAGCTCAACCGGATGCGCAGCGTGGCGAAGGCGGCCCGCCGCCCGGTATCGGCGCAAAACCTGTGTTTGATGAAACATGGGTGTCGCTGGGTATCGGTGCCGGACTGGTGCCGAGCTATTCGGGCTCCGATGATTATGTTGTCTTCCCGCTACCTTTGATTGTTGGCCGTGTCGGCGGGGTTGGCATTTCGCCCAACGGGCCGGGCTTCGTACTTGACCTGAATTCACCGAAACCCAGTTTCGAGCCGCCTGAAACACGCATCAGTTTCGGCCCTGCATTCCGCATCCGCAATGACCGTGTAAACCGGATTGAGGACGCGGTGGTGGAGCAATTGCCAGACCTCGATCTTGCTGCCGAAGTCGGCGGGAATATCGGTGTCAGCATTCCGCGCGTGCTTAACCGCTTCGATGCGCTTACGCTTTCAACGCAGGTGCGCGCGGATGTTGCAGGCGCGCATGATGGTGTGCTGATCGAACCGAGCATCGGATACCGCACCCCGCTTGGCCGTGCGACACTGGTGCAACTGAATGCAGGGTTGCAGTTCGTCGATGATAGCTTTGCCGACTATTACTACTCCGTCACCCCTGCACAAAGCGCAGCGAGCGGCCTGCCCGTGTTCGACGCAGAAGGCGGCTTGAATTCCGTCGGAGCGACCGCGATCGTCAATTTCGATCTCGACGGTAACTCGCTGAACGGCGGGTTGGGCATCTATGCCGTGATCGGATATACGCGGCTGGTGGGCGATGGCGCAGATACACCCTTCACCAGTATTCGAGGCGACGCGAACCAGTTTCTGGGCGGTATCGGCGTCGGCTACACGTTCTGATCCGAACTTCTTTGCGG
>JAXHVK010000136.1:0-7751 GCA_034211135.1 Pseudomonadota bacterium
GTCGTCAATGGCTGCACCATGCAGGTGGAGTTGATGGCGGATAAGCTGGGCGGCTAGTCCAGCACGTCCTTGATCAGCGGATTAGGGAACCGGCGACGGATTGTGACCGCCCAGAAAATTTCGGTCACATCCTGAAGCCGGTGAACTTCCACCAGAGTTCCGGTCCGCAATTCGTCCTGAACAACAATGGGTGGGATCACAGCCAGGCCTACGTCGGCCCGCGTCAACAGGCGCAGCATGGCCATGTCGTCCGCTTCTGCTGCTATGCGCGGCACGATCCCTTTCATGTCCAGCTCCAACCGGTCGAGCATGGCGTCAAACCCGGCTCTCAGGCTGGTTTCGGGCGTTGGCAGGATAATCGGGTGCCGCGCGATAAGGTCCGCAATTGATGGCTTTCCCGATCCGACGCGCGATGGCACGCCGATCAGGCTGACGGGCTGTTCATCCAGCTTCGTCACCAGATAGGGGCTGGCCGCATCGCGCGCAGGGGGCAGGTTGGTCAGGACGATATCGAGGGACAAACCCTCTAGCCCGCGCAACAGGATATCCTGCGTACCTGATCGCAGCACCACCTCCACATCGTCTCGACCAAGCAAAGGCTTGAGGAACTGCATCTGGAAGTTGCGAGACAGCGTCGCCAGCGCTCCGATGCGCAGGACGCGGCGCTGGCTTTCAGCGCTGGAAAGCGTGGCGCTGAGATGATCGGCAGCGCGGAAGATTTCATCCGCATGATCAAGGGCAATCCGTCCTGCTTCGGTAATCTCCAGATTGCGTCCGCGCCGTTCGAACAGATCATGGCCCAGCGATGCTTCGAGCGCTTTGATCTGTGTCGAAACCGCGCTTTGCGAAATGTTGAGTGCGCGCGCCGCGCCGGTCAGCGTGCCTTCGCGCGCAACTGCGCGGAACAGTCGCAAGTGGTGGAGGTTCAACGTGGCCATTGTTCTATTATGCAGAACAATTGAGCAGATTATATGAAATTTTCATATGGCCGTGGTGCCCCTATCTAGGGCCGTGAGATCCCCTCTGCTCACCCTGCACCCAACCGGAGCCTGCGATGCCTAGCGTCTTTTCCCTGTCCTTTCTTGCGCCGGTCGTGCTGCTTAGCATGGCGGCGATTGCCATGACCCGAGCCGGCAAACGCCCAGGCTCCGTGCCGCTTTGGTCGGAGCTTACAGCGTTCGTTGCCATGATGCTGAGCGCAATCGGGCTTGCACAGGTTGTGTTGGGCAAGGCGGTTGGCGTGAACGTTTTGGATGGTGTGGTTGCTGTTGGCCTTCGTACTGATCTGGTTGCGGCGACGATGGCACTGCTGGTGGGCTTCATCGGCTGGATCGTGATGCGTTACTCGCGCACATATATTGACGGTGAGGAGCGCGAGGGTGCGTTTCACGCTCTGATGCTGGCGACGCTGGCGGCGGTGATGGTGTTTGCGCAGGCCGGCACGATGGCGACTTTGGTGCTGGCGACGCTTGCTGTCGGATTGACGCTGAAGCGGTTGCTGCTGTTCTACCCCGATCGGCCAGAGGCGCAGCGTGCCGCGACAAAGTTCGCAATCGTCTGGCATTCTGGCGATATCCTGCTGATCCTAGCTGCCGGACTGTTGTTCGCTGCATTCCAGACCGGAGAGCTTGCTGCAATCAGCGCGGCTGCCCGCGATGCGGAAACGCTTGGCATTGCTGGCAATGTGGCCGTTGTACTTATCGTCATCGCAGCGATGCTGAAAACTGCGAGCTTCCCGCTGCATGGCTGGCTGACGGAGGTCATGGAAGCGCCGACGCCGGTTTCGGCTTTGCTGCACGCAGGCATCATCAATTCGGGCGGCGTGTTGCTGATTGCGAATGCTGACCTGATCCAGGCGAATAGCGGCGCGATGGCGGCGCTTGTGATGGTGGGCGGGCTGACTGCATTGTTCGGCGCAGCGGTGATGTTGACGCAAAGCGCGGTCAAAACGGCGCTGGCATGGTCCACCGTTTCGCAAATGGGCTTTATGCTGATGCAATGCGGGCTTGGGCTGTGGACGCTGGCGCTGCTGCACATTCTGGCTCACTCGCTGTACAAGGCGCACGCATTCCTGTCGTCGGGCGGCGCGGTGGAGGAAGTGGCAAAGGTCCGCCGACCCGGGCCGGTTGCTGCGGCCAGCGTGCCGACTGTCGTCAAAAGCTTTGGCTTGGCGCTGGTCCTCTACGCAGCGATTGCAGGCCTGTTCACCTATATTTTCGGGCCCAAGACCCCGCAGGCGATTGCCATGGGTGCGATGTTGATCTTCGGTGTTGCTTACATGATCGCGCAGGGCCTTGCCGATCTGGCCCCGCGTGCGCTGACGCAGCGTCTGGTCGGTTCGTCCCTGATTGCAGCGATTGCCTATTTCAGTTTCCAGACCCTTGCCAATGCTGCGTGGGGCTCAATTCTGCCGGCAGCTCCGGTGCCCGGTTCGCTGGAATGGGCGTTGATCGTGATTGCGGTGGGCAGCTTTGGTCTGGTGGCGTTCGCGCAGGCGCTGTTCCCGCTGTGGGCGCATCACCCCTCAACCGCAGGGCTGCGGGTGCATCTGGCCAACGGGCTTTACCTCAATGCGCTGCTTGACCGCGCGATTGGCGGCTTTGCCATGACCCGTCGCACGAACCGCTAATCCCCGCACACTCATTTCAAGGACGCAACCGATGTTCCTCAATCATTCCCAGATCGCTCCGGCCCGTGTCGCGGAAATCCTCAATGCCGCAGAGGCCGCAGCGCGCGCCATTCCGCCTGCCTTTCCGCTGGATGCGACCGTGGCTGTAAACCCGTTTCTGGGTCAGACGGGCGAAGACCTTGCCACAGCATCAGCGCGTCTTTCGCGTGTTGCCGGTACGCGCCTTACCCAAGCGGGGGAGGTGTACTCCAAGGCGATCCAAAGCGGCCATATCCTTGATGAAGATCTGGAAGCGGCTCTGCTTGCGGAAGGCTCTCCGCTAAAGCATTCCAGCGTTGCCGCGCTCAAGCTGGCCGCTTCTGCACTGGGTTCGGCGCAGGCCGCGCCCGCACTGCCGACCGTTGCTGATCTGGCAGCCGAGGAAAGCGGGATCGATTGGTCGTCCGTTATCGACAAGACATTTGGCCGCTGGGCGGCGGGCGAATTTGATCGCGGACAGGCGCTGTGGTCGCCGACGCCGGGCGCTCAGGCGTTTGCGGCATGGCGCGCCTGGGCGAGCCATGATCTAACTCCTGAAATCGCGGGACTGAAGGGCTTTTGCGCCCATGTTGCTGCTGCACCTGACACGACAGAGCGCGCGATCCTGTTCGCCGCTGATCGTTTGGGCCTGACTGCCGAAGCGGCTGAAACCGCTTTCCATCGGCTTTACATCAGCCTGGGCGGCTGGGCGCAGCATGCGCGCTGGTTGCTTTGGCAGGCTGAACTGACGGGCGAAACGGAGCGGACGCTTGCCGATATGCTCGCCATCCGCCTGATCTGGGAAGAGGCCTTGCTGGAACAGTATGACAGCGTGCGCGAGCGCTGGATTGAAACGCTCGCTGCGCATGCCTCTCCGGTGGAGCCGACGCAGGATCAGGTGACGCTTGCTATCCTTCAGGATGCTGCCGACCGGGCGCATCAGCGGCGCCTGTCCGCCATGCTGACAGGTTCGGATGCGATTGAGGGGCGCCCGACATTGCAGGCAGCGTTTTGCATCGATGTGCGTTCCGAAGTGTATCGCCGCGCGCTGGAAAGCGTGGATGCCGCGATTGAGACGATAGGTTTTGCGGGCTTTTTCGGGCTGCCGCTGGCGCACCAGCCCCACGGTTCGGATGTGGTCGAAAACCGCCTGCCGGTGTTGCTTAACCCGGCGCTCAAGACAAGCAGCGCTGGCGACCCTGCGCGTGACAAGGACACCCGCATCGCGGCCCGTACGGCGCGTGCATGGGGGCGGTTTAAACAGGCGGCGGTGTCCTCCTTCGCTTTCGTGGAGTCCATGGGGCCGCTTTATGCGATGAAGCTGGTGCGAGATGCCCTGGGGTTTGGTTCTGGCAGCGAAGCCGTTGACCCGATGCCCGAACTTGTCGGCGGTCTTTCTGCCGAAGCAAAAGGCGAGACCGCAGCCAAAGTGTTGGGCGCGATGAGCCTGACGGGCAATTTTGCCAAGGTCGTTCTGCTGCTGGGACATGGCGGCAGTGTCACCAATAACCCGCATGAAAGTGCATATCATTGCGGTGCGTGCGGCGGGCATAGCGGTGATGTTTCGGCCCGCGTTCTGGCCGGATTGCTCAACGATCCCGAAGCGCGCGCAGGTCTGCGCGAGCGCGGTATTGCTGTGCCCGAAGACACCGTTTTCATCGCCGGACTGCACGACACGACAACGGACACGGTGACGGTGTATGATCGTGATCTGGCTGTTGCGGCTCCTGCTGATCTGTTGCTGGTGCGCGAATGGCTGAACGAAGCATCCTGGATCGCACGCGGTGAACGCGCCCCGCGCTTGCCCGGCGCATCGCGGCAAAGCGTTCAGGCGCGCGCGCAGAACTGGGCAGAGGTTCGGCCCGAATGGGGGCTGGCGGGATGCGGTGCCTTTATCGCCGCCCCGCGCGCCGCGACTGCGGGCAAGGATCTGGAAGGGCGGGCATTCCTGCACTCTTACGATTGGCGCGGTGATGATGGTTTCGCCACGCTGGAGCTGATCCTGACCGCACCGGTTGTCGTCGCAAGCTGGATTTCTCTGCAATATTACGGATCAAGTGTCGCGCCCGATCTGTTTGGCGGCGGGAACAAGCTGATCCACAATGTCGTCGGCGGGATTGGCGTGATCGAAGGCAATAGCGGGCGACTGCGCGCCGGCTTGCCGTGGCAATCGGTGCATGACGGTGACAACCTGATGCACGAACCGCTGCGCCTTTCTGTCATGATCGAAGCGCCGCAGGAAGCGATCCTTGACGTGCTCGAACGTCACCCGAATGTGCGAGAGCTGTTCGACAATGGCTGGCTGCATCTTTTCACCCTGCGCGACGGCCGCGTTGATGCGCGCTATCTGCCGGGACTGGAATTTGAAAAGATGGAGCAGCAAAGCCTCGCCGCCTGATCTGTTGCAACAGCATTGCGGGCAAAGGGCGTTTGGCCTTAACTGCACACGGTAACTGTCAGTTTCGCACCAACGGGGCATTGCATGATCGTCAAAATCGCGGCGTTTTCCGATCAGGAGAGGATTGATCGCCTGTCCGGTATGATCGACGAGCTTGAATGGCGCGATGGCAAGGAAACGGCTGGCAAGATTGCCCGACAGGTAAAACAGAACCTGCAAGCCCGCATGAATAACGATGCTGGCAAGGCGATCAGAGCCGAACTGGAACCTGTTATTGCGGAAAACCGTGTCGTGATGGCAGCGGCGCGCCCCCGGCGCATTTCGCCGCTCATGATCAGCAAGACCGGCGACAATGGCCATTATGGCTCGCATGTTGATAATGCGCTGATGGGGAAGGGGACGAACCGCATCCGAACCGACCTGTCTTTCACTCTGTTCCTGAGCAATTCCGCTGATTACGAAGGCGGCGAGCTGGTGGTTCATAATGCGGGAACCACGCAATCGATCAAGGGGGAGTGGGGGCAGCTGGTACTTTACCCTTCCACTTCGATCCACGAGGTAAAGCCTGTCACAAACGGACATAGGATCGTGTGTGTCGGCTGGATCGAAAGCCTGATTGCAGACCCGACTCAGCGCGAACTGCTGTTCGACATGGAAAATCTGCGCAGCACCCTACGCAAGAAACTGGAGCCGCAATCGCCGGAGCTTCTGACGCTCGATAAATCTATGGCGAACCTGTTGAGAATGTGGGCTCGGCCCTGAATTCGGGGGAATCTGCGGCCGCGTGATACATTCGCGGTTGCATCCTGCACTTTCACAGTCGAACATACCCTCAGGGTCGGAATAAACGATGAGTCGAACATTTGATGTTCGGCTTGGCGGGACTTTACAATTGCTGGGGCGATGCTGGTGTTAGCACAGTCACAGGAATTCGCTTCGGCGAACAAAGGGATGGCATCTCGCTGGGGGTAAGAGATGACTGCTAAAGGTAAGCTGGCGAACGCTGGCAACGACCTGTTCGGGGCCTTGCGCTCTATTGCAGGAAAGACTGTGAAGGCGCGCCGTGCGATGCGCGCTGTTCCGGCAGGTGGGCTGCGAGCTGTGGCCGCACTTTCGCTGGTGCTTGTCTATCCCGCCTCCATTGCGAACGGAAATTCGATGCAGTCGGGCGCGCGCTATGAGGGCGTTGCAACCTGTGCCGGTTCCACCTGTCATGGCCGTGCAGAAGGTAATGGGGCAGTGGTGCGTCAGGACGAGATTTCGACCTGGCAGGAACCCTCTTCCCAATCAGGCGCGCACAGCCGCGCTTTCGCTGTATTGGCGGGCCGCCGAGGGCAACAGATCGCAGACAGCCTTGGTCTTGGCCGCGCGACACAGGCCCCCGCATGTCTTGGATGCCATGCGACATATGCTCCGAAAAGCCAGCGCGGGCCGCGCTTCCTGCTGTCTGACGGTGTGAGCTGTGAAAGCTGTCATGGTCCGGCGGAAAAGTGGCTGGCATCGCATTATGCGCGTCCTGCAACGCATGCGTCCAATGTCGCTGACGGTCTGATCCCGCTCGAAAAACCGCAGGTGCGTGCAAACAACTGCCTCGATTGCCATTACGGATCGAAAAATACGGGCCAGTTTGTCACCCATTCCATGATGGCGGCGGGGCATCCGCGTGTTTCGTTTGAGCTCGACCTGTTTAGCGCCCTTCAACAGCACCATAACGAGGATGCCGATTACCGCCGTCGCAAGGGTGGGATGAATTCGGTGCGGTTCTGGGCTGTCGGTCAGGCTGAAGCGGTGAAGCGTTCAACCAGCCTGTTTGCTGACCCCAAATACGGCAATGAAGGGGCTTTCCCGCAGTTCTATTTCTACGATTGCCATTCCTGCCACCGCACAATTTCCGACGCTGACAAGCGTAAGCTGACCTTCGAAACCAATCCGGAGCGCCCGATCCCGTTCGGCAATCCGCCGTTCAATGATGAAAACATTATCATGCTCAGCTCTGTCGCGAAGGCTCTGGTGCCGGGGCAAGCGGAGGATTTCCTGAAGGCAAGTCGCAATTTCCATGCCGCAATGGGGCGCGGCACGCCGAATGAAGCGCGCAAGGCTGCAGCGCAGCTTTCGGCGCGGGCAGGGGGGCTTTCCAACGCTCTCAGCCAGCGCGCCTATGCCGATGTCGATGCGTTCCGCGTGATCGGCATGATTGCAGGCAAGGCAACCAAGCCACGTTTTACCGATTACAGCGGTTCGGTTCAGGCGGTCATGGCGATTGATACGCTGTTGAATTCGCTGGTGCGCGAAGGGCGCGTCACGGTCGCTGCTGCGGCCGGCATCCGTGCGAATATCAACAAGGCTTACAAAGCGGTGGAAGAGCCCAATTCCTTCCGGCCCGCGCAGTTCCGCACGGCGCTGGCATCGGCATCAGGCGCCATCGGCAGGTTGCGCTGATAATGGCGGGGGGATGGAAAAAACTGGCGTTTGCAGGGGTGGTGGCTCCTGTTCTGGTGCTGACCGGATGCGGTGGAGGCGGGAGCAGTTCGCCCCAGCCATCGGGGCCGGGCATCGGCAATCCGCCACCCGCGCCGCCACCTCCGCCGCCTCCACCGACTGGCAATCTCTTCTCTGTGCCCTGTGCGTTCGCCTGCGCTGCGGCCTGCGCGATAATCTGCTCAACCTCCGCGACGCTCAACGCTTCCTGAGCGGGCACAGAGAAGA
>JAXHVK010000137.1:0-7663 GCA_034211135.1 Pseudomonadota bacterium
GCTTTCCGTTGTGGCGGAAATGCGCGGTAAAGCGATCTAGGGGCATCGGCCTGCCGAAATGATAGCCTTGCATCGTATGGCACCCTGCCTTGCGCAGCAGCCTTGCCTGCTTTGCCGTTTCCACGCCTTCGGCAGTCACCTCGATGTCCAGCGCTGATGCCATAGTGATCGCGCCCGTTACCAATTGCGTGGCTTTGTTGCCAGGCTCCAGCCCCGTCACCAGGGACTTGTCGATCTTGATATGATCGAAGCCATAGGACTGCAGGTAATGGATGCTTGTGAAGCCTGTGCCAAAGTCATCAAGGGCAAGCTTGATCCCTTTTTCCTTCAACGTCGCCACCGCCTGAAGCACCCTTGCCGGATTGGAAAGCAGGTAGCTTTCGGTAATTTCAAGCTGCAAGCGCTCTGGTGGGAAACCGGTCTTGTTCAGAATACCCAGCACTTGCTCTTCAAACTGGGGATGGCGGAATTGCGCCGGTGACACATTCACGCTCAATCTCAGGTCTTCAAGGCCGCTGAGTTCACGGCAAGACCGTTCCAGCACGTACAGGCCCAGCGGATGGATCTGGCCCGTGGCCTCGGCAATCTCGATAAACTCGTTCGGATGAAGCGGGCCGCGCGGCCGGTTTGGCCAGCGCAGCAGAGCTTCAACGGCGACGGTTCGCTCTTCTTCGGATTCAACGATCGGTTGGTAAGCGACCGCAAACTCGCTGCGTTTCAGCCCGTTGCCGATTTGCGCCTCAACCTCCAGTCGCCGCAGTCGACCTTCGTCCAGTTCCTCATCATAATAGGCGATCTGTCCCTTGCCCTGCGTTTTGGCGTAATACATCGCCAGATCGGCACGCCGCAAAAGCTCTCTGGGGTTGCACGCTGCGTCAAGATTGACTGCAATGCCGATTGATCCGCCCACTTGCAGCACATGGCGGTCCACCACGATGGGTACGGCAATCTCTTCCAGCAACGTTGAGGCGAGCGCGCTGGCCTGAACTTGCGCGCTTTCCTCTGCGCCTTCTGCTTCGATCAGAACGGTGAATTCGTCACCGCCAACGCGCGCCAGAACCGCGTTGGCCGGGCATTGTTCGAGCAGTCTTTGGCAAACGCTTGCGATCAGGGCATCGCCGGCCTGGTGCCCGTGTTCGTCATTCACATCCTTGAACGCATCGAGATCAATGAACACCACTGCGAGGCTGTCGCGTCGCAGAGGCTCTTCGTCTTTGAGCCGATCCAGACGGGCCAGCAATTCGCGGCGGTTGGGAAGCCCTGTAAGAGCATCGGTGAACGCGATGCGCCGGTTTTCCTCGCTGAGTTTTTCGGTTTCAAGCTGGCGTTCGTGCAGCTTCCGGCGGGAACGCACCAATTCGTAGAATGATCGGTTAAACCCGTGCGTCACAATGGCCATACCGGCGCACACGCAGCACAGAACCAATGCCTGCGGCAGCAATTGCGCGTCATCGACCCATGAAAAGTACAGGGCAAACGAACCGGTACTGACAACAGCGACAAGCATCGCAGCAACGCGCAGCGTCATAAGGCAAAAGACCGTACTCACCTGACTAAGAGCGAGGAAAAAGGTCAGGTTGCTGCGGGCCACCACATCGGCATCCTGATAGATCCAGATCACCCACAAGGTGAAAGCAAGGGTCTGGATCACCGCCAGAATGCATGTGCGTTTGAGATAGGCCGAAATCTGGCCGTCGGTTAGCCTGTCCGGCTCCGTTTGGCGCGACCACCAATAGGCACGGGTCAGCGCAAAGCCGGAAATCAGAGCTGGCGCGATAAGTGTTTTGAACAGGTGGTCCGACTGGAATGACGTGACGACAATCGCCACCGTGTTGATGACGAGGATAACGTACAGCAGCGGAATATGGCGCGAGAACGAACTGAACTGCGCGCGCATAAGCTCGCCGTCAGACGTATCCAGTATAAACAGCTTCAGAAAGCCGCGCATAATTCGCTCTTGTTACCCGTTGATATTATTCATCCCTTGCAGGTGATAATGCTTGTGCCGCTATCATTTCGGAACCCCCGACTAAGCACCACCACCTAAACAGATGATAGCCCGACCCTAATTAGGCAACCCTCCCGGCGCCGAACGGTTCCGGCAAGTGATATTGGCGCGCCCTACCGGATGCCCAAGGCCTGCGCTTGTTGGCGAAGAGCGGCCTCATTTTCCGGATTGGCTGCGACCGCTGCTTCCAGCGTGGCTTTTGCCTTTGCCGGATTGCCCAGCATGGCGTGACTGCGCATCACCATGACCCAGCGATCAAGATTGGCGGGATCTTCCTGCAGCTTCGCCTCCGCACTTGCGACCATTGCCTTGATCTGCGCCTGCTGGTCATCTGCGCTTAGGGCAGACATCTGGTCAATCTGCTCCTGCGTCGGGCCTCGAACGCCCTCGGATGCTGCCGCGCCTGCGACGCCCCCTGAACCGGGCACTGCAATCGGCGGCAAGCGACCTTCCATCGCCTTTGCAAGGCGCGCCTCCACATCAATATCGTTGAGCTTCCCGACCTGCTGGATCGTCTGGACAAGATCGCGTTCCCAAGGCGCGCCGACAGGGCTTTCTTTCAGAAGGTCCAGCCAGCTTGCAATCGCGCCTTCGTGATCACCGGCAAGATCTTTTTTCACCGCAAGGAAATACCGCGCCCGCGGATCGCTGGGATCAATCGCCACTGCCTTTTCAAACGCGGCCACAGCTTCTTCGGGCAGCGGATCGGCTGCGGCGTCCTGCTGGTCGCTTGCATAGACAAGCGATTCACCCAGCGCCGACCACAGCACCGCTGCTTCACCGTCAATGCCCGCGGCTTCGCGATAAGCCTTCGCCGCATCGCCGAATTCGCCACGCTCGAAATGGGCAAACGCAAGTTCCGCCCAAGGATCGGCATCTCCAGAGGAGCTTTCCGCAGTCTCGCGCAATTGCTCTATTGAAGGCGGCGCATCCGGTGAAGCCGCGACCTGTGTTGGCGTTTCCGGCGAAGCCAGAACGTTGTAAGCAATTGATGCGGCTGCAAGTGCGCCCGCCAATGCCAGCAGAATCCATGCAGCTTTTGCACTGCCCCCGCCACCTGCATCCATTTGTGTCGCATTTTCACTATTGGAATTCATTTCCAACCCCTAGCATTGGCGTGAAAACTGGGCAATTCTCTCTGGTATTCGACGGGCGTTCGTCTATCGTTTTTCAGGGAAATATCTATCCAAAGGGGGGGATAGATTGTCGGACTTGTATAAAGTCGCCATCATCGGTTCCGGACCTGCCGGTCTTAGCGCTGCTGCGCATGCGGCTTCTATCGGCATGAGCCATATTCTCATCGAAAAAACCGATCACCTGTCTGATACGATCTTCAAGTATCAGAAGGGCAAGCACGTCATGGCCACCCCTTCCAATCTGGTGCTGCGTTCCGGAGGGGCGAAAGATTCTGGCGGCGGCGTCGAATTCGAAGCGGGCAAGCGCGAGACGATTCTTGGCATCTGGAACAAACAGTGCGGGATCGAAGATGATCGCATCCCCTCCCATGCAGACGAGGTTGAAAGTTACCCTGTCAACGTAAAACTCAACGCCGAAGTCACCAAAGTAGAAGGTGAAAAGGGCGCGTTCGAGATCCACACCAAGTCCGGCGAGGTAATCCGCGCGGAAACAATCATTCTGGGCATCGGCACGCAGGGCAATCCCAACATGCTGCGCTGCCCCGGCTCCGATCACAAGATGATCCAGTATCAACTGGATGACCCCGGCGAATATTTTGACGAACATATCACAGTCGTCGGATCGGGCGATGCGGGTATTGAAAACGCGCTTGGCCTTGCGGCGGATGATGCCCAGCGCAACGTCGTCACCATCCTCAACCGCCGCGACAGCTTTGCCCGCGCCAAAGCCGCGAACGTTGCCTTGCTGGAAGAGGCTGAACAGGATGGCCGCATCAGCGTGCGCCGCGAAACCAGTCCGGCTGAGGTCAAAGACGGCGAACTGGTACTTGAAACGCGCGACGGGCAGGAAACAATACCCTGCAACCGCATCATCGCGCGGACCGGATCACAACCCCCGCGCGGCTTTGTCGAGGCAATGGGGATTGAATTCACCAGCGAGGAACGCAGCGCCTTTCCCAAGCTGACGCCTGCTTTTGAAACATCCAAGCCCGGCATCCATGTCATCGGCGCATTGGCGGGTTATCCGCTGATCAAGCATTGCATGAACCAGGGCCATGACGTGATCGAGTTCCTGAACGGGAACACCGCGCTGAAACCCGCTGACGAACCGATCCTGGAAGACAAATTCGCACAGCTCCCCGGCAATCACGATGTCGATCACTGGCTGGACGTTTTCAGCAGGAATGTCCGCATTTTCGGTGATCTATCCACGCTGCAACTGCGCGAATTCCTGCTCGATTCCACCTGCCATGCCTATCAACCGGGTGAAGTGGTGTTCCGCCGCAACGAGCCGGGATCATCCATGTTCGCCATTGCCGAGGGGTCCGTTGCGGTTGAAATCAACCCCAATGATCCATCCATCACAGTGCCGATCGGCGAAGGCTCCATCTTTGGTGAAGTCGGCCTGATTTCCGGCCGCCGTCGCGGCTCCACCATCCGCGCTGCCGAACCGCTTGTCGCGATTGAGCTGTCGCGAAATGCAGCCCTGAAACTGATCGCCAGCTCTCCCGAAGCCAACCGCGTCGTCAACGCGATCGCGGTGGAACGCCAATTGCTGCAAATGTTCGGATCAGGCCTGACCCCTGCGGATGTCGCTCCGCTTGTAGAGGCAGCCGAAGTGGTTGAGGTGCGCGCAGGCCAGACCCTGATCGAAGAAGGCGCGGACGATAAAGACGTCTACATCATTCGCCGGGGTTCGATGATTGTCGAGAAGGCTTTGGGCGAAAAGCCTGTTTTCCTCTCCTATCTTCCCGCCGGTGCCTATGTCGGCGAAATGGCGGCCATTGACGGCAGCCTGCGCACCGCCACGGTGAAAGCGGCGATCAAATCCGAAGTCATTAAACTGCCCGGCGATGCCTTTGTCGCGCTGCTGGATGGCAACCCCGCCCTGCGGGAAAAAGCGCTGACGGAGATGGACGGTCGGCGCAAGACGACTGCCTTCATCGAAAGCCGGAAGGACGAATTTGACGGCGCTGTCGATCTGTATTCGGAAACCGCCAAATTCCTCGTCGATGAAGGTCTGGGCGAGGCAACCGACGTTCTGCTGATTGACGAAACTTTGTGCATCGGCTGCGACAATTGTGAAAAAGCCTGTGCGGACAGCCATGACGGGCTTTCGCGATTGGATCGGGAGGCGGGGCGCACCTATGCGCATCTGCACGTCCCGACGTCATGCCGCCATTGCGAACACCCGCATTGCATGGCCGACTGCCCGCCAAACGCCATTAAGCGCGGCCCCGATGGCGAGGTGTTCATCGACGAAACCTGCATCGGCTGCGGCAATTGTCAGCGCAACTGCCCATACGGCGTGATCCGCATGGATCCGAAGCCACCGAAAAAGCCGTCACTGCTCAAATGGCTGTTGTTCGGCAGCGGACCGGGACCGGGTGAGGCATCCTATGCCTGGCGCAAGGAAAATGGCGATCCCGAACAGCCCAAGCAGGCGATCAAATGCGATATGTGCGCCGGTGTCGAAGGCGGCCCTACCTGCGTGCGCGCCTGCCCTACGGGCGCTGCAATCCGTGTTGCGCCTGACAAATTCCTGACCTTCACCAAGCTTACCGAGGATGTGCAGTAATGGCGTCACGCGCATCGGATAAGGCAAATACCGCCGGGTCAGAGGCCACTTTCAAAAGCCGCGAGGCCGCGCGCAATGCCGATCATGTCGGCTTTCTGAAGCATGCCTATTTCCGCTATCTGTGGGTTGCCCTGATCCTGTGCGGCATATGCATTGCCGGCTATCTGATGATTGATCAGGAACCGCGCCCCAATGGCGGCAGCTGGTATGGCTATACGCTGGGTACAATCGGCGTCGGGCTGATCATCTGGCTCTCGCTGCTGGGAATTCGCAAGCGCCGCCCTACGCCCGGCCAGTGGAGCTTGAAAGCGTGGACCAGCGCGCATGTCTATCTGGGCCTTTCGCTGATCGTCGTGGGCACGCTGCACACGGGCTTCCAGTTCGGCTGGAATGTCCATACGCTCGCCTATGCGTTGATGATCATTGTGATCGTCACCGGCATTTACGGGGTGGCGGTATATGCCACACTGCCCGCAAAACTCTCGAACAACCGCAACGAGATGACGCGCTCACAAATGGTCGAGGCGCTCACCGCGATTGACCGCCAGTTGGAAAGCGCCGCCCAGCCGCTTGATCGCAAGCAATCCGATCTGGTGATTGGCGCGCTTGGTCAGGACATCTTCTTTGGCGGTGCATGGGGACGGCTGACGGGGGCCTATCCCGGATGCGCGACCAATGCCGCTCTCAAGAACACATCCGAACACGGCAGCGATGCAGAAGCAAAGGTTCACGCCCTGCTGACACGCCGCGCCGACCAGCTCGGACAAATCCGCCGCCACCTGCGCATTCGCGCGCTTCTGGAAGTGTGGCTGTTTATCCATGTGCCAGCGACCATCGCGTTGCTCGCCGCCTTGCTCGCGCATGTCGTGAGCGTGTTCTATTACTGGTGAGGCAAGCGACATGGCGTTCCTGATCCGCACCATCGACTTTACCTCTGCCGGGCGAGAAATCGTTCGCGAACGTAACGTCTATCAGTCCAGCCTGTTTGTAGGGCGCGCCGCTGAAAACGACATCCATCTGGCCGATCTTGCCGTCGAACAGAAACATATCCGCATTGATCAGAGTGGCGAAGGGCCGCTTCAAATAGAAGCGTTGGGCACGCTAGGCTTCGGAATTGATGGCCGGATTGAAACCAGCGCCAGCGTCGATCCGCAATTGGGCGCTGAAATCGAACTCGGCTCTTCGCGTCTGACCATCGCAAAGGAAAGCGACACCGCCGTCAGCATCACGATCAAGGCGGCAGAGGAAAAAGGCGCGAAGGTCGATACCGTTGCAGGCTTCGCACTGGCGAGCGCCCTGCCCTCGAAACGGTCAATGGCATGGGTGATGTCTCTTGCCATTGTCGGCTTGCTGCTCGCTGTCCCGATTTTCACGCATTTGACGCGTGACCGGGTTGAAAACGATCCCGATGGCCCGATGGTCGATCAGGTTTCTTTCGACAGCACATGGAGTTCCGGCGAACTCAGCCTTGCGCACCATGATCTGAAAGACAATTGCGAAGCATGTCACGCCCAGCCGTTTGTTTCGGTTCAGGACGAAACCTGCCTGACATGCCACGAAGAATTGGGCGAACACGCGGCAAAACCGCGCCTGGCGAAAGGAATGGCGCCGCTGCCTGCGGGTGAAGCATGGCAATGGGCAGTGGCTGAAACGCTGGGAAAAGAAGGGCCCGGATCGTGCACGTCCTGTCACCTCGAACACGAAGGCAAGGTCCGCCAGCAGGCCGCCACGGAGGAATTTTGCGCGGAATGCCATGATGCTCTGGATGGCAGGCTCGAAGATGTCGCCTTTGGCAATGCGAGCGACTTTGGCGAAAAGCACCCGCAGTTCCGGCCCACTTTCTACACCGCCTACAGCCAGGAAAAGCCGGTTCGCGTAAGCCTCGACAAACCGGTTGAGGAAAAGAGCGGGCTGGTCTTCCCGCATGATATTCACATGGAT
>JAXHVK010000138.1:0-7637 GCA_034211135.1 Pseudomonadota bacterium
GGACGAAACGATTCGCGTCTTACATGGACGGTAATTTCATGACCGCTGGCGCGGCATCACCCTTTCCCCTGTGCGAGACCCGCATTGGTCTCATTTGAAAGGACTGAAGTTGACCCCGCTTGCTCATTCTCTCGAAACCCAAGGCATCTCAACCGGCGCAGAAATCCGCTCCAATTTCGGCACTGCCGCCTTGGTCGAAGCTTCGCTGGCCGCAGGCGAGGGGGCGCTGTCAAAAGACGGTGCGCTTGTCGTGCAGACGGGCGCGCATACGGGGCGAAGCGCCAAGGACAAATTCATTGTCCGTGACGAAGCGACCGAAGACACGGTGTGGTGGGGCAAGGTCAACGCCTCGATGACGCCCGAACACTTCGCCGCGCTGAAAGCCGACTTCCTCAAAGCCGTTGGTGAAAAGGAAACGCTTTACGTCGCGGATCTGTTTGGCGGTTCGCAGTCGGAGCATCGCGTGAATGTGCGCGTGATCAACGAATTGGCGTGGCACAACCTGTTTATCCGCACATTGCTGGTCCGCCCGACAGTGGATGAACTGGCTGATTTCGCGCCGGAATACACCATTATTGATCTGCCCAGCTTCCGCGCCGATCCCGAACGCCACGGTACGCGCGGTGAGACGGTGATCGCGGTGAACCTTGCGGAAAAGCTCATCCTGATCGGGGGCACCAAATACGCTGGCGAGATGAAGAAGAGCGTGTTCGGCATCCTCAACTATCTGCTGCCGGCAAAGGGCGTGATGCCGATGCACTGTTCGGCCAATATCTCCGCCGATGGCAAAACCGCAGTCTTCTTCGGGCTTTCGGGCACCGGCAAGACCACGCTCAGCGCCGATGCAAGCCGCACGCTGATCGGCGATGATGAGCATGGCTGGTCGGATACCGCAGTCTTCAACTTCGAAGGCGGCTGCTACGCCAAGATGATCCGCCTTTCCGAAGAGGCAGAGCCGGAAATCTACGCAACGACGAAGCGGTTCGGCACGGTGCTGGAAAATGTCGTGATGGACCCTGCGACGCGTGAACTGGACTTTGATGACAACACGCTCGCGGAGAACACACGCGGAGCATATCCGATCGACTTTATCCCGAACACATCGGAAAAGAACCTTGGCCCTGTGCCGAGCAATGTGGTGATGCTGACGGCTGATGCTTTCGGCGTCCTGCCTCCGATTGCGCGATTGACGCCGGAACAGGCGATGTACCACTTCCTTTCCGGTTACACGGCAAAGGTCGCTGGCACGGAAATCGGCGTGACAGAGCCTGAGGCAACTTTCTCGACATGCTTTGGCGCACCGTTCATGCCGCGCCATCCCAGCGTTTACGGCAATCTTCTGAAAGAACGCATCGCGAAGGGCGGGGTGCAGTGCTGGCTGCTGAACACCGGTTGGACCGGCGGCAAATATGGCGTTGGCAACCGCATGCCGATCAAGGCAACGCGCGCGCTGCTGAACGCGGCTCTCGACGGTGATCTCGACAACGTAGAATATCGCCGCGATGACAATTTCGGCTTTGATGTGCCTGTCAGCGTGCCTGTGCTCGAAGCGCAGGGGATCGACCAGACCATCCTCGACCCGCGCAGTACATGGGCGGACAAGGGCGAATATGACGATACCGCTGCAAAGCTGGTGAAGCTGTTCATCGACAATTTCGCCGAATTCGAAGCCCATGTCGACGAAGGCGTTCGCCAGGCAGCTCCTGCGGTGGCCTGATCCGGCGCCGACCAGACAGGCCCGCAACTGTAAGAGCTTGTAAAAGGCTCCGCCCCGATTTGGCGCGGAGCCTTTTTTGTGTCACTTGCTGAATGTATCCAGCCTTTGGCTAAACATGGGAGTCACGATTATGAGCCTGCTCGACGGAATTCTTAAGAACATTGGCGGCGCACCGGATGATGTCGCAAACCTCGCCAGCAAGGTCGGTATTGACCCGGCAATGGCTGAAAAAGCTATCGCGGCTCTGGGCCAGACGCATCAGATGGAAGGCGACACGGTTGAACTCGCTTCGGAAAAGACCGGTCTTGATGCCGGTGTTCTCAACCAGATCGTTGAACAGATCGGCGGCGAAGGTTCGCTCAGCAGCTTTGCCTCCATGCTGGACCGCGATGGCGACGGCAATCCGCTGAACGATATCGCCAACATGGCGTCCGGCTTCTTCGGCAAGAAGTAACAAGATCAATATTGCAGGGGAGTGGCACGATGAGCCTTGTCCAGATGCTTCAACAAACGGGCGCAATCACGTCTATGGCGCGCGAATTGGGTGTGGATGAAGGCACCGCCAAGACGGCGGCTGGCGCGCTGCTCCCTGCAATTGTTGCCGGAATGGGGCGAAGCGCCACCGGCGGATCAAGCACGCCAAACCCGATGGGCGGCCTTGGCAGTCTTGCGGGTGCGATCCTTGGCGGTGGAGGCGGCCAGACGGGCGGCACCGCTGGTCAGGGCAGTGCGATCGGCGGGCTTGGCGGAATGCTGGGCGGTGCGCTGCTCGACAGCGTACTGGGCAGTGAGCCGACGCCGACACAGCCGGGGAATGACATCCTCGGCAATATCTTTGGCAGCAAGGATGTCAGCCGTTCGGTCGCCGGCCAGGTGGCCGAGATTACAGGCCTTGACGAAGGCATGCTGAAACAGATGCTGCCGATCCTCGCGATGGCTGTGGCCGGATATATGGCAAAACAGGCCACAGGCGGTTCGCAGGCAGGCAGTGCAGATGCAGGCGGTTCGCCGCTGGGCGGAATCCTTGGCACAATCGTCAGCGGCATGATGCGCTAAGGCCGTTTGACGGGGAGGGTGTTACTCCCCGTCGTCAGCCGCCACAGGCGGAGCTACGCTGATTGTCTGGCTGGCTCTGATATCGCGGCCTGTCAGCTTCGTACCCTCGGGCGTTTTTTCCAGCATCGCGAGTATCGAGCGCGCGCGGTTTGAGCGTGAGCCGCCATGCGGATCAAACGCCAGCGGTTGCAGCGATTGCTTCGCCAGCGCGATCTTGCCCTCGCGCATCTGCACCATCGCCACATTCAGCCACAGCGTTTTGTCGAACGGTGCAAGCTGTGCTGCGCGCTCCAGCGCGTGGCGGGCATTTTCTGGTGGAACGACCCCGCGATAGGCAAAGCTGCGATAGTAATAGATCAGCGGCATCGGGTGATCGTTTTCAATTTTGTTGAGAGCCTGAAACGGCTTCATCGCCCGTTTAAACGCCGCATCGCGATCATCGCCTTCGGCATCGCGGGCCATGCGAAACAGGGCGTAGCCTTTCTGTACATAGGGGTTTGTCAGTCGCGGATTGATAGCGATTGCACGGTCTGCGGCGGCGATGGCTTCATCATTATTGCCCGCGTCATATTCCGCTTCGGACAAGGCGGCGAGCACATAGGCATCGTCGGGGAATTGGCCGGCGACCTTGCGCACTTCAGGCAGAAGCTCTTTCGCCTGATCGAGATTGACACCGCGCTGCGAGCGCATGCGCAGCGGCATAATCTCCGCTTCTCCCTCTGACATGCGGCGAACCGTGATCTCGCCGATCGGAAGCTGTTCCGGCTCAAGCTTGTAAGCGCCGAATTTCCGGTTGCCGAGATAGTCGTCCAGCTGGTCTTCCAGCACGTCGAGATCGCCGAACACTTTCTTCCCCGCGGCGAGAGGTGCGGCGCCGTTGAAGACCTCACGGGCATATCCGACGAGCTGGCCTTCGCGTTCGGGAGTGAAGGTCAAATAGTGATACAATAGCCAGCTGCGGCCGTAGAACGCATCGTATTTCCTGCCCTTATTCCGCTTGTAGAGTTCATGGTCGAGCAGTTCCGCCACCGAAACTTCCGCTGCATAGTTCAGTTCATTGCGACGGTGAACTGCAGGTCGGCCAATCGTGACAGAACCGTCCCGGTTGAATGTGGCGGCAGCGAAGAATTCCGCCGCCCCTTCGCTAAGCCAGCGCGGCATTTCGTAGCGCGATGCCGATATCAGAAAGTGGTGCGCATATTCGTGCAGCAGGATGATGGTTGAAAAATGGGGGTATCCGTCCTTGTTGCGGATATCCTGGACAAACGCCTTACTGCCGCCGGCGCGCGGGATATAGAAACCCTGCACCGTGCGGGAATTGCGACCGGAAAGTTTGCGGATATCCTTCTGGCTTCCGGCAACGAAGATCACGACCCTGTTCGAAGGGCTGGGCTTTTCAACGCGGCGACCGGTCACAAATTCCATCGCCTTGTGAAACCGTTCAAGGTTCTGGGCAAAGACACGAATGTCTTTTTCCCTGTCATCGGCATAGATGACGAAATTGTCGCTTGATGCTTCGTGCCAATCAGCCTTTGCTGGCGCAGTACCAAAGTGAAGTGCGAAGAGCGCAACGAAGATCATTGCGTGGCGATTAAGAATGCGCGCCATGGTAGTATTTGAACCCCTGAAACAGTGTCTGCGATTTCACTGAAGTGTCAGAGTATAAAGCAGGAAAGACTATTGGCCAGACTGAATTTGAGGATTTTCGGCGCGGTCTTTTTCGTCAAGATATGTCCAGATCTGGCTGACTACCACAGACCCTTCGCCAACGGCGCTGGCGACCCGTTTGACCGATCCTGATCGCACATCTCCCACGGCGAAGATGCCATCCGTGCCGGTTTCGAACGGGCTATCGCGGTCCACCTCCCCGCCGGTCAGAACGAAGCCTTTCTCATCCGTCTCGACCAATCCTGAAAGCCATTCTGTGTTGGGGGCTGCGCCGATCATGATGAACAGGGCAGACGTTTCCAGCTTTTCTTCACCATCGGGGGTCTTGAAGGTCACGCTTTGCAGCCAGTCTTCCCCGTCAAGCGCGCTGACTTCGGTGTGGTAATGGATGGTGACGCGCGGATCAGCCTCAAGCCTGCTGGTGAGGTATTTGGACATGGACGCAGCGAGGCTTCCTGAGCGCACGACCAGATGCACATGCTTCGCGGCGCGGGACAGGAACATCGCCGCCTGACCCGCCGAATTGCCACCGCCGATCACGACAACTTCGGTGTTGCTGCAAAAGCGCGCTTCCATTTCGGTGGCGGAATAGAACACGCCTTTGCCTTCTAGCTCGCGCAGATTTTCGAGAGGCAAGCGACGATACTGCACTCCGGTTGAGACAAGGATTGAGTTGGCGCAAATTTCCTCATCATCTTCCAGCCGTGCACAAAAGCTGCCGTCTTCGCGCCGCTCCAGCCCTTCGACCCGTCGCGGCATGGCAAAGCTGGTGCCGAACTTCATCGCCTGAATCTGACCGCGCCAGATCAGGTCTGTGCCCGATATGCCGGTGGGAAAGCCCATATAGTTTTCAATCCGGCTGGACGTTCCGGCCTGACCACCGATCGCGGTGTCTTCGATAACCAGCGCCTTTAGCCCCTCCGACCCGGCATAGACTGCCGCCGCCACGCCAGCGGGGCCTCCGCCAACGATCAGCAGGTCGAAAGTGCGGTCGGAACAAATATCAAGGTCCAGCCCCATATACTGCGCCACTTTGCGCGGGGTCGGGTCTTCCAGTTTTTGGCCCACACCCAGAATAACGGACGGTTCGTGGCCAGAAACGTCGCAAACCTTCGCCGTTTCGGGATCTTGCGAATCCATGTCGAAGCTTTTGAAGGGCAGGCGATTGCGAGACAGGAAGCGCTCCACTTCCTGCACCGCCGGATCGCGGTCTGCGCCAATGATCTTCACAGGGCTGTTGTGCAGTTCAAACTGCTTGCGACGCCGCGCGGCAAAGACAGTGATGATGTGATCAGAAAGCTCGGGTATACGGCTCATCAAATCGAGCATGGCTGCACGCGGGGCCTCGATCACGCGGGTTTCCACCGCTGCGCGCATCCGCAAAATGTTCGAGCCACGATTGAGAAAGCCGATCTCGCCCATGAACTGCGTCGGGCCAAGCGATGCCTCAAGCAGCCGTTCACCGGTCAGGTGATCGACGACCTCGATTTCGCCTTCGATGACATAGACAAATGTGTCCATCGGTTCGCCGACATCGGCGACGATTTCACCTTGCTTGTAGGTGCGCTCTCCACCGATCTCGCAAATGGCAGCGACGTGCGCATCCGAAAGCGGCACGCGCCGCATCGTTTCCAGGTCTTGTCCCAACTGTTCCATAAGCGCCCCCGTCATTTGTCTCTGAGGAAGATTTGCGTCCCAGTCTCCGAACGCATGAGGGGGGCGTTTAGGTCCGCGCCCCCGCGATGTAGCGACTTACCGTATTGCCAACGACATTGAGAGGCGCGTTTCCGCCCAGAATGACGGCGGTGTTGAACGCCTTGAAATCATATGCGTCTCCCAGCTCGCTTTGTGCACGGGCGCGCTGACGCAGGATTTCGGAGTGGCCGATCTTGTACCCGCATGCCTGCCCCGGCCAGCTGCAATACCGGTCAACCTCGCTCGCGACCTCTTCAACCTTTGAGCCATTGCGTTCAACGAAGAAGCGGTTGCCCTGTTCGCGGGTCCAGCGTTTGTGGTGCAGGCCCGTATCGACGACCAGACGGCAGGCGCGAAAGGCTAGGGCCTGAAGATAGCCGAGCCGCCCGACCTTGAAATCGTCATAGGCGCCCAGCTCATCCGCCAGCTGTTCAGCATAAAGCGCCCAGCCTTCGGAAAACGAATTGAAGGCGAGGATTGAACGGATCAAGGGCAGGCGGTTGGAATATTCGCCTTCCCACACATGGCCAGGGATGCTTTCGTGAAAAGTGAGGTCCGGAAGATCGTATTTGCGGTGCAGATCGGTGGTCCGCAGGTTGATCCAGAAACGGCCCGGAATGCTGCCATCTTTGCTGCCTGCGCCGCCATAGGCCCCCGGTGCGCCAAGTTCTTCGGCAACCGGAATACGCCGGACTTCGAGAGGCGGATCGACCAGCGTGTTAAACGCGCGCGGCATCTGCGCCTTGATGTAATCGACCTGCTTGTTGATGAAGGCGAAGATCTCCTCGCGCCCTTTGTCACCCGGTGCGAATTTGTAACGCGGATCATCACCCAGCGCCTGCATCCGTTCCCCGACACTGCCTTTGGTATAACCGATTTCCTTCAGGATCGGGTCCATCCGGCCATGCAACTCGGCCAGTTCTTCCAGCCCCTGTTCGTGGATTTCATCTGGTGTCAGGCTGGTCGTGGTGGATGCGCCGACCGCCCATGAATACCAGCGATCCCCTTCGGGTTGGGCCCACATGCCCGCATCCGATTTCGCTTCGGTACGCTGATCGGAAAGCTCGGCATATTGTGCCTCCAGCGCATCGCGGATCGGGCCTGCGACATAGCGTTTGGCTTTCTCAGCATAGTCCTGCGACAGGCCCGCCTTGTCGAGCAATTGGGCAAAATCATTGACGAACAGCTCCCCTTTGGCTGCAGACTTCGTCGTCACTTCCAACTGGCGCGTCGCCTTGTCGAGCAGGAAGTCAGGCGGAATAACGCCAAACGCGCGCGCTTCCTTCACTCGCTCCAGTTCGCCATTCAGAACGGCGGGGATTTCAGATAGGCGCGACAGGAAGAAATCCGCATCCTGCGCATCGCTCACCGGCTGGCCAGCCCCCATGGCGCGGGGGAAATCGAGATAGCCGCCGACATTCTGGATGACGATATAAGGCGCATTGCGCCAGCTGCCGACAGCCACATCGCCATATGGCAGCGCCATCCCGTCAAGCGCGTT
>JAXHVK010000139.1:0-7496 GCA_034211135.1 Pseudomonadota bacterium
CGATTACACCTTGATTCACCGAGCGCTGGCTCGCTGGGATGGGGATATGGCAACGGTTCAGGCGCAGTTTGCGGAGTGTTTTTATCATTCCCGGAGAGGCCACAGCAAAGGTGCTGAGCGCCTTTCGCGACAGGTTCCCGACCGTGACGTTGGAGCTCTTGATAGAAGGGCTGGGCGCGGTCACTCAAAAACTGCTGTCGGAAGAGGCGAGCATTGGAATTGGCGGCCCCGTAACCTCGGAACATCCGGCGCTGGAGAGGCGCCGCCTCGGGGAGGTTGCTCTTATTCCGGTCGCAGCGCCCGATCATCCGCTGGCTAGGGCCATTGCTGACGGAGAAGACATAATCGGCCAATCACGCCAGCACCTTCAGCTTGTTCTGGCGGACCGTTCTGACCTGACCGAAGGCCGCGAATTTTCCGTTATCAGCCCGCATACGTGGCGATTGGGCGATTTGGGCGCCAAACACTCCCTGCTGAAAGAGGGGCTGGGATGGGGTAACATGCCCCGCGCCATGATTGCGGAAGACCTTGCCAACGGTACCTTGGTGGAGCTTGACCTGCCGGAGGCACCGGGCGCGAATTACAGCCTGACAGGACTTTGGCTGCGCAAGGCACAGCCCAGACCAGCAGGGCGCTGGTTGATGGATGAATTTGAAAAGCAGCTTGCGCGATGTGCCTAGGCCGGCGTTCCGCCTGCGTTCGCAGTGGCCTAATACGGGCGGCGCAACCAAGCGAGCGCTTCGTCATCTTCTTCGAAAAATGCCACTTCGACACAGTCACTTAGGCGTTTGTATTGAAGCGTCATCAAAGGAGAGCAGCGCAAGATGGCGACCCGTGTAAGTCCCACTTTCTGCGAAGCGCGCAAGTGATCCTGAATGAGTTCCGCCGTCTCTTTGTTCGACGGGACAAACCCCGCCATATCGCCCAATGCGTGGATGGGATGCGTCTGATTGGTAAGCGGTGCCGCTTTCACATTCACTTCGCGCAGGAAGGCTTTCATGTGTTCAAGGTCGAAAAAGCCGGAAATGGCAAAGTGGACTTCATGACGCGGTTCATCCGAAGTCACACGGTATGTCGGGACCAGTCTATCCATTTCGTCACCTCGATTAAATCAGGTCAGGGGCGGCAGTCTTTCCATCATAAAATGCGTTCAGCCTTCATCGCCGCGCAACCAGCGCAGCGCGTCTTCGGCGGTTTCGAAAATCTCTACATTCCGGCCTTCGCTGACACGTTTGTATTGCATCTTCAGAATGGCGGAATTGATAACGATTGCGGTCTTCTCGATCCCGCTGCTTTCGGCTTGAGCCAGCGTCTGCGCCATCTGCTCGCCGATTTCCTTCGTCTGGGTGACGTAATCCGTAAGATCGCCAAATGCCCGCAGCTTGCGACCTGATGCGAGCACTGGCCCTGCTTGTCGGGCGACTTCTCTCAGGAAGGCCGCCATCGTGGGCGCGTCAAACAGGCCGCTTGTAACGAAATGAAGCTCACCGCGCTCTTCGTCCATGCGGACGGAGTATGTGGGCTTCAACCGGTCCATCAGTCTTCACGCAGCCATTGTAGCGCTTCGGAGGGGTCTTCGAATGTCTGGATCTGTAGATCTTCGTGCAGCCGCCGATATTGCGAGCGGGTCAGTGCTGAATCGCTGACCATCGCCGTGCGCTCTGTGCCCAGTTGTGCCGCGGCTGTGACAGCGGTGCGGATGGCATCTGAAACCTCGCTGCTTTGCGCGACGAAGCCGCGCAAGTCCGCGAAAGAGCGCATCGGCTTTCCGTTTTCGAAGAGAGGGCGCGCAGCGGCGATAAGCTCACGCTGAAATTGCGTCATCGTTTCCATGTCCCAGAAGCCGCTGGCGGAGAAATGGACTTCGCCGCGATCGGGATAACTGGAAACAGTGTATTTGGGTTTCAAAGCACTCATGAGTGCTTGCTACCCATTTATTGGTTATCACTGGGTAAACAGGAAATAATTACCGCCGGTGTAATGTGGCGGCTTCCTAAAGACGCGTTACCCAGCCATGCGGATCAGCGATTTTTCCGTTCTGAATTCCGACAAGCCTCTCGCGCATCTTTGCCGTCATCTGGCCGATGCCACCCGCGCCGATATGGAATTCTCCATCAGGTGAGGCGACCGTGCCAACCGGGGTGACAACCGCCGCGGTGCCGCATGCCATTGTTTCCAGCAACTCGCCGCTTTCCGCCTCTTCGCGCCATTGGTCGATCGAATACGGCTCTTCTCGCACGTCCAGCCCTTCTTCGCGCAACAGCTGGATCAGGCTGGCGCGGGTGATACCGGGCAGGATTGTGCCGGTCAGTGGCGGAGTGATAACACTGCCATCGCGGCGAACGAAGAACAGGTTCATGCCGCCCAGTTCCTCAATCCACTTGTTCTCGACCGCGTCGAGAAACACGACCTGATCGCAGCCCTGTTCGATGGCCTGCGCCTGCGGGACAAGGCTGGCTGCGTAATTGCCGCCGGTTTTCGCTGCGCCGGTTCCGCCAGCGGCAGCGCGGACGTACCCTTGTGCCACCCAGATCTTGACCGGATTAATGCCGCCTTTGAAGTAATTGCCTGCCGCGCTGATAAGCACGATGAACTTGTATTCCTTTGCCGGACGCACACCCAGAAACGCCTCTGATGCGAACATGAAGGGCCTGATGTAGAGCGATCCGCCATCAATCGGCGGCATCCAGTCTGCATCCGCAGCGACAGCCTCGCGTACGGCTGCAAGGAACAGCTCTTCGGGGATTTCCGGCATGGCCATCCGCCGGGCGCTGGCATTGAAGCGCGCAGCGTTGGCTTCGGGCCGGAACAGGGCAATCCCGCCATCGGCGTGCCTGAACGCTTTCATCCCTTCGAAGATTTCCTGCGCATAATGCAGAACGCTGGCCGCCGGATCGAGGCTGATCGGTTGACGCGGCCCGATGCGCGCGCTGTGCCAGCCGCCCTTTGCCTCATCATAGTCGATTGTGACCATGTGATCGGTAAAAGTCGTGCCGAAGCCCGGATCGGCAATCGCGGCTATGCGGGCTTCATCGCAAGTGGGTGCGGGATGGGATATACGCTCGAACTGCATAGCCCAGCGATTAGAGCGGCCCGATGGGGAGGGCAAGACAGATTGCAGCGGTGCGCCTTATTACGCCGCCCAATTATGCTGGCGCAAATTCCAACCGACAAATGAAAAGGGCCAATCCTCGCCCGTAGGAGGATTGACCCTTTCATGGTCAGCGGCCGGAAGTGCCGCTCACGAAGCCTTACTCGGCGTGGAAATTACCGAATATGCTCCGTAGGGATCTTCACCGACCTCGCTACTGAACCATGAGACATCGGATCACCTCCTTTCGCGCTTCTAAGCCAAGACCCATCTCGTATCACCGGGGGCCGAGCCTTGCGTGTACCGCTGGCCTGATGCTTTTTTGAATCATGTGAAGCGGTGGCACAAGACTTGAAATTTTCTTTTCCCACGTCAGAATAGCACTTCGCTCGTGATGCAATGCAAGGCAGCGCCCTAGGGATGACCGGGGCGCTTTTTGTTTGGGCGGACGCAGCAGGTGCCCGCTGCGTTCTGATTGTGGAAAACGCGAAAAGAATCGGTCCGGACAAACGCCTTTAGCGACAGTCTTCGATCACTCGTGTCACTTCGGCCCAGGCTGGAAGATAAAGCGTGCGCATACCCTCGGTTCCGACTGCAAAGCGCCCCTTGGTGATCGCCATCGCATCGAGGAGGGTGTCATTTGCGGAAAGCGTCGCGGCTACAACATTGACCCGTCCGCTGCGCGCGGTCGCCTGAAGCTGGCGCGTGGTCGTTTCCGTTTTGATGCTCATGACACGGGCACCGGTCACAACCTGCGGCGTCATGCGGCCCAGCTCGATCCGGCCAGCCGAACAGCGCACTGCAAAGACCGGATTGTTCGGCGAAGTACCGAAGATGGCGAGAGTTTCGCCCGGTTCATTGATGTAAGTCCAGGTGCCAGCCGTCTGCGGCGCGTCGAGAAAGTTCTCGTAGCGCGGTTCGTTTACCACTGGCGGCGGAGGCGGAGTTGTCGCAACCGGCGAAGGTGCAGGGCTGGGCGCGGGCGTGGGTGCCGGTGGCGGAGCCTCACCCGAACAGGCCGCTACGGTGAAAGTCAGCGCCAGAGCGCTCGTCATCAATGGGAGATAAGCTTTCATGCGCCCTCAATGCGCGCTATTGGCTGACGCGTCCATGACTAAGCCTTCTAATCCCACGAAAAAGACACGAATTGACCAATTACTGGTTGAGCGTGGCCTTGCCGAAAGCCGCACACGTGCTCAGGCGCTCATCATGGCGGGTGCCGTGTTTATGGGCGAAGCCAAGATCGACAAGCCTGGCCAGCAGGTCCGCGGTGATGCAGATTTTGAGGTGCGCGGGCGCGATCACCCTTGGGTCAGCCGGGGCGGTATCAAGCTGGCTCATGCGTTGGAGCATTTCGGGATTGATGCCAGCGGCGCGGTTGCGATGGACATTGGCAGCTCGACCGGAGGGTTTACCGATGTGCTGCTCACCAATGGCGCGGCGCATGTCTTTGCCGTCGATAGCGGTACAAACCAGCTCGCATGGAAGATACGACAGGATGATCGGGTCACCGTGCTTGAGCAGACCAGTGCGCGTATCCTGACACCTGAACTGATTGATCAGCCATGCAATATGGTGGTGTGCGATGCGAGCTTTATCAGCCTTGCCAAAGTGCTGGAGGTGCCGCTGAAACTGGCGGCGCGCGACTGCCGCCTTGTCGCTTTGATAAAGCCGCAATTCGAAGTCGCGCGCGAAGAAGTGGGCAAGGGCGGAGTGGTCCGTGACGCAAGCCTGCATCAACGGGTTTGCGGCGAAGTTCGTGAATGGCTTGAAGGGCTTGGCTGGGATATCGAAGGTATCGTGGAAAGTCCGATCACTGGTCCGAAGGGCAATGTGGAATTCCTTGTCAGCGCCATTCGCGGCTAGTCGATCTCAAGATTAAGCGAAGCGATTTTCGCATCCAGATCAATCGGGATTTGAGCCAGAACCTCTATTCCGCTGGCCTGTTCGTAGGCGGCCTCTCCGTGCTCTGCCACAAGCTGCTCCTGGCGTGCGTCGCGCTGACGCAATAGGTCGGCAATCTCATCGCGATACAGGGCAACCATCGCCGTTACGAAGCGATTGACCAGATCGTCTTCGCGCGTCGCATCGACGTTGAAATCGGGCATGTGATCAATAATCACATCGGCGGGATACAGGAATTCATTGGTCACAAACCGATTGGTGGCAAACCAGGCACGCGGGACACCGGAATTCGCGATTGATAATGCAATCAGGTGCGTGACATGCGCTTTCGCGTCCTCCCCCTGAGGGGGCCAGACTTTCGGCACCAGCCCATCGGATAGCTGGGTCCGATGCAGGAAGAGGTGGAAATGGCCGTGTTCATCTTCATCCCGGTTTCCGGCTGCATGAACATGGTAATACCAGCGCGACTGGCAGTGTTTGTCGCGGGCATCGCCCTTTGGATAATGGGTCCAGAAGGTGGCGCCATCCTCGGGTACAACCCTCAGCATCAGAGGCTTGTGCTCTTGCGCCATGGCAGTGATCGTCTCGATAACGATAAGGGCGGCTTGCTGGGGAGTCATGGCTTTTGCTTCTTTCAGGTGATCGGTCCTTGCAAAAGCGGGTTCGCGGATGCGGGCCATTTGGTTTCACGCAAAAGAAAAGGGCTGATGGCAATATGTGATTGCCATCAGCCCTTGATCTCACGCGCTCAAGCAGCGCGTAGCTGAAGTTGCAGCTTACTCAGCAGCAGCTTCTTCGCCTTCTGCGGCGGCTTCTTCGCCTTCAGCAGCAGCTTCTTCGCCTTCGGCAGCCATTTCGCCTTCAGCAGCAGCTTCTTCGCCTTCAGCAGCCATTTCGCCTTCAGCAGCTTCTGCGGTTTCTTCAACCGAGGTGGTGTCTGCTTCGGTTGCAGCGTCTTCAGCCGGAGCCGAGCATGCAGCGGTGGTGAGTGCCAGGCCGCCAGCAACTGCCAGCATCGAAACAAAGTTGGTTTTTTTCATGAAAGTGTTCCCCTCACTGGGCCCAAATAACAGGAGCGCATTTGATCGAGATCCTGCCTGGTGCGCTCCGAATCACGGCAAGAATGTGGCGAAGTTAGCAGAATGTTACAGGAGCGCTATTCCCATTTTGTGTTTTTGCGTGGATTGACGCGCAGACGCACGAAAACTGCCGGTTTCGGCCCTGCATTTTTTCTATGGTTGGTACGGTGAGATTGCCAACATGCCTCATTTCGGGAGCGGCGCCCTTGTTTACAATGAGGCGAATTGGCGCTGGCACGGGGCTTGTGTAAGGCCCGCTGGCATCACTCAAATGCGAATCGAACGGATTCGCGGTTGATGATACCGGTTGGGAGGAATGATGAACTTTCTCGCGTCTAAAGAACAACTTCGGGCCAGCTTCCTTCGCTGGTCGTTGTTCTGTGTTCCTTTGATTGTGCTCCTGGGCTTTCTTGCAGGGGGGCTTGGCAGTCCCGACACAGCCTGGTTCGCGAGCCTCAATAAACCCTCCATCTTTCCGCCTCCCGCCGCTTTCGGGATCGTCTGGACGATCCTGTACGTAATGATCGGCTTCTCGCTCGCGCTGGTTGCAAGCGCATGGGGTGCATATGGACGCGCGGCGGCGATTGGCCTGTTCGCGGTGCATTTTGTGTTCAACCTTGCCTGGACGCCTGTTTTCTTCGGCATGCAGAACATGATGGGCGGTTTGATAGTCCTCGGCATCGGGCTGGTGACTTTAATCGTTACGCTGATTGCGTTCTGGCGTGTGCGCAAGATCGCTGCATATCTGCTGATACCGTATCTGGCCTGGTTGGCCTTTGCTCTGGCGTTGAATTACCAGTTTATCGCGGAAAACCCCGATGGCGGGGTAAGCGGGCGCGGCGGTGCCGCGGTTGAGGTGCAATTGCAGGACTAGCTGCGCCGCATCCCTACTGGACAATAGAGCGAACGAGGACCAAATAGCCCCCATGCAAAGCGAAAACCCGATCCTCGCCGACTTCGTCAAACTCGCAAACAGCGCCGCTGGCACTATGGCCGGCATGACGCGCGAAGCCCGCGAAAGCGCGCGTGAGCGTATGCGCGAAGCCATGGGCGGCATGGATTTCGTCAGCCGTGAGGAATTCGACACGGTCAAGGCGATGGCGCAGAAAGCCCGCGAACAGGCCGATGCTCTCGAAGCCAAAGTGGCTGAGCTGGAAGCCAGACTTTCCGAAAAGTAATCTTGCGGTGCGGGGCGGAGCGGTGGCTTGAACCTGCGCGCACCCGCCATCTTGATTGCGTCGCGGCCCCATGCGGAAACAGCGGCAATCGCGCGGCTTCTCACTGAGGAATACGGGCTGGTCGCCGGCTATGTCGCAGGCGGGCGCGGGCGGCAGCTGCGCCCGGTTATGATTCCGGGCAATCTGGTCGATCTGGATCTGCGCGCACGCTCTGCCAGCCAGCTTCCCTTTGCCAAACTGGAA
>JAXHVK010000140.1:0-7463 GCA_034211135.1 Pseudomonadota bacterium
CAAATCGCCGCCAACACCGCTGGCCAGCATTTCTGCAAAACCGCCAATCGTCGTAAGCGGGGTGCGGAATTCGTAAGACATATTGGCGAGGAATTTCGCTTTGACTGCGTCAGCTTCTTCCAGAGCGACAGCGCGTTCGCGCAGCGCTTTCTCTGCCATCTGGGAATCCGTAATATCGAGAACGGAAAGCAGTCCGTTTCCATCCGGCAATGGAACACCGGCAAACCGCAAGGTGCGCCCGTCAGACAATTCGACAAGACCGCCCTTCTCCCGGCGATCCAGCGTGGCTGCACGAACCACTGCACCGATCTGAGTGACCTCTTTCGGTTCAGCAAGATTCTGGCTGATCGCTTCGAAAAGACCCTCTGCCCCGGGGTGCGTATCAAGGAATTCTGGCGTCAGCCCCCATGTCCCCGCAAAACTGCGGTTCCACAGCTGGAGTGAGCCATCTGGCGCAAAAATCGCCAGAGCTTCGAAAAGGCTGTCCAGCATCGCCGTGCGAGTACGAAGCATAATGTCGCGCGTTGCCGACAGGGCGAGGCTCTCCGTGCGATCCTCTGCCAGCAGCAACAACCCGCCATCAGGCATGGGCTGTGCGAAGATGCGCAAATGCGTGCCGCCGGGCAGAGGCCAGTTTTCTTCCTGCGTATCTGCCTCGTCGAACCAGCCCAGACGCTCAGCCCGCCATTCGGGAAAGTCGCGAACCTCCGGCGTGCGCCCCCTTTCACGCGCTTCGGCAAGGAAGCGCTCGAAGGGGACACGTCCTTCACCCTGTTCGCGGTTTCTTTCTTGCCCCATCTCGAAAATGCGGCGGAAGGGAGTATTGGCGTAGGCGAGTTTCTCATCCGCATCGAATTGAGCAACGCCGACGGTAACCTGATCGAGAAGCGCCCGCTGTGCATCACGAAAGGCACGGAATTCACGCCGGACCTGTTGCTGTTCTTCGATATCAATCGCGTAACCGGCAACGCCTTCATTGCCGAGCGGCAAATCGCTTACTCGCAAGGTCCGACGTTCACCATGGATCGTCGCGGCAACGTTGCGTTCGGTTTTGGTCTGCTGCGCGAGGCTGGCTCGAGCAATTTCCGCAGGCGAACGACCTTCTTCCGCCTCCAGCAATTCGATCTGTCCCTGCACCACCGCATCGGCGCTGCCCGCAGCGACAGCATCAACATAGGCCTGGTTCACCAGTTGAAGGCGCATGTCGCCGCCTCTGAACCACATCGGCATGGGCGCCGCTTCAATCAGGCCGATCAGAGCCGCAAAATCACTTTGAGCGCGCGCAGCATCCTTGCGAAGCCGGCTGAGTTCATCTTCGCTTTCGGAAAAATCGAACACCCACACCAGCGCTGCGCCTCCGGGTGACACACGCGGATCAGCCAAGGCCCCGTGCATGGCCAGACTCCGTCCGGATCCCGGCAGGGATAGCGACATCTGAAACGGATTGGCCGTTTTCTGGGTGATGCGCACCTGTTCCGACAACTGCGCGACCTGATCTGCGCTCAAACCATCATCGCGGGCGAGTTCAGAAAGGTATTCCGGTAGTTCCGGAAAGCCCAACCAACGGGCAAGCCTGTCTGGCGCTTCAATCCTGCCATCAACTCTGACGAGCATGGGGATTGCAGGAGACACATCGAGCAATTGCTGCATGCGCCGCAAGGAAGTCTGCGTCGACTTGCTTCGCCGGACTTTTACGCCCGAGCGCAAGACAAGCACAGCCGCAGCAACCGTCCATGCAGCAAGGACAAGGCCAATGATTGCAGCAACTAGCGGGCTTAGAACCATGCCAGTCAGCTACGCACCGCGTGGGCGCAATGCAATAAGGGACAAAGCAAAAAGCCCCCGCATAACTGCGAGGGCTTTTGTGTAATCGTTCGCCAGGACGAAAAATCAGTAGCGATAGTGATCCGGCTTGAACGGGCCAGCGGCCGGCACGCCGATATAGTCGGCCTGCTTCTGACTCAGCTTCGTCAGTTCAACGCCCAGCTTTTCAAGGTGAAGCGCAGCAACCTTCTCATCGAGGTGCTTGGGAAGGACGTAAACGTCGTTCTTGTACTCATCCGCCTTGGTATAGAGTTCGATCTGGGCCAGCGTCTGGTTGGTGAAGCTGGCGCTCATCACGAAGCTGGGGTGCCCCGTCGCGCAGCCAAGGTTCACCAGACGACCCTTCGCAAGGATAAGTAGGCTATTGCCGTCAGGCATCGTGACCATGTCGGTGCCTTCCTTGATTTCCTTCCACTCGTAATTGTCGAGCGCGGAAATCTGGATCTCGCTGTCGAAGTGACCGATATTACACACGATGGCCATGTTCTTCATGTTCTTCATGTGCTCACCGGTGATCACGTCTTCATTGCCGGTCGCTGTTACGAAGATGTCGGCACGCTTGCAGGCTTCTTCCATGGAGACCACTTCGTAGCCGTCCATCGCTGCCTGAAGCGCGCAGATCGGATCAATCTCCGTCACCATCACACGCGCACCGCCATCACGCAGGGAAGCGGCCGAACCCTTGCCCACATCGCCGTAACCCGCAACGCAAGCGACCTTGCCTGCCAACATTACGTCAGTCGCACGGCGGATCGCGTCGACCAGCGATTCCTTACAACCATACAGGTTGTCGAACTTCGACTTGGTGACGGAATCGTTCACGTTGATCGCCGGGAAAGGCAGCTTGCCCTGCTTCGCGATCTGGTACAGCCGCATAACGCCCGTCGTGGTTTCTTCCGAAACGCCTTTAATCGACTGAACGCTCTTCGTGAGATAGCCAGGCTTTTCCGCGACGAATGCTTTCAGCGCGCGCTGGAATTCGATTTCTTCAGCGTTGGCCGGAGCAGGCATTTCCTCACCCGCTTCGATGCGGGCGCCCCACAGCGCGAACATGGTGGCATCACCACCATCATCAAGGATCATGTTCGCCGTCAGGTCCGGATCGGCTTCGGTCGACCAGTCGAAGATGCGGCCCACATAATCCCAGTAATCGGCCAGAGTTTCGCCTTTGATCGCGAAAACCGGAATACCCTGCGCAGCGATAGCGGCGGCGGCGTGATCCTGCGTTGAAAAGATATTGCAAGTGGCCCAGCGAACTTCGGCACCAAGTGCAACCAGCGTCTCGATCAGTACGGCAGTCTGGATCGTCATGTGGAGCGAGCCGGTGATGCGTGCACCTTTCAGCGGCTGCGCTGCGCCATATTCCTCACGCAGAGCCATCAGACCCGGCATTTCGGTTTCGGCAATAGCGATTTCGTCACGACCGAACTGGGCGAGAGCGATGTCTTTGATGATGTGTTCTTGCGTAAGCGCAGCGGTAGCCATTTGGGATTCTCCTGAGTGGCACTGAATTTCGTGTCGCGGAGCATTGCCCCCACGTCATCCTGCGCCCATAGCGAGACAGCCATGCGGGAGCAAATATAAAGTTTTCTTTATATCTTTATTTGCAATCCGAGCCTTCACGCGAGCAAGCAATGCGCGTTCGCGCCTTTCTGCGCATTAATTGTCATCAGCCCCGCGCGAGCAGCGATCTGTCAAACAGGACATTGAAGTGCCCATTGCTCACTGTGGCGCAGGCATTATAGCGGCGACATACTCTTCCGTATGAAAGGAAAGCACATGACGATCTCTGTTGGCGACAAGCTCCCCGATGTAACCATGGTCAAGGCAACCGCCGAAGGTCCGCAACCGGTTCAATCCGCTGAATTCTTCGCTGGCAAGAAAGTCGCGCTGTTTTCGGTACCTGGCGCTTTCACCCCGACCTGCTCCGCCAAACACCTGCCCGGCTTCGTTGAGAAAGCCGGCGATCTTAAGGAAAAAGGCGTAGACGAAATCGTTGGTACTGCTGTGAATGATGCCTTCGTTATGGGTGCGTGGAATCAGGCCGCGGGCTCGGATGACATCACCATGCTTGCCGATGGCAACGCGGAATTCGTCGAGGCAGTTGGTCTGACCATGGACGGCAGCGGTTTCGGAATGGGAACGCGCGGCCAGCGCTTTTCAATGGTCGTGAATGACGGCGTCGTCGAGCAGCTGAATGTAGAAGCACCCGGCGACTTCAAGGTCTCCAGCGCGGAGCACATGCTGGATCAGATGTAAGCTGAGATTGCATTACAGGAAAAAGAGCGCCCTTCGACGGCGCTCTTTTTTTATCTTCGGTCAGCCAAAGGGCGGCGCTCCATACGCGACCCAAAAGGCGATTCCAGCTGCCACAGACGCTGCAATGGCGAACCTTAGCCAAGGAGTGGTTGAGTTTTCTTCCACCAGTGCATCGACCGGCTTTGTCCCTGACAGCATCGGACTGACGAGGTCATCCTGTTTGACGATGCCATAAAAAGCGATTGCGGAAAGGTGGATGGCAACCATGCCAAGCACCACCCAGTAAAACCATTCATGCCAGTCAGTCAGCGAATCAGCCATTGCCACACCCACAAGCGGGTTAAGCGGACCAGTCGCCCCGTCGAAAGGATCGCCGGCAAAAAGGCCGGTCGACACCTGAACCAGCATCCCACCCAAAAGAGCGAGGACACTCAGCGCGCCGACCGGATTGTGACCAAGCACATGATTATGAGCGCCACGCAAATAGCTGAGAACAACACCGGGGCCGCGAACGAATTGAGAGAATTTCGCTGTCTTGCTGCCCATAAATCCCCACAAAATGCGGAAGATAAGCAGCCCCAGCAATGTCACCCCAAAGCGTTTATGCAGCGCCCACTCGGAATTTTCTGCAGACCACCACAATGCAGGGATCAGCAACACAAAGCTCCAGTGGCAAAGCCGGACTGGTAAGTCCCAGATCTTCGCCACTGGACCCAAGGAAAACCGCGAGGGCGGCGTTGCGTTTGATGTATCAGTCGTCGTCGACACGGAACTGGTCGTGACAGTTCTTGCATGACTTGCCGACCGCACCGACTTGCGCACCAATGGCTGCGGCATCACCGCTTTCGGCGATGGTGACCATCTCCGCACTCGCATCAATCAGCATTTGCTGAGCTGCGGCGAATTCTTCGGGCTTTTGCCAGATTGTTGCCAGAGCTTCCGTGTCATAACCGTCTTCGACAGAGGTTCCTTCAGGAAAATGGCCTTCGATCTTTCCGGCGGCGGTGTTCAGGTCAGTCGCAGCCGAAGTGATTATCGCCATATCCGGGCTTTCGGTTTCAAGCTGTTCGCGAATGGCTTTGAAACTGTCACCAATCGCTTTGAAATTGGCCTGACGTTCATCGATGACTTCGGGTTCGGGACCTGCTGCCGTCGCGCCTTCACCTTCGGCGCCGCCGCCGCAGGCAGCCAGTGCGAGACCAAGCGAAGCAACGATTGCTCCGCGCTGGAAACTAGAAAACACCATATTCCTACTCCTGTCCAAGTTGGCACATGCAAAAAGAGCCAGCCCTTTAGGACCGGCTCTGAATGCAAAATCAATACCCCATCAGGCTCATGACCTCTTTGCGGCTGCGTTGGTCATCCAGAAAGACGCCCATCATCCGGCTGGTGACCATTTCGACCTCGTGCACTTTCACACCGCGTCCTGTCATACATCCATGTTCGGCTTCTATCACAACAGCCACGCTGCGCGGTTCCAGGTTATCCCAGATGCACTCCGCTACTTCAGCAGTAAGGCGTTCCTGCACCTGAAGGCGGTTCGCATAACCGTGCAGCACCCGCGCAAGTTTCGAGATACCGACGATCTTCTTGTCAGGAAGATAGGCGATATGCGCCTTGCCAGTGATAGGGGCCATGTGGTGTTCGCAGTGTGACTGAAACGGAATGTCTTTCAGCAGGACGATCTCTTCGTAACCGCCGACCTCTTCGAAAATGCGCGCGAGGTGGATCGAGGGATCTTCCTGATTGCCGCGACAATATTCGAGCCAAGCCCGACCGACGCGCTTTGGTGTATCCAGCAGGCCCTCACGCGTGGGATCATCGCCCGCCCAGCGCAAAAGAGTGCGAATGGCCTCTTGTACATCCTCAGGGACGTCAGGCTTGCCCAAAGGGTTGTCCGGATCAAAATCGTCGTGGTCGTGTAGGTAGTTCATAGCCCAGGGCCTCTCATAGCTCAGGCGGACCTGGTGCTTGGCCCTCCTCATAGTCGACATGATCCCAAAGGTAAAAATCGCTTAAGCTTCATCGGGTTCCGCGAATTCGCAGAAAAATCAGCCCGGGGCTCGAAACGATTGCGGTGTGTCGAAAACCGCCCGCGGATACATATAGGTAGCGCAAGCCTGTGTTGCAAAGAGCTTTGCGGGATTTCAAGATTCGAACAGCGCGATATCAGGCCAGACAGACGCCAGAACCAAAAAAGCCCACCGCTTGGAAGCGATGGGCTTTTTTGGCGCGCCAGGAAGGATTCGAACCTCCGGCCGCCTGATTCGTAGTCAGGTACTCTATCCAGCTGAGCTACTGGCGCGTGGTGAGGGGCGGCCAATAAGGGGGTCTGCGAAGGTTGGCAACCCCGATTTTGATAGAATTCAAATGAATTGTGCAACAAGCGCCTGATCAAGCGGTGGCATCGTTGGCAAAGGCAGGCTTTCAGTCGTGAACCAGTCTACTGCCCCACCCTCCAAAGCGCGCGCCTCACCCGACCAGCACGTCACTTTGTAAAGCAAAATGACAATCGCCCTCTCACTGTCATCGCCATGCGACTCAGCGAATGCCAACGGTGTGCAATCCGTCGGATCGACGCCGATGCCCAACTCTTCCGCCAGTTCACGACACAAGGATTCCACTGCAATTTCAGCTGTTTCAACCTTCCCGCCAGGAAATTCCCATAGGCCCGCGTGATGCTTTCCTTCAGGTCTGCGCTGCAAAAGCCATCGCCCATCCCGCGCTTGTAGAGCGCCTGCGACAACAAAAAGTGTTCCATCAGTCATGTCGGAAAATTTTCCATCAAGAGGCAAGGCATCAACCTTTTCTTAAGGCCTTGCGGGCAGTTTGCGAATGGTCAGGAACGTAGAAGACGGGTGGCCCATGGATTTGAAACATTTCCTAAAGCACATTGGGAACGACAATCAGGGTGCCACTGCCGTTGAATACGGTCTGATTCTTAGTCTGGTCGTCATCGCCATGGTTGGTGCGTTGCAGTCGGTAGCGAATGCAAACTCCAGCAAGTGGGGTGAAGTCCAGTCACGTTCTGAAGAAGTGATGCGACGGTAACTTTTGAGAAAGACCGCGGATTAGGAATTTCTCAACAGGTTGACGTTACTTCCTCAAATCGCCTGCTCATTAACCAGTGCAGGCAACGGGTACCGAAGACCAAAAACCAGGAGACTACAAATGAACTTCATCAACAAGCTTGCTCGCGACGAACAGGGCGCAACGGCAATCGAATACGGCCTCATCGCAGCTCTCATCGCTGTTGCAGCTATCACTGCAATGCAGAGCCTCGGCAACTCGCTGAACACCACCTTCAGCGAAGTTTCGACCACGATGGACGCCTAAGTCCTAGGACGAACGAAAAACGGAAGCGGCGGGGAAATTCCCCG
>JAXHVK010000141.1:0-7218 GCA_034211135.1 Pseudomonadota bacterium
CGGCTGCGGTGGCATTTTCCAGCACTTCGAGCGTGCCAATCGGCAAACGGTCAACAAACCGCGCGCCGGGAGCAAAGAACTCAAAACTGTCTTCCTGAGCGCGCTGCGCGAAATTGCGGCGGTCTCGGCGCTCTGCAAGAATGACGCCTCGCTCGCGCTCCACAGCGTCTTCTTCGATCAAAAGCTCACTGGCGGTTTCGCGCATCAGCATCAGCGCTGTATCGAGCAGTTCTTCGTCGTTGCGCGGCAGGTTGAGCATGTAGGTAATGGCCTCAAACCCGGTAGAGGCGTTGGTGTCCGCGCCAAAGGCCAGCCCTTCACGCTCCAGCAGTTTGATCATTTCACCTTCGGGTATGCCTTTTGACCCGTTGAAGGCCATATGCTCCAGATAATGCGACAGGCCACGCTCTGTATCGGTTTCATCAAGAGAACCACTGTCTATGCGCATACGCACCATTGCAGTGCCTTCGGGCGTGCCATTCTGCCGCAGGATATAGCGCATCCCATTTGGCAACTGGCCGAAAGTGTACCCTTTATCGACCGGTATGTCGCTGGCTTCGAATGCCCAGGTTGGCTCTTCATCCGTCGTTGCCGGTGCGGGCGTTTCGCTGTGATTCTCAGCCGCAAGCGACTGGACTAGGGCGATATTCGGAAGAGCAAGCAACAGGCCGGCAGCGATTGCGCTGGTCGTGAATTTCATAGGGGTGGTATCTCTCAATCCTCTCAAGGCTTTGAAAGACTAGCCGCTAAAACCTGACTGTCAGCTTATTTCTTTGTGTTTGCCCTACTTCTTGGGCGGGCCACCGCGCAAACGCGTGCGGTGAGACGACAGATCGAACACTTCGCCGGGCTGGTTATCTTCACCCTGAAGCAAGCCCAGACGGCGGGCGACTTCGCGATATGCCTGCTCTTCACCGCCCAGATCGCGGCGGAACCGGTCCTTATCCAGCTTTTCGCCGGTTGCCATATCCCACAGGCGGCAGCCGTCGGGGCTGATTTCATCTGCCAGAATCACGCGGCTGTAATCGCCATCGAACAGCCGTCCGAATTCGAGTTTGAAATCGACAAGGCGGATATCAATCGCAGCGAACATGCCGCACATGAAATCGTTCACACGGATCGCCATTGAAGAAATGTCCTGCATCTCTTCGGTGCTGGCCCAGTTGAAGCAGGCGATATGCTCTTCCGCGATCAGCGGGTCGCCGAGCGCGTCGTCCTTGTAATAATATTCAATCAGCGTGTGCGGCAGCGGCTCACCCTCTTCAAGGCCCAGACGCTTGCAGATCGAACCCGCAGCAACATTGCGCACGACGACTTCGATCGGAACGATTTCAACCTGACGCACCAATTGTTCGCGCATGTTCAGGCGGCGGATGAAGTGCGTGGGGATGCCGATATGGCTCAGGCGGGTAAAGACGTGTTCGCTGATGCGATTGTTGATCACGCCCTTGCCGTTGATCGTACCCTGCTTTTCCGCGTTGAAGGCGGTCGCATCGTCTTTGAAGTATTGAATGATCGTGCCCGGCTCAGGGCCCTCATAGAGGATCTTGGCCTTGCCTTCGTAAATCTGGCGACGACGAGACATTATAAGCACCCCTCTTATCAGCGAGTGGTGCCCGGGGGCGGAATCGAACCACCGACACGCGGATTTTCAATCCGCTGCTCTACCCCTGAGCTACCCGGGCATTCGCTGCGGCGGCGGTGGTCAACGCTATGCGTCTGCACCGGCGAGCAAATGAGAGCGCGCCTATGGCGAAGCTCGCAGCGCTTGGCAAGTGGAAATCAGTCTTGTTTTTCCCAATCTGTTGTCGCGATGTCTTCGGGGCTGGCCGCAGGACCGGGCACTGCATAGCCATCGCCGAACCATTGGGCGAGGTCGCGATCCTTGCATCGTTGGGAGCAGAAGGGGGAGAATTCTGCGCTTCGCGGCTTTTTACAGATCGGGCAGGGCTTTGAAGATCGGGTCGTCATACGCTCAGAACCTGAGCATTTGGCCCGCCAAGTGCAAGGGATGGATCGTTTTCGATGCGCACATCTTTTCCGGTCCGTTGTGAAAGTTTTGCCAGCCATTCCGGTTTCAGATGCGATTTTACAGCCGGATGGACGGCCAAAAGAATCACCGGACCTGTGCCCTGTGCCCTTTCGGCGACGCGCAGGGCATGGCGAGCGCACATTCCCATGCGGGAGGATGCGAACCGGTGCAGCAGCGATGGACCTTCAAGCCGGCTTACTATCTGCACGAAACCGAAACCGTTCATCGCCGTTCGTTCATGCGGCCAGTCAGCGAGATGTGTAGCCAGAGCTTCATCAACGGCGCGTCTGTCCGCCTTGGCCTCGATCGTGGGGAAATCGATGCCGATATTGCCCCCGAGGTCAAACGCGCACAGCCAACGGGCAATGGCGGGCACGGCGGCGAGGGAAACGCCCTTGGGTGAACCGCCCCCGTCTATATCAATCAGCGTCATCGCAGGCGTCACACTGAAAAGCAGGGTGCCGCCGTCAAACTCGACTTCGCCTGACGACGCGGAGTGCCAGATGTCTTCCCAATCGCCGCTGTCGAAAGCGCGGACTTTCTGTGCGTCGGATAACCAGTTTGCGGCTTCTCGCGATGTTTCCGTCGTGATCCGGCCTTGAGGCAGTTTGTACCGCCCGCGCTCTGCAATCGCACCGCGTGTGATCCTGATGGAAAGTTCGTCCCCTTCATTCACGCCTTTCGGTAGGTGATCGACCAGAACTTCGCGGCCATCGGACAGTGTTGCCGTGCCGCGCCGCGCTCCGGCGGTTTTGGACGCCAGTTTTGCGGACGTGACCATGCCTGCGCGCAATTCGCCGGGCCAGATGACCTTCGCGCCCAGTACCTTCCCGCCAGAGCCGATCAGCAAGGCGCGCGTTTCGCCTATGCCTTCTTCGACAAACCAGTCAGCCAATGGGGAAGCCTGCGGATTTAAGCAGCGTCCGCGTCTCGTAGAGCGGCAATCCCATCACGCTGGAATGACTGCCCTTGATCCATTGGATCAGCCCTTCTGCCGCGCCCTGTATCGCGTAGCCGCCAGCCTTTCCCCGCCATTCATAGCTGGCGAGATAAGCGCGGATCTCTTCTCCACTCAGCGATTTGAAGCGTACTGTATTTTCGCTGAGTCTGGAGCGGATTGTTCCGTCGGGCGCCTTCAAGACGATGCTGGAAAGTACGACATGACGGCGACCGGATAGCAATTCCAGACAGTCACGCGCCTCCCCCGTTTCTTCGGTTTTGGGCAGGATGCGGCGGCCAGCGGCAACGACTGTATCGCCTGCCAGTACGAAGCCGTCCGCCGTAACAGCACGTGCCTTCTCTTCGCCCATACGCAGTGCATAGTCGCGCGGGCGTTCGGCCGTGCGCGGTGTTTCATCTATATCTGCAGGCTGGATGGCATCAGGCACCAGACCGAGCCGCGCGAGCAAGTCTTTGCGGCGCGGGGAAGCTGATGCGAGGGTCAGGTGGAGTGCGCCCATCGTGCGCAATCACACATTATTGCGGGCCGGGGCCACCGCGTCCGGGCATGAAGCGGTAGGTAATGCGCGCCTTCGTGAGATCATACGGAGTAAGCTCGCACAGCACTTCGTCACCGACCAGCACACGGATGCGGTTCTTGCGCATTTTGCCGGCGGTATGACCCAGCACTTCGTGACCGTTTTCAAGCTCAACCCGGAACATCGCATTGGGCAGCAGCTCGACGACGCGCCCGCGCATTTCGAGGAGTTCTTCTTTGGCCATGTAATCCCTTAATTCTTCTGCCGACGGGAAGCATTCCGTCGTTCTGCGCGCGCCATTTAGCGATCAAGAGAACAAAATGGAAGCCTCGCGCGTTAGGTGCCTCGACAAGCAACATTTTTCGGTGCTGTCGCAAGCTCGTGAATTCTGGGTGCAAACCGATACAGAAAGCTGGCTTGGCATGGCGACCGATTCGTTCGAAAGCATTTGAATGACCCCGATCCCCTATCCCAGCGACCCGCTGCGCTTTTCTTTGTTCTCAGGTGTTTGCGCCGCCAGTCTGGTGCTGTCCGCTCCCGCGAATGCATCAGACAACACCCAGCCTGCTCCCGCCAGTGAAAGCGCCGAGCAGGAGGATGAAAACCGGTTCGGCACGGATACTGGCAGCGAACCGGGCGAAAATCGAATTGTCGTCCAGGGCGTGCGTTTGCGTGGCCAGCTGGATGTCGATCAGGCGCCACTGCTGGAATTGGGTGAACAGGATATCGCCGCAGAAGGCGTTGCCTCTATCGCCGATCTTGTCACGCAGATCACCAACCAGACAGGCTCTGCGCGCGGTCGCGGCAGTGGCGGTCGGCCCGTCATCCTGATCAACGGCATTCGCGTCGGATCATTCAGGGAGCTGTTTTCCTATCCGCCCGAAGCGCTCGCCAAGGCGGAAGTCTTCCCCGAAGAAGTGGCGCAGCGTTTCGGCTTTCCGCCCGATCGCCGCGTCATCAACCTTATCCTGAAGGAAAACTACGCCAGCTACGAAGTCGAGCTGGAATTCGAAGGGCCAACGCGCGGCGGCCAGTTCGTGAATGAACAGGAATTCGGCTATCTCAAGATCGCCAATGGCGGACGCTTCAACCTGAACCTCGAAGCAAACGACGCCTCCTTCATTACTGAAGATGAGCGCGATATCATCCAGACCGGAGGATCCACATCGCAGCTTTCCAGCGATCCCGATCAGGCCGGCTTCCGCAGTCTTGTGGCCGATTCCCGAGGGCTGGAGGCTAATCTGAGCTGGGCCAAAGCCTATCTCGACAGCGGGGTGACTGTATCGGCCAATGTCAATTACGAACGGGCTGACAGTCGCACGCTGAACGGCCTGAACTTTGTCACGCTGGAAGATTCTGACGGCGATAGCCTGACGCGTACCTTTGGTGAACAGACCCCGCTGACCCAAACCCGCGCAGAAGATTTCTTCAATGCGGCAGGCTCTCTTAGCAAGCGTGTGAACGCGTTTCAGTTCACGTCCACATTCAACGCTGGCTATTCAGAGCTGGAGCAAGTGATTGACCGGCGGTTCGATACTTCGACGCTGGAGGCTGATGCGCTTTCTGGCGCGCTTGCCATCGACGGTGATCTGCCGTCGAGCACGAACAGCGGCTTTGACGTCGCCAATACGCAGGCATTCAACGCAACGAGCCTCTCCACTTTGCGCGGTCCGGTACTCGATCTGCCAGGTGGTGAATTGCTGGCGACATTTGATCTGGGTTATGAGTGGTCGAATGTGCAGGCAACCGACACCAGAGGCAGCGCGCCGGTTGATCTGACGCGAGGCGATCTCACGACGGGTGCGAACTTCGTCATACCGATCACAAGCCGCCGCACCGGTTTTGCCGATGCGCTGGGCAGCTTTACCCTGAACGCGCAGCTGGGCCTGCAGGAGCTTTCGGACTTCGGGACGCTGGGCGATTACAACCTCTCGCTCAACTGGTCCCCGTTTGACAGTCTTGACTTGTCAGCGACCTATGTCTTCCGCGAAGTCGCACCCGGATTGCGCCAGTTGGGCGATCCGTTGGTTGTACAGCCCAACGTGCCGGTGTTCGACTTTGTCACCGGCGAAACCGTGCTGGCCCAAGTCACTACGGGGGGTAATCCGAACCTTCCGGCTGAAACGCAGCGCGACTGGAAATTCGCGCTGAACTGGCGGCTTCCCTTTATCGACGGCACCCGCTTCACCGTGGAATACATCCGCAACCGATCCGATGATGTGACCAGCGGTTTCCCGCAGATCACCTCCGCTATCGAAGCTGCATTTCCAGACCGCATCACGCGCGACGCGAGCGGGACCCTGATTGCTCTCGATAATCGTTCGGTCAGTTTTGCCGAAACGCGATCAGACCGCCTGCAATTCCGCCTTTCGAAGCGCGGCAGTTTTGGCCAGGGCGATAGCCGCGGTCGTGGCGGCCCGCCCTCGGGCGCACGCGGCGGACGCCCCCCTCAGGCAGCGGCTGCTCCGTCAGGGCGGCCATCAGGCGCGGGACAGGGCACGGGGCGGCGCGCAGCCTTCATGGCGCTGCGCGAACGTATCTGCGCAGACGATAGCCTCGACGTGATGAAGCGCTTGATCGCAGCCGCGCAAAATGGCGATGATATCAGCGAGATCGTTCCCGGCCTTCCGCCCGAAGCAGCGGAACGGATTATCGCCCGTATCTCGCAAGGCGGCGGAGAGGTTTCTGACGATCAGCTGTCCACGTTCCGTGATCGCATTTGCTCCGGCCAAGGCCCCGGTGGCAGAGCGTCTTCCCCCTCGGGTCAGGCGCGCGGTCAGGGCGGCCCGCCTGCGTCAGGTGGTCAGGCGAGCGGAGGCGCGCCTGCTTTCAATCCACTGGGACGTAGCGGACGCCGCGGTTGGCGATATTTCGTCAACCTGACCCATACAATCGAGCTGGAGAACGAAATCCTGATCGCGCCGGGCGTGCCGCTGTTGGATCAGCTGGATGGAGATGGCACGGGCGCTTTCGGACTGCCGCGCCATTCTTCCCGTCTGGAAGCCGGTATCTTTGGCAACGGGCTGGGTATGCGCCTGTCGGGCCGCTACACGGGCGAAACTCGCCTAAATGGATCGGGCCTGCCGGGCAGTAGCGATCTGTTCTTTGATGATCTGGCGACGTTCGATATCCGTCTCTTCACCAATATCGACCAGATCACCGGCAGCAACAGCCCGCTGGTGAAAAACCTGCGCGTGTCGTTCAGGCTTGATAACGTATTTGACGGCCAGCGCGCGGTGCGTGACGAGAACGGCGACACGCCGATCAACTACCAGCCCTTCGTTATTGATCCGGTGGGCCGGTTCATCGGGGTCGATATCCGCAAGCTGTTCTAGCCCGCGCTCCGATCAATCGAGGGTAAGCTTGGGAAAGAACAATGCGTGCTGCGGTTTGGCTTCGAACGGGGCCCAGTCATCTTCAGGCTGGGCCAGCCGGTCTGACAGCGCGACCATCACGGACGGATTGACGCCCAGCCCGCAGTGGCTGGCATAAACGACTATGTTTTCAGTCGGATAGCCATTTGTCTTTTCCGGGTCCTGTACACTGCCGCGCCAGTGGACGATGCCGTCTGTCTTGGTCAGGATCGAAGTGGTCGGCACAGGCGGCGCAATGTCGAGGCCGTGGAACTGTCCGCCCCTGATTTTCTCCGGTTCATCGCCATTGAAGAACTGGAACAGCCGTGCGGCATTAGTGTGCGCACGATCATCG
>JAXHVK010000142.1:0-7086 GCA_034211135.1 Pseudomonadota bacterium
GGCGTTTCCACAGAACTGAAATCATCGCGTTCAGCTTGACGCAAGATCAATTGTGTTCAAAAAAAGGCAGGCGCCGTTTCACGGTTCGGGAGGGGTTTTGAAATGATCGGTAAAGTGTCTTTGAAGTGTGCATTGACCAGCAGCGTTGCAGGTCTGTTGCTTGCCGGATGCAGTGACACGTCGGAACTTTCCTATTCTGGCGAGGCGGATATGGCCGTCATGGAAAGCGTCGCAGTCGCCGACGCCGCAGCACCGGCAGAAGCGCCCGCCACAGGCGGGGAAATCCCGGTTTCGGAACCGCAGATCGCCTACACCTATTCGCTGGGTTTTCACCTCCCGCTTGGCAGCATCAAGAAGACGCAGCAGGCCCATGCCGAAATGTGCGAAAGCCGCGGCCCGAAGGTTTGCCGCATTATCTCCATGCGGCAGGCCAATGGCGATACGGATTATGCCAGCGGATCGCTGCGCCTAGTTTACGTAGCCGACAAAGCGCGAGCCTTCTCCAAAGAGCTTGAAAAAAGCACTGGCGAAGAGGACGGCGAACTGACCGCCTCTTCAATGACGGGTGAAGACCTTTCAAAGCAGATCGTGGATACCGAAGCCCGGCTGAAATCGCGCGAGCTTTTGCGCGAAAGGCTGATGTCCATTCTCGCCAGCCGCAACGGAACGGTCGGTGAGCTCGTCGAGGCAGAGCGGGCGGTTGCGCAGGTCAATCAGGAAATCGATCAGGCTCGCAGCTGGCTGAAGGAAATGCGCGGGCGTGTCGCATTCAGTGAAATGACGATCAATTACGAAGCCGGCGCGCGCAGCCCCGTGGGCGGTTTTTCAAGCCCGATTGTTTCCGCCTGGAATTCGCTCGGCGGTGTACTTGGCAGTGTGATCGCCGGAATCATGATCTTCCTGACCGCAGCCCTTCCCGTTGCCGCACTGCTGCTGGCCCTACGCTGGCTGTTACATCGTTTCGGATACCGCTTGCGCTTTTGGAAGACGGATCTGCGCACCGATACCTAGCTTCGCGCGGCCGTATCACAACTGATCGCAGCTAACGCACGGGTGAGCCTCCCGACCGGAACGATCACTCTCCTTGCCCATTGACCTATCAAAACAATGATAGAAAAAACAAGGAGATAGAACATGAAACGCGTTCTTATCATCGCCACCGACGGATACGAACAATCGGAACTGATGGAGCCGATGGCCATGCTGAAAGACGCTGGCGCGGATGTCACGGTTGCAAGCCTTGAAGATGGAGAGATCAAGGGCTGGCAGGACGGCAATTGGGGCGACAGCGTCGCAGTCGATGTCACCGTGAACGAAGTCTCCGAAGGCGATTATGATGCCCTGCTGCTGCCGGGTGGTCAGATGAACCCCGATATCCTGCGTATGAACGATACGGTCATCAGCCTGATCAAGCAGTTCGATGATGCGAAGAAGCCGATTGCAGCGATTTGCCACGCCCCGTGGCTGCTGGCCGAAGCTGGCATTATTCGTGGCAAGGTTGTCACTGGCTGGCCTTCGATCCGCACGGATCTGACAAATGCGGGCGGTGCAGTGATCGATCAGATGGTTGCCGTAGACAACAACCTGATCACCAGCCGCAATCCGCAGGACATTCCGGCATTTACCAACGCCCTTCTCGACGCGCTCGAGATGGAGCGGATCACAGAAAACGCCTGATCTTTAACGGTTAAGCAATGGCCTTTTCCCCTTCAGGGTCGCAGTTGGCCATTCACCCCGTCACGCAGTGTTCGCGTGGCGGGGTTTTGTGTTTTCCGGCGGGTCAGATGCTGCGCGCGTCGTTGCTTTCAACCGGAACCTGAACGCGCAGGCCGTCCAGCTCTTCGCTCAATTCGATCTGGCAGGACAAACGGCTTGTCCGGCGAACGCCCGCCGCGAAATCGAGCATGTCCTCTTCCTCCTCAGATGGTTTGCTGAGCCGGTCAAACCATTTGGGATCAACCACGACATGGCAGGTCGAACAGGCCATCTGCCCTTCGCATGTCCCCTCCAGCGGAAGTCCGGCGGCCTGACCCACTCGCAACAGGCTGTCACCCGCTTCGCCATGTGTTTCGACTTCGCGCCCTTGCGGGTCGATAAAGGTCACTTTCAGCCCCATTCGGCTTGCTCCTTGGCGGCGGCGTTGATCGCTTTGGCGGCCTCTTCGAGGTCGTCCAAGCCCGTGTAGCGCCCAAATCCCAGACGAATAGAGCTTTTTGCTTCCGCATCGCTCAAACCGATAGCCTTCAGCACGTGACTGGGCCGGCCAGAGCCGCTGGCACAGGCGCTTCCGGCAGAGAACATGACATTGCGCACGTCTGACATCAGGCGCGCAACGTCCAGCCCATCCTTGCGGATATTGAGATTGCCCATCCAGCGCGCATCTTCGGAACCGTTCAGCGTCCAGTCGTCGAACAGATCGCGCGCGCGCAGGAACAGTTCGGCCACGTGGTTCGCATCCTCCTCCATCCGCTCTTTCGACAGGGCCGCAGCTGCGCCAAAGCCCGCGATCAAGGCAGGCGAGAGTGTGCCGGAACGCAGGCCATGCTCCTGTCCGCCGCCGGTCTGCACCTCGTTCAGTTCAACGCCATCACGCACCCATAATGCGCCAATGCCCTTAGGCCCGTGAAGTTTGTGCGCGGATACCGCGATCATGTCGGCCTGCGTCACGATCACCTTGCCGTAGGCCTGCACGCCATCGACCAGCAGCAGCGCATTTTCCTGCCGCGCCCTCGTTAGCCAATCGCGTGTGGGCTGGATCGTGCCGATTTCGTTGTTGACCTGCATCACCGCGATCATGCGTGTACCAGCGGGCAAGTCCTGATCGGGATGGCACAGCCCATCGCCATCAACGGCCAGCACATGATGCGCGCCAGCCGCTTTGGCAGTGTCTCCCACGGCGGAGTGCTCAATCGCCGAAAACGCAACCGCGCCATCGCCAGAGGTGCCGCGTATGGCGAGGTTGAGCGCTTCAGTCGCACCGCCGGTGAAGATCACGCGCCCACCCGGAGGAAACAGCGCGGCAACCTTGTCACGCGCGGCCTCAATCGCTGCAGCAGCCTGTCGGCCAAGCCGGTGCGGGGAATGCGGATTGCCAAAGCCTGACCCGTCCGGCCCATCCAGCCAGCGCATCATCGCATCGCGGGATTCGGGGGCGAGCGGCGTTGTCGCCTGATAATCGAGGTAAATCATGACAATGAAGCCCACGCCTCGCTGAAACGTTCCAGTTCCTGCGCAGTGGTGGACCAGCCGATGCTAACGCGGATCGTGCGCGAGGCGACTTCGTCCGACACGCCGAAGGCATCGAGAACACGGCTTTTCTTGAGCGTTCCCGATGAACAGGCGCTGCCCGCTGACACCGCAAAGCCCATCGCATCAAGCCGGATGAGAAGCGCCTGCGCGCTGATTGTCGGATGTGTCAGGGCATGAATGTAATCCACGCCCTCCCCGATTGAGAGGCGGTGTTCGGATAACGTAACCGCAAAACTCTCACGCTCGGCAGCGGTGGTGGCCCATTCGCCCGCTTCCAGCGCCGCCGCCATGCCAAGGGCGGCTGGCATGTTCTCCGTCCCCTGCCGGTATCCGCGTTCATGGCCGCCCATCGGTTCAAGCAGATTGAAATCGCGCACCAGCAAGGCACCGATCCCGATTGGCCCGCCGAATTTGTGCGCGGACACCACCAGCATATCGGCATCGGGTAATTTCAGCTTTCCTGCGCTTTGCGAGCAATCCGACAGCGTAACGGCGCCTGTCGGGCGGATCGTCTCCACCATTTGGGAGACCGGATTGATCGTACCGGTTTCGGAATTCACATGCTGGAGCGCCACGATTGCCTGCGCATCGAAAACGGTGTCATCGGCAATCTGAGCCGCGTCAGATGCCGCGCGATAGACGGCGTCATGCTCCACCGAAGTGACAATCCGCCGCTTTGCCTTGCAGCGGTTTAGCGCGATCCACAGCGCCTCGCTCGCCCCTGATGTAAAGATAACCTCGCCATCCCATCCCAGCGCACTTTTGATCCGGTCGCGCGCGTCTTCAAGCGCGGCTTTCGCCTTGCGACCCTCGGCGTGCGGGCTTGAGGGGTTGGCCCACAAGCCAAACCCTTCTTCCATTGCAGCCTTCGCCTCCGGGCGAAGAGGCGATGTCGCAGCGTGATCGAGATAGATGCGTTGGGGCAAGACCGGCCTTATTGCGAATGATTCTTAAAAAATTGCGCTTTGCAATTCATGTCTATATAGAGCGCAGCCCCGCAGCCGCCACCCGGCAGTTTGCGCCTCACTTTTATACAAGGTCCATTTGATGCCATCTGTCATCTTCCCCGGCCCCGAGGGCCGTCTTGAAGGCCGTTTTTCACCGCCGCCGCGCCCGCGTGCTCCGGTTGCGATGATCCTCCACCCACATCCCGAAGGCGGAGGCACAATGAACGACCGCATCGTTCAACGCCTTTACAAGACCTTCGTTGATCGCGGCTTTGCCGTCCTGCGCTTCAACTTTCGCGGCGTAGGCCGCAGCCAGGGTTCGTTCGATAGCGGCATTGGCGAGCTTTCCGATGCGGCAAGCGCGCTGGATTGGGTGCAGTCGATCCATCCCGAAGCACAGACCACATGGGTTGCAGGCTATTCCTTCGGTGCGCTGATCGGCATGCAATTGCTGATGCGCCGTCCCGAAGTGCGCGGGTTCATCTCCGTCGCGCCGCCAGCGAACATGTATGATTTCAGCTTCCTTGCCCCCTGCCCCGCATCAGGCATTTTCGTGCAGGGTGCCGCGGACACGGTTGTCCAGCCGAGCGCGGTGCAAAAGCTGGTCGACAAGCTGCGCACGCAAAAGCACATCACCATCCATCATGATGAAATCCCGCGTGCCAACCATTTCTTCGAAAACGAAATGGAAGACATGATGAAGAGCGTCGACAACTATCTCGACTTCCGTCTCTCACCGGATTGCCCGATCAAATAAGCCGGTGCGGTACGACCTGCCCGTCGGTGGCAGAACCATGCAAAACGCCGTTCAGATCAAGATCGCCCGTAGCGCTGCTGCGGGCGATTTTTTGTCTGACGCCCAAGCAATGCGCGGCAGGACAAAGCAATAAAGTTTCAATTTACACACCCGTTGCATCATACAACCAGTCGCAAATGGCAACGCGAAACAATTTTGAGATAGGCAGGTTACACTGTTACGCTTGATCAGACGGGCTGATAATTCAGTCCGTTATGAGAGAGAGGAAGCAAAAGGAACCACCCCTATGTCCTATGCAACAACCGCAAACAGCCCCAAGCCCGCAGCCATTCTCGGCGCGCTCGCAGTGCCCGCCGGGTTCGGAGCGCTTCTGGTCGCCGGTCTTGCCGTGACGGCCGTGATCGTGAAAGACGACAGTCGCCTGACAGGCGAAACGATCACGCCGGTCGATATCCCCCCACCCCCGCCGGAGAAGGTTGTCGAACCGGAGCCCACCCCGCAGACATCGCGCCCGACTATCGAGCAGCCGCAGATCGCGCCTCCGCCGCCGACGCCGGTGATATTTGACCCCGGCCCTTCGCAACCGATTGATCCGTTTGCGACCCTGGGCGATGACATTACCACGGTGCTGCCCTCCGGTCTGGGAACGGAAATCGTACCACCGCCTGCGCCGCCGACGCCTTCGGTTGATCCGGTCCGCGCGTCACCGCGAGGCAATCCGGGCCGCTGGGTTACGACCGGCGATTACCGTGCGCGCTGGATCAATGAAGGGCTGACAGGCATCGCCAGCTTCACATTGCAGATTGATGCCAAGGGGCGTGTGAGCGATTGCCGCATTACGGGTTCAACCGGCCATTCCGTACTGGATGCAGCGACCTGTCGGCTGCTGGAACGCCGCGCGCGCTTTACCCCTGCACGCGATGGCAATGGCGACAAGGTCGCTGGCAGCTATTCCAGTTCGGTAAGTTGGGAAATTCCCGAATAACCCCGCGCAATGGCAGGTTAGCGCCGGTGATTTACCCTCCCGGCGTTAATCCTGCTGTTGAATCAGGGCGGCGCCGTCTTCGTTCGGCACCGTCCAGATCAACACATTGACGACGGCAATCCCCGCAAGGATCAGCATCAGCACCGGTTGCTTCGCTTCGCCCGTGCGCCGCCACATCAGATACGCGCCGCCAACCAGCGCAAAAGCGGCCAGCATCACAAGCGAAAGAACGAAATTCGTCATGGCCTGATCGGCCTCCCTGCAAACAATTGTATCATCCAGCGTGCTGCGCCGTCATCATACTGGCGCATCGCCCGGCTATCCTATAGCTCCGATACCATTCGGATATAGGAGGACATGATGGGTATTTTCAGTTCAATCAAGAACGCAATCTGGGGCGAGGACGAAACGGAAAAGCGTGAAGCACCGGCAGCGCCCGCACCCGCAGCACAGGCCGCACCTGCGGCAAAGCCTGCTGCAATCAGCGATGTCGATGTTGTCGCCCGCCTCAGCAATGTGCCCGGCGCGGACAGCCTCAACTGGAAGACATCCATCGTCGACCTGATGAAGCTGCTCAACCTCGATTCCAGCTATGACAACCGCAAGGAACTGGCCGGTGAAGTCGGTATCGAAGGGTATTCGGGTTCCGCCGAAGACAACATCGCGCTGCACAAGGCCGTGATGAAGAAGCTGGCCGATGCTGGCGGCATTGTGCCTGCCGATCTGAAGGACTGATTGATCGGCGCATGGCGGCGGGCTAGGCTTGCGGCCATGACAAAGACTTCAAACGATTTCACACGCCGTCAGGCCCTCAGCGGGCTTGGCGGCGTTTCCGTTCTTGCGCTGGGCAGCACGGCTCTTTCCGGCTGCATGTCGACGCGCGGTGCCGATGGTGTCAGCGGCAAGGCTGGCTCTGCGCCTGCGATGATGAGCCCCGATGAAAAGCTCGACGACATCGCTTATCGCATGCTCGCACAGGAACCGGGCCGCGCAACCGGACTTGGCGTGGATACGGGGAAATATGCCGCATGGCGCGGCACATGGGGCACTGCGGGAGAGACAGGGCGCGAGGCCTATCGCAATGTCCTGACAGAACTGGTTGGCGAAGCGCGCGCCTATCCCAAGGATGGCCTGACAGACGATCAACA
>JAXHVK010000143.1:0-7011 GCA_034211135.1 Pseudomonadota bacterium
GCGATCACGTCGGATTTCCGCCCCAGAATTGATCTGCAACGCGGTGTTTCGGCAGAGATTGTCGAATTCATCGCCAACCGCGTGGGTGACAGGTTCTTCGGACAGGCGAATGATCTGGTGGTCCACACCGCATCCATGACTCACTTTGGCGAGGGAAAAACTCTGCCATCGGCGCAGGTTTTCGAAGTGCCCGCCAGCGCGCAGATTTACCACACGATCTATTTCTCGAGTGAAGAGATCAACGCGGCGGTGATTGATCTGTTGTTCGGAGCAGAAGAGGCCGAAGGGGCAGAAGAGGCCGAAGGAGCCGAAGCTGGCGATGGGGCGGGAATGTTTCCGCCAATGCCGCGACCGGCCACGGCATCTCCACCAGAACGCCGCCGCAGGCGGGGCGGGGGCGGCTCATCGCCACCCACACCAACGCGCACCACACGCGGTGGCGACGCAGGACTACCCGGCATTCCGCAGGTACTGGAGAGGGGTTTCGGGGAGCCGCCTCTCGATATCGAACTTGTCAACGATGCGGCAGATGACGCGGCCCCGCCTGCTCCGCCCGAACAGGTGCACATCGCTGCCCGAATGGAGGCGGACCCTCCAGCAAGTGAGCCGGTCAAGCTGGGCGTTACGATTTCGCCTGAAACGATTGAGCTGATCGCGGGCCAGATCATGGATCGTGCCGATGCGCCGGTTGATGTGACGCCGGATGAACTGCTGAAAATCACGATCACGCCGCTGTCCAATGCCGCGCTTTTGACAGAGGGTACGCGCGAGCTGCCCGTGCCGCATTCGACTGTCACCGAATGGTTCCTGATACAGGGTTTCGAGCCGGGCGTGGGTCGCATTCAGGCTGAAGTGCGCCAGGGCGACCGCTCTCTTGCCCTGCTTCTGCTTGAACCGGTTTTTACAAGCGGCGGCGGTGACGAGCTGGTCGAGGCGCAGGCGGCCGTAATCTCGCAACCGGGGCAGGATGAACCTGTCTATCTGCGCATTTACGAGATTGAGGAGGAAGGCGAGAAAACCGTCATCCGTTACAATCTGGAATCGCGCCAGCACGGCTTTGCGGAGATCGGCGAGAGCGACGGCCTGCCCAAAGCAGAGATGGACGCATTCTTTGCCGATTTCCTGAAGATGCTGGATGACAGCCACGGTCTGGGCGCAGCTGCCTATGCCAATCGCAAGGAAGAATTGCTCGACATCGCATCCGAAACGGCAGACCGGATCATTCCCGAGGCTGTCCGCGAAGCGCTCTGGGAAAACCGCGATACCATCGAGGCAATTCAGGTGATCGCCGACCGTTCGACGATCCCGTGGGAATTGCTTTCTATCACCCCGCCTGCTGGCGGTGAAGGTGATGGCCGGTTCCTCAGCGAATGGGGATTGATGCGCAGGCTGCCGGGTGCTCCGTGGCCGGGCCGTGTGATGGATCTTGACCCGACAAAGGCGCGCTTCGTCATTCCCGATTATCTGGACGACAATGAGGACCTGAAATTCGCGCAGGAGGAACGCGGCAACTTTATCAGCCATTTCCCCGGCGCGCAGGAACTGGAGGCTGACCAGCGTGTAGTTGGCAAATTCCTAGGCTCGGATGCGGCGGATTGCAGCGTGCTGCATTTTGCCTGTCACGGCAGCGCCAGTCAGGGTTCATTCCTATCGACAGGTCTGAAGATGCAGGAAGATCAGGAAGTTGATGGGCGGCTGGTTGAAAACAAGCTGACGCATTTCGCTGTGCGCCGCAAGGCCGCCTTTGGCACGAAGGGGCCATCCTGCCTTGTATTCCTCAACGCCTGTGAGGCGGGCAAGCAGGGGCGGCACTTGCAATCGGATGCGGTCGGTTTCGCAGACGCTTTTCTGAGGCCGAAATCGAAGCAAGGAGCAGCGGCATTCATCGGCGCGATGTGGCAGGTTGATGATGAGTATGCGCTTGTCTTTGCCAAGACTTTCTACGCCTCCATGTTGTCGGGCAGGACGATGGCACAGGCCATGAACGAAGCCCGCGCCGAAATCGAAGGGAAGCTGGATTTCACGTGGCTTGCCTACACCGCCTATGGTGATCCGCTCACCAAAGCGCGGACCGGATCGTAGGGGCAGGGGGACAGAACGATGATTCAGGATGGCAGCAGTGTTTCGGAACTCGATGCAGTCGCGAAACAGCGACTGGAGAGCGCAAGGTCGGAAATCCGGGAATGCTGGAACAAGTTTGAACGCGGCATCCCTCTCGATGCGGAAGAAACTCCTGTCCGGACCGCTGCTGCCAAACGGCGCAGGCGCAGCGCTGGTGCCGGGCCGGAGGAAACCATGCCGGGAGCAGAGGCTTTGCAGGGGGAACGGGACAATTTCCTGCCCGTTTCCTTCCTTTCTCTGGGCGCAGCCGTGGCGAGATCCGTGGCGCAGATCAGCGTTCCTGCGGCAAACCGGATAGGCACCGGCTTCCTGTGCGCGCCGGGATTGTTCATCACCAATCACCACGTGCTGGAAAACGCGTTTCAGGCGCGCGATGCGACGATCAAGTTCGATTTTGTCGACGATCCGCGCGTGATGCCAAGCACGTTCCGGCTGGACCCCGCCCGATGCTTTTTCTCTGACGTCACGACGTCGCGCGATTTCGCGATTGTCGCGGTGGGGGAACAGTTATCCGGCCAGCATCCGATCGACAGTTTCGGCTTTTGCCCGATGTCGAATTCACGCGACAGGCACGCGATCGGCGAATTCGCGAATATCATCCAGCACCCGCTGGGCGAACCGAAACAGGTGGTGCTGCAGGACAATCTGATTGTCGGGCGCGGTGATCTGGTGCTGCATTATTATGCCGATACGCAGCGGGCATCATCGGGTTCTTGTGTGCTGAATAATGACTGGCAGGTCATCGCCTTGCACCATTGGGGGCAGGCGGTGAAGGATTTGCAAGAGGCGCGCTCCTATGATCCCAAATCGGTCAATCAGGGCGTGCGGATCAGCCAGATTGTCGATTTTGTCGAGGCGGGTCTTGCCGGACAAAGCGGGACAGGTCGTGCGATGCTGGCGCAAATGCTCGAACTGGGCAGCACTGTCACACCGATGGCGGCAGCCCGGCAGGGCGGTATGCCCAATCTGCGCGGAGCGGAGGGCTCCGGCGGTTCGGCCGCGATTACGCAGCCTGTGGCAACGCGCACGGGCGCGGCGACCTGGACTATCCCGCTTCAGGTTTCGGTTTCGATCCCCGGATTGGTGGCCGATGGTGAGGGACCGCAAGTTTCAACGCATGGCCCCAACCCCGTCCCTGCGGCGCAGCCCGATACCGCTCAGGCAGCTGAATCCGGACTGCCGCGCACCGGAGAGGGCTATCGTCCCGATTTCCTCGATCATCACCTGATTGCTTTGCCGAAAATGTGTGCTGACCGGCAGGACGACATCGCGCCCTTGCTGGAACCATCACAGCACCCGTCCGCAAAACCGGGAGAGCTGCAATACCGCCATTTCTCCATCGTGATGAACAGGCAGCGCAGTTTCTGCTTTTTCGCAGCCAGCAATGTCGACGGGTCAAGCCTGTTCGGCATCAACAGCAAGGGCGTTGTCCGCGCCTATGACGACGAAGATATCCGCGATTTCCGCGCCAAGGCGGAAAGCGGCGCTGAATCAGGTGGCAAATGGTTCAACGATGCGCGGATTGATGTTGCCCATCAAACCGTGGACGGGTGGTACACCGGCAAGAACCGGCTGGTCCCGCGCGATGATGCGGACAAGTCGAAGTATCGCGAAATCGCCGACTTTGATCGGGGGCACACGATCCGGCGGACAGAACCGATCTGGGGCACTGAACAGGCAGGGCGGGAGGCCAATTACCAGTCGCACGCCATGACCAATGTTCTGCCGCAGCAACCGCTTTTCAACCGCGACAAACGGCGCGGTGACGGTCAGATTGATCCGGGAGAGGAAACGCGCAGCTGGTTCGGTATGGAAGTCGCCGTGCTGCGCGCTGCGAGCGATGACAATGCCAAGATGAACGTCTTCAGCGGGCCTGTCTTCAAAGACACTGACCCGTTTTACGACGAAGGCAGACCCAATCGCGGAGGCCCCCGCCAGATACCGCTCAGCTATTGGAAAATTGCGGTGTGGGAAGATGGCGAAACGCTGAAATCAGTTGCCATGAAGGCTTCGCAGGATTGGTCGCTGGCCCCGCTACCCGAAGATGGTTCCGAGTCGCTTTCCGACCCTGCGCAAATGGTGCTGATCAGTGATTTCCTCACAAGCGTGAAAGATATCGAGAAGGAAACCGGCATTATCTTCGACCCAAAGGTGGTGAAGGCCGATATCCTGAAGGGCAAAAGCGCAGCGCAAATCAAAGCGATGAAATTCGCCGATTTCAAGGCGCTGGCGGGTAACGGGGAATGAGAATGCGCCGCTGCCTGCGTGCGCTCGCGTGCTGAAACTTCAGCAGGGAAGCGCCGTAGCGGCGGCTGTGATTTCAGGGAATGGTGGGCGATGACAGGCTCGAACTGCCGACCCTCTCGGTGTAAACGAGATGCTCTACCAACTGAGCTAATCGCCCTTCGTCAAACGACGAGGCCAGCCGCGCGTCAGCGCGACCGGACCCGCCGTTTAGCGTGGAATAATTAAAATACAATCGTTGTTTTCATAATTTATGTCACAGAACGACGCAGGAAGCTCAGCACCGCCAGAACGATTGCGACCACAAAGACGATCCAGGCGATGTTCGTTGCCGCGCCCGCAATGCCGCCGAAGCCGAGAACAGCCGCAACAAGAGCGATGATGAGAAATGTGATAGCCCAACCAATCATTTGATTTCCTTTTGTTTTATTCTATTGATTATTGAATGGTTGAGTTTTGATCGTGTTCCGAGAAAGATTGATATTGGTGCTGGGACTTCCCACTCAAACCCGTCGCAGCTAAGCGCTGGGGGTATGACCAACCCACATATACTTGTCCTGGCTACAGGTGGCACAATCGCTGGAAAAGCGGGTGATGCGACGCGGCATGATTACCGTCCCGGTCAGATCGGGATTGAGGATTTTCTCGACGGATTTGCCGAGCTCGGGATTGAAGCGCAGCTGTCTGGTCGACAGATCGCCAATATCGGGTCGGAGGACATGTCTCCGGCAATCTGGGCCATTCTGCATGCGCAGGCGATGGCGGCGATTGCTGACCCGAACTGCAACGGGATCATCATCACGCACGGCACTGATACGGTGGAAGAGACCGCCTTTCTGCTGGACCTGACCTTGCCAACGACAAAGCCGGTGGTGCTGGTGGGTGCGATGCGACCTGCGGATGCTGTGGGTTATGACGGCTATCGCAATTTCGCCAATGCTGTGCGCGTCGCAAGCGGCGAAGAAAGCAGCGGACGCGGCGTGCTGGTGGTAATGGGCGACCGCGTGTTTTCGGCCCGCGATATTCGCAAGGCGCGCACACGCGGATCGGATGCGTTTGCAGGCTTTCCGCGAATGTCCGTCGGGCTTGTCACGCCCAGCGCGCTGGACTGGTTCGGCGCCCCGTGGCGGCCGGATGAAGGCGCGCAGCTCACATTCCATGAAACGCTGCCCGACGTGCCGATCCTGACGATCCACGCCGGCATCACGCCAGACTATGTCGACCGCCTCGTCACCTCGCGGACGCGCGGTGTTGTGGTTGCAGGAGCGGGCGAGGGCAACATGCCTGATCCTGTCCGACAGGCACTGGTGAAGCTGGCCCATGCGGGAATGCCGGTTGTCCGCTCCAGCCGTCTTGAAGAAGGGCTGGTCGATCGCGAGCCTGAGGATGATGCAAACCGCTTCATCGCGGCGCGTGCGCTTAATCCGGTGAAGTCGCGCATCCTCTTGTCGCTGCTGATCGCGAACGGGGTAACCGACCCCGCCGCGATCCAGCTGCGATTTGACGGGCGCTGAGGCCCGCCAGATCAATCAAACCTCAAATCAGCCCCACGGCGTGACGAGGTACTTCTCACCCGTTTTCATCTGGCGGTAATCAAGGATCGCATCCTTCGTCAGCATGCCTTCCAGATCGACCTTCGCCTTGTAGCTTGAGGCAAAGGTGGTGCCGAGGTTCTGCTGAACGCGCGTGCGCATCTTCACCACGGTTTCCATACCCACCTTGGCGAGGAACGGCGTCAGCAGCCAGCCCTGAACGCACCATTGCAGGCCGTAAGACGGGGTAAGGATTGTGGGTTCTGTCAGGTTGAGACGACCATACTGGTACATCTTCTTGTCCTGATTGGAGCCGTAGCGCGAATATTCGTCCATCTGTGTGACAGCGACCTGCTCCATCGCTTTCAACACGTGATCGGTGTTTTGCCCGCCGCCAATCGGATCAAAGCCAAGGAACGCGCCCGTCGCCTTAATCGCCTCACGCAGCTGCGCCATGTAGTCATCATCGCTGGAGTTCACGATGTATTCGGCCCCGATGCTTTTCAGAAGGTCCACATGCTCCTGACGGCGCACGATGTTGACCAGCTTCATGCCGTCTTCCTGACAGATCTTGTTGAGCATCTGGCCAAGGTTCGACGCAGCGGCCAGATGGATGATGGCATCGTGCCCTTCCATCTTCGCGGTTTCTACGAAGCCAAGAGCCGTCATCGGGTTCACAAAGCTGGATGCGCCCGCTTCGCTCGAATGATCGCCAAGCGGCAGGCACATCATCGCATCCGCTATGGCGTACTGGCTGAAAGCATTGCCCGGAACGCAGGCGACGCGCTGGCCCATCAGCGCCTTTGCCATGTCGCCATCGCCTGTTGCGACGACCGTACCGGCACCTTCGTTACCGGCGGGCAGACGCTGGCCGTGGCGCGCCTTTTGTCCCGAGAAGAACGGTTCGGGCATGTCGGCAACGACTTTGCCTGCGGAATATTCGGCGTTCTCGAAATCGGCCGCACTTGTCAGAATGGCGAGGTCTGACGGGTTGATCGGTGCTGCTTCCATCTTCACCAGCACAGAGACTGAGAAATATTGGAATCTTGTGCTTATATGGATAAGTATACACATACAACGCTGGTTTTATCCTTTCAAAAATATATACAGTCGC
>JAXHVK010000144.1:0-6857 GCA_034211135.1 Pseudomonadota bacterium
AGGGTGCAGCGCTGAACGCGGTTCAGATCGCAGAACTGCTGGGCCGTCGTCATTTGAAGAAGGGCTGATCCAATGCGCGCAATTCTGGCCGGAATGGCATGTCTCGCAATCGCAGCTTGCGACAGCGGTGGCGTGCCGCCGCCGGGGCAGGAGCCTTTGCGGGCAAGCGCTCCGCAGGTTGAGGCAGATGCCGTGGAATTGCGCGCAGATGGCCTCGTCGCCGGCACGGAAGCGTTCTATTTCGCAGCCGGCCAGCGCGAGGTTGAAACGGCTTTGACTGCTGTTCTGGGCGAACCGGAAACAACCACGCAGAATAAAGAGTGTGGCGCAGGGCCGCTTTCCTTTACCGCTTTTCCCGGTGGCCTTTCGGTGCATTTCCAGAACGGTTCTTTGGCTGGATGGAATGTGAGCACGCCGGACCAACCCATTGAATCCGATATTAAAGTCGTAGGTGATGTGCAGATCGGCACCCAGCGGTCCGACGCGCAAGAGGCCGACGGCTTTGCCATGCTAGAAGGCAGTACGCTTGGAGAAGAATTCTCTCTTGGTGACAGGATGGGCGGCTTCATCGAAGGCGATACCGTAACAATGCTCTATTCGGGGACGCAGTGTTTCTTTAGGTAGGTGCCTCGGGCTGGTGAGGGGAGCGCCAAATGACACTTGAAGCCGATCTGTTTTTCAGTTTCCGATCGCCTTATTCCTATCTCGCTGTTGGCCGGTACAGGGCGATGGCGCGCGAATTCGATCTCGGCATAACGCTGCGCACCGTGTGGCCGATTGCCATTCGTGACCCTGATATCCTGTTCACTGGCAACCCCGCCGCGCCGCGATACATCGTGATGGACTGCATGAGAGCGGGTCAGTTCCTTGGCATTCCGATCAGCTGGCCGCGCCCTGATCCCGTGGTGCAGAACCTGATGACGCGTGAGATTGCAGAGGAGCAGCCGCATATCCACCGCATCTGCCGGTTGGGACAGGCAGCAACGTGCCGGGGCAAAGGGCTGGATTTCGCCGCGGAGGTTGCACCCCTGATCTGGGATGGCAGCGTTGAGGGCTGGAACGAAGGCGATCATCTCGCCGGAGCGGCTGAGCGTGCCGGACTGGATTTCGCCGAAATGGAGGCGGAAGCCGCCAATGAAGCAGAGGCTCTGGATGCGGAAATCGCCGACAATCAGGCCGCTTTAGAAGCGGCGGGCCATTGGGGCGTTCCTACGCTGGTCTTCGATGGAGAGCCGTTCTTCGGTCAGGACCGCGTTGAAATGGCGCAATGGCGCATGGAGCAAAAGGGACTGTCCCGAAGGTGACGACAACATATTTTGAAAGCTTCGACGGCGCCCGCATTGCGGTGCATCGTTATGGAGAGGGTGCGCCCGTCGTGCTCCTCCACGGCCTGTTTTCCAGCGCGCATATGAACTGGATGAAGTGGGGCCATCACGAACGGCTCGCGGATGCTGGTTTTGAAGTGATCATGCTTGATTTCCGCGTCCATGGTGAAAGCGCATCTCCGCAGGACGCCGCCTCTTACCCGCCAAGTGCACTGGTCCGCGATGCGGCTGCCCTGGTGGAGCATCTGGAGCTGGAAGAGGGCGCGTTTGACCTTGTCGGCTTTTCGCTGGGTGCGCGCACGGCACTGCATTGCGCGGCAAATGGTGTGCTGGCGCCGCGTCGTCTGATCGCTTGCGGAATGGGTGTGGAAGGGCTTGCCGACTGGAAACGCCGCGCCGATCACTTCAAGCGGGTGATTGATGAATTCGACACCATCAAACCGGGCAGCCCGCTTTACACCGCGCGCACATTCCTGAAATCGCAAGGGGTGGATCACACAGCGGCTCGCTTACTGTTGGACGCTATGGACCCGTTCGATCTCAAAGCGCTGGGCAATATCGCCATGCCCAGTGCGATTGTTTGCGGGGATGAGGATTTCGATAACGGCTCTGCCCGTGATCTTGCCGCAATGCTGCCGGATGCAGTCTATATCGAAGTGCCCGGTACTCATCTGAACAGCGTCACAAAACCCGATCTGGGTGAGGCAATTGTCGATTTTCTGAAAGGCGCTGCATGATGCAGGGGCGCGCTTATCTGTGGTGGTGGCTGACCGGACTTGCTGCCTTTGCCATCGCGATTTTCCTCCACGCTCCGCTCGCTATCGAGGCAGTGCCGGGCGGCATTCTGGATCATCAAAGTGCTGAAACTGCTGAAGCGGTGAACGCCATTCAGGCTAGCTGGGCCGAGGCTGGAGTATACGACCGCGCTGTTATCGCGATGGCTTCCGACATCATCTTCATCCTCATTTACGGGCTGGGCTGCGTCATGGCCGGGCAGCACTTTCGCAGCGAAGGCGCGGGCCCTGTGCGCGTTCTGGGCTGGGTCGCGATGCTGGGCGGGGTGGTTTTCCTCGTCAGCGATCTGGGCGAGACTGCCTCGCAAATGGTGCAATTGGTCACGCTGAAAGGCGACGACACTCTGGCAACGCTTGCATCGGGATTGCGTCCGATAAAGGTCAACGCTTTCATTGCATCCACGCTGGCTGTTCTAGCCGGATTGGTGATGCAGCGGTTTTCCGTCAAGTCCGCTTGATTCCCGACACGGCGAGGCGCAAAGCTTCGCATTACCAATTATTTGAATGCGAGAGAGGATCGCAACAATGAAACTCGCCATTACGACGCTTAAGACCACTTGCGCGGCGCTTGCCCTGACGCTTACCGCCACGCCCGCTTTCGCCGATGCGCATATGGAAGCCGAGCCTGCCACGGCAGAGGCCGAAGCAGATTTTCCAAGGACCGCTGACGGTGCCGCAGCGTGGGTAGCCAGCGTGGAAAAGGAGATGTTCGATTTCTCCAAAACATACGCGCATATCTCTTGGTTGAACGCGACCAATATCAATCACGATTCAAACACGCTTGCCGCGCAATACGGGGCGGAGCTGACGAAAATGAGCGTGGACTGGGCCAATAAGGCCGCCGAATTCGCAAGGGTCGAAGGGCTCGATCCCGAAGTCGCGCGCAAGCTTAAGATGATGCGCTATGGCATTTCGCTGCCGGCCCCTTCGCGTGACGGCGCGGCAGAAGAGCTTTCCAACATCGCCACCGATCTCGGCTCGCAATACGGGCAGGGGAAGGGCACACTCAATGGCGAACCGATCAACGGCTCTGACATCGAAGCTGAAATGGGCAATCTGGACCGCACACCAGAAGAAAAGGCGGAGATGTGGGCCAGCTGGCACGATAATGTCGGCGCGCCGATGCGGGAGGATTACACCCGTATGGTGACCATCGCGAACGAAGGCGCGAAAGCGCTGGGCTTTGACGATCTCGGCACGATGTGGCGTTCCGGCTATGACATGACGCCGGACGAATTCGCGGCCGAAACAGAGCGTATGTGGCAGGAAGTGAAGCCGCTTTACGTTGCGCTTCACACCTATGTCCGGCGCAAGCTGAATGAAAAGTACGGTGATGAGGTGCAGCCTGCCACGGGGCCGATCCGCGCTGATCTTCTGGGCAATATGTGGGCGCAGGAATGGGGCAATATCTATCCGCTCGTCGCGCCTGAAGGGGCAGGCGATATCGGTTATGACCTGACCGAGCTGATCCAGCAAAAAGATCTGGACGCGGTGCAGATGGTGAAGATCGGAGAACAGTTCTTCTCCTCACTCGGTTTTGAGCCGCTGCCTGAAACATTCTATCAGCGCAGTCAGTTCGTGAAGCCGCGCGACCGCGAAGTGGTCTGCCACGCATCTGCATGGAACGTAGACAATATCGACGATCTGCGCATCAAGATGTGTATCAAGCCGAACGCGGATGACTTTATCACGATCCACCACGAACTGGGCCACAATTACTATCAGCGCGCCTATAATAAGGAGGATTTCCTCCACCTCACGGGCGCCAATGACGGCTTCCACGAAGCGATCGGGGACATGATCGCGCTGTCTATCACGCCGGAATATCTGGTGCAGATCGGCATGCTCGAACCCGATCAGGTGCCCAGCGCAGACAAGGATATCGGCCTGCTGCTGCGTCAGGCGATGGACAAGGTGGCTTTCCTGCCATTCGGCCTGCTGATTGACCGTTATCGCTGGAGCCTGTTCGATGGCAGCGTTGCGCCGGAGGATTACAACACGGCCTGGACGGAAATTCGCCGCGAATATCAGGGCATTGTTCCACCAGTTGAGCGACCCGAAGGTGCTTTTGACCCCGGAGCGAAATATCACGTGCCGGGCAATGTCAGTTACACCCGCTATTTCCTTGCGCGGCTGCTGCAATTCCAGTTCTTCAAGGCGGCCTGCGACACTGCCGGTTGGGAAGGGCCGCTGCATCGTTGCTCCTTCTACGGTAACAAGGAAGTTGGTGAGAACCTGAACGCTATGCTCGCCATGGGCGCATCCAAGCCTTGGCCGGATGCGTTGGAGGCCTTCACTCGCGAACGCCAGATGTCGGGCAAGGCTATGGTTGAATATTTCGCGCCGTTGATGGACTGGCTCGAAGAACAAAACAAAGGACAAGAAACCGGATGGTAAATCGCATCGGGCTCGCCGCGCTCGCCCTGATCCTGCATGCCGCGCCCGTTGCGGCACAGGATAAGGAAGAGGGGCAGGCCAAATCTCCCGAAGGACCCGCAATGGTATCGGCAACGGATGCCAATGGCGTTCTTGCCGCTGTTCGCGCTGCCGGTTTCGATGATGTCGAACTGATCCCTCGTGATGGCGAATCAAGCGCGTCTATCAGGATCACAAACGAAGAGCTGAACTCCTTTGTGCTGTTTTCCGATTGTGACGAGGCGATCCCTGATTTTTGCGAGACGCTGGTGCTTTCGACGAGCTGGAACCGCAATGTGCCGATATCCGATGCGGCGATTGCAAAGGCGAACTACACCAACAAATACGTGTCCGTCTGGCGTGATGAGGATGGTGATCCCGTTATGCAGTGGGCCATCCTGACCCGCCGTGACGGTATTCCGTCAAAGGTGTTTGCCGAGGCATTGACGCGTTATCTCGGCATCGCCCAGAATTACTGGGATGTCGCCTTTGATGGTGATGAGGAAGAAAAAGACGACAGCGAAAAGGCGCCGCCCGCAGAGGAGACGGCATCATCATGAGGTCGCTCATAGCCGCTATCGGTCTTTGTGCGTTACCCGCTTGCGCCATCGCTCAGGATGTTCCGCCAGAGCCGGATGCGAATGCACCGCGCGCAACGCTTTATGTGACGAACAAGCGCGGCAATGACCTCTCCGTAGTCGATCTTGCGACGGGTAAGGAGATGCGACGGGTTCCGACATGCACCACTCCGCATGAGCTTGCCTTGTCACCCGATGGCAATCATCTGGCGGTCGGGTGCTATGGCGGAACTACTGTAGATATCCTTGCTACGGCGGGGCTTGAGAAAGTGGCGAGCATTGATCTGGGTGAGAATGCCCGCCCGCACGGCATTGTCTGGCATGAAGATGGCGATATCTTCGCCACGGCAGAGGGGCGCAAGTCGATTTTCTGGATCGGCAACCCGCTTGGCGATGCGCAGGTTATGGAGTTTGCCACGGGCAAAGAGGGCAGCCACATGCTGGCTGTTGCACCTGATACGCGCTGGGCATGGACGACTGATCTCGGCTCGAAAACGGTGACACGGATCGACCTTCGCGGAAGTGAAGACCCGCTCTCTGTTACGGTGGGTGAGGAACCGGAAGGTATCTCTCTTGCACCGGATGGAAAGGCGCTGTGGGTGTCAGCGCGCGGTTCCGACCAGGCGTTTGAACTTGATCCGGTGACAATGGCAGTGCGTAAAACGGTCAGCACAGGACGTTTCCCGCTGCGTTTGCTGGTTCGTCCTCAAGGGGACGTAGCGATCACGTCTGATCTGGCCGATGGCAGTCTGAGCGTGATTGATCTGGACACGGCAAAAGTGGTGCGGACAATCGCCGTCTCCTCTGCCGAGGAGGCGCAAGACCGGTTTCAGGTCACGATTCTGTGGTCTGATGACGGCAACACGATTTATGTCGCGGAAACCGCCAGCGATACCGTCGCTGAGGTAGACTATCAGAACGGCGAACTGATCCGGCGGATCAAGGTTGGCGATGGCGGGGACGGGCTTGCAATTCTGCAGCCCGACGGTGCCCCTTGAGCGCGGATGAAGCTGCACTACCGATAGTCGGATGGCGCGAGCTGGTTGAGCTTCCGGATCTTGGGCTGCGTGCCATTCCGGCAAAAATTGACAGCGGAGCGCGCACGTCTTCGCTTCATGGCCGGGTGATCGAAACCTTCGACCGTGATGGCAAAACTATGGTGCGCTTCGCGGTCGATTGGGATGGCGAGGAACATTGCTGCGAAGCTGTGCAGGTCGATATACGCGGCATCACCAGCTCTAACGGGGAAACCCAGCAACGTTATGTGATTAAAACGCCGATGGTTATCGGAGATGTCCGTTTCCGTGCTGAAATAAGTCTGGCGGATCGTTCCGAAATGAAGTTTCCGATGCTGATAGGACGGTCATCTTTGCGCCGCCGTTTTCTCGTAGACAGCGGACATTCCTGGTTGCAAACGGCGGGAATAAAGGCGGTGAGGAGGCACAAGCCCTGACTTGTGAAATTCAAAGGACCAAATCCGCATGAAAATTGCGATGCTTGCCCGTAATGCCAATCTCTATTCGCATAAGCGTTTGGTGGAAGCTGCTGAACAACGCGGGCACACTCTTGATATCCTTAACACCACGCGCTGCACTGTGCATATCGCCAGCCACCGACCGGAGGTGTTTTACAATGGTGAGGCGATGGTCGGGTATGATGCCGTCATCCCGCGCATTGGCGCGTCAATCACCAATTACGGCCTCGCAATCCTGCGCCAGTTCGAAATGCGGGGATGCTGGCCGCTG
>JAXHVK010000145.1:0-6645 GCA_034211135.1 Pseudomonadota bacterium
GGCGATGGTCCGGCGCGCGGCTGGTTTGAAGAGGCCCTGCCCGGTGGCATCTTTGCCGGTTTCAAAACGGGCGCTGACCTTGGATCGGCGCTGGCCAGCGGGGATATCTTCTTCAACCCGTCCATCACCGAAACATTCGGCAATGTCACACTGGAAGCGATGGCCTGCGGTCTGCCTGTCGTCGCCGCCGGAGCAACCGGTGCCGCCAGCCTTGTGATAGAGGGGCAAACCGGCCAACTGGTGCCCCCCGGTTCCAACACCGCTGAAACAGCCAGCCGCTTTGCCGATGCGATTGCACCTTATTGCACCGATGCCGCCATGCGCGCCGCCCATGGCAAGGCGGGCGAGGATCGCAGCCGCGAATATAGCTGGGAAGCAATCAATGCCGTGGTGGCGGAAACCTACATACGCCTCATCAATGATCGCCGCGCCCTTCAGGAAAGGGACGCAGCGAAGCTGAAGGCAAAGTCTGCCAAAGGCTGATCGGGTCAGCGCAGAACCCCTGCATTCGCCATCCGGCGTGCATACAGGAACAGCGCAATCGTGATTATCCAGATCGCCAATGCGAAGGCATTGTGCCCCGTCGTCTGCATGGATTCGGGCAATGCGCCGCTAAATCGTTGGTAGGCGGTTGTCCCGATCAGGCCGATGATGGACACGCCGAACAATGCGACAGACCACTTGCTGCGCAGCAAAAGCGCCGCTGACCCCAGAAAACACCCCCAGACACCCAGCGCCCAGAACGCGCTCGCCCAGGCGGGGAAGCTGTCAAAGAATACCAGTTGCTCAGGCGGAAAGCTTGCCTCGTCCAGAGCGCCCAGCTTGGTGGTGAGATAGCTCATCACCCCGCCCGCATTCCACAGCAGCGATACGCCGCCCACGGCCCAGATATGCCAGGGTGTTTTCGGGCTTTCGCCCACTACAGTAGCCATGATTTTCCCTCCCATGACCGGCGCGACCCGATCCCGGGAGGGAGCTAATCACAGCTGCGGCCTGATCACAACCTCTCGATACGCTTGGCCACTTCGTCGATTATGTCGACGATTGCGTTCATGCTGTCGCGATCGAACCCGCCATTGCGCGCCCTGTTCTTGAGCACATTGGCAAGATTGCCCATCGCGCGGCCCAGATCGGGAGAACGGGCCTTTTCCGCCTGTTCGCCATGTTCGCCCAGACGCCCCATCAGCGTATCGACCTCTTCCTTGCGCTCCTCCAGCTCGGCGCGGCCTTCATCGGTTGCCTGAAACGGTTTCTTCGCGCCGTCAGCTTCGGCCTCTTCAATCTTGCCTTCATCTGCGAGCAGCTGGATCGTGGGGTAAACCGCGCCGGGACTGGGGGCGTAAGTGCCGCCCGTCAGTTCCTCAATCGCCTTGATCAGTTCATAGCCGTGGCGCGGTTCTTCGGCGATCAACGCCAGCAGAGCGAGGCGCAATTCGCCGCTGCCGAACATCCGGCCACGACGGCGCGCGCCTCCGCGACCGCCACGGCCACCACGCCCGCCGGACCAGTCACCGCCCCAGTCGCCCGTCCAGTCACCCCAGTCGGAATTCCAGCGACCGCCTGCGGCCATCATCGCGATGGCAGGTCCGTACATTTCCCACGCAGCACCCTTGCCGCGCTTGTATTTGCGATATTTCTGCCATGTCATCGGCATCACTCCATTTCGCAGCGTCCACGATAGGCCTTGCTGCATCTTTGATGGGTCTACGATATATCGTATAATATCGTTAGCAAGTGCCCGATGGCATTTTCCGACCAAGAGCCTATTTCATCGGGTGAATGGCTGACCTGTTTGGAAATGATGCACCCGCGCGTGCTGCGAAATCTGACGAACCGCGCGCAGACGCCCCGCTTGCCGACCGGCTGCGCCCGCGCTCGCTGGCAGACGTAATCGGGCAGGAACACCTCACCGGCCCCGAAGGCGCAATTGGCCGGATGGTCGCGGCGGGCAGATTGTCCAGCATGATCCTTTGGGGGCCGCCGGGCACGGGCAAGACCAGCATCGCCCGCCTGCTGGCTGATGCGGTGGGGATGCGCTTCACCTCGATCAGCGCGGTGTTCTCCGGCGTCGCCGACCTCAAAAAAGCCTTTGCCGAAGCGGACAAGATGGCGGATGCGGGGCGCAAGACGCTGTTGTTCGTGGACGAAATCCACCGCTTCAACCGCGCGCAGCAGGACGGTTTTCTGCCCTTCGTCGAACGCGGGACAATCACACTGGTGGGCGCGACGACCGAAAACCCCAGCTTTGCCCTGAACGCCGCATTGTTAAGCCGCGCGCAGGTCCTGATCCTGGAACGGCTCAATCACGATGCGCTCGATGCGCTGCTTTCTCGAGGGGAGGCGCTGGAAGGCCCGCTGCCCCTGACGCCAGAGGCGCGCGCGGCCCTGATGGCAAGCGCGGACGGTGACGGGCGTTTCCTGCTGGGTCAGGCCGAAACACTGTATAACGCGCAGCTTTCCCAGCCGCTTGACCCGCAAGCCCTCGGCTCTTTCCTGCAAAGGCGCGTCGCCGTTTATGACAAGGATCGCGACGGGCATTACAACCTCATCAGCGCGCTGCACAAATCCCTGCGCGGCAGCGATCCGCAGGCTGCGCTCTATTATCTGGCGCGCATGCTGACTGCGGGGGAAGAGCCGCTCTACGTCCTTCGCCGGCTGGTCCGGTTTGCAAGCGAGGATATCGGCCTCGCTGATCCACAGGCGCTGACCCAATGCCTTGCCGCAAAGGACGCTTACGATTTTCTCGGCAGTCCGGAAGGTGAGCTGGCGATTGTGCAAGCCTGCCTGTACTGCGCGACCGCGCCCAAATCGAACGCCGCCTATGCCGCGCAAAAGGCCGCTTTCAAAACCGCTCGCGAAACAGGCAGCCTGATGCCGCCCGCCAACATCCTAAACGCGCCGACCAAGCTGATGAAAGACATCGGCTATGGCGAAGGCTATTCCTACGATCACAACGCCCAAGACGGGTTTTCGGGCGACAATTACTGGCCGGAAGATATGGCCCCGCAGGATTTCTATGCCCCCGTCGAACGCGGCTTTGAACGCAAGGTGAAAGAGCGGATGGACTATTGGGACAGGCTGCGACGGGAGCGGACGGTATGAAGGTTCCGCAATTTGACCACTTCCTCGCCATCGACTGGTCAGGCGCGAAGGGAGAGCGGCACAAGGGTATAGCCCTCGCCATCGCCGAAGCAGACGGCGGCCCGCCTGTTCTGGTCGATCCGCCCGCGCGCGGCTGGTCGCGTCATGAAGTGATGACGCTGCTGCGCGAAGACCTGCCGCCGCGCACACTGGTGGGGGCGGATCTGGGCATCAGCCTGCCTTATCAGGATGCGGGCGGGTTCTTTCCCGGCTGGGACCGGTCACCGCGCAATGCCAAGAAGCTGTGGGCGCTGATCGACGAAATCTGCGCTGATGATCCGCATCTTGGGGCGCAAAGCTTTGTCGATCATCCCGAGGCGAGCGAGTATTTCCGCCACGGCAAAGACAAAGAAGGCGCGCATTTCCTGCTGCCCGATTCCATCACCCGCGAAGGCCGTTTCCGCGTGGCAGAAGGCGCGCAACGAGCGCAGAAATGCCGCCCAGTCAGCAATTTCAATCTCGTCGGCGCAGCGCAGGTCGGGAAAAGTTCACTCACCGGAATGCGGATGCTGCACCAGTTGCGCGGCGCGCTGAATGTCTGGCCGATGGACCCCGTGCCTGATCGCACCAGCCCGCAAAAAGGCAGTGTCCTGGTTGAGATTTACACCGGCCTCGCCAGTCGCGAGGCTGCCAATCTGGGCGCGCGCACGAAGCTGTTGACCTATGCCGATCTGAATGCCGCGCTGAAAGTGCTGGACAGTCCGCCAGTCGATGCCGTGGGCGAGATTGACGACCATTCATCAGACGCACTCCTGACCGCCGCATGGCTTCGCAAAGTCGCGCCGGAAAGCAAACGCTGGAATCCGCGATTTCTGACCGCTGAAATCGCATGGACCGAAGGCTGGACATTCGGGGCGTTGTAATCTGCCCTAACGCTTCGCTGCTTGAGGGCGTTGTAATCTGCCCCGTCGCCGGGCTTTGATATGGGATTGTCAAATTCCGTCGCTTTGCCACTTGAGCCGGCGGAACCTTTCGCCTAGAGGCTCCCCCTCACATCAGATGGCGCGCCGGTTTAGCTCAGTTGGTAGAGCAGTTGATTTGTAATCATCAGGCCGTGGGTTCGATTCCTGCAACCGGCACCATCTCGATCTGACATTCCACAAAATTCGCTCAATCCCGCCTTTTCCGGCGGTTCAGCACGTGCGTGCATCACAGCGCCACGGGATCGCCAAGCCCCTCAATGCGCTTTGTACCAAATTGGTATGACAGACTTATCACCTAACGCCTGCCATTTGGCTTGACAATCGAATATACCAATATACCTTCCGTCTTAATAACAATAGAATCACAAGGGAGAGTAATTATGGGGATTCGGTTCACGCCGAAGCGTACGCCTGTGCGCAGAAACAAGATGATTGCGGGAATGCTTGCCGGATCGGCTATCGCTCTCGTGCCTGGCACCGCCTTTGCGCAGGATGCTTCTTCAAACACTGATGTTGCCGAAAACACCGATGGTGAGACAATCGTCGTCACCGGCATCCGCAGTTCCCTGCAAAGCGCGCTGAATGAAAAGCGCAATGCCGAAAGCCTGATCGAAGTCATTCAGGCAGAAGATATCGGTAAATTGCCTGACCAGAACCTCGCCGAAGTTCTCGAAAACGTCACCGGGGTCCAGATCACCCGTACCGCAGGTGTCGGCACCGGCGTGCAGATCCGCGGTACCAACGACAACCAGGTCCTGATCAACGGTGTGAAGACTGTTTCTGCCGGCACCGGCCGCGGCGGCATCAGCTTTGAAGATATCAACCCTGCCATCATCGGCGCGGTAGAAGTCATCAAGGCGCCGACCGCTTCCACGATCGAAGGATCGGTTGGCGGTACAGTCAATCTGCGTACGATCCGGCCGCTGGACATCACCGACACGATCATCTCCCTGCGGGCGCAAGGAGAATACAGCGAGCTTTCGGAAAGCGTGAAACCGCGCATCTCCGGCAGCTTTGGCGATGTCTGGTCCGCAGGCGATGGCGAAATCGGTTTTGTTGTCAGCGGCAGCTATACCGAACAGGAAGCAACATCTTTCCGTCCACGTGTCGACCGCGACAACCTGATCGAAGCAGGACAGGCCGTCACTGCTGCAGGTGCAGCGGGGCCGGACTTCCCGTTCCTCAACATCCAGTTCCTCAATCAGGAACGCGAGAATTTCGAATATGAGACGATCAACCTCGCCGGTTCGCTGGAATGGGCGCCCAATCCGGGGCTGAAATTCTTCCTCGACGTGATCTACAATGATCAGGAACGTCGTCAGGACAGCTCGCGTATTCAGGGCTCCGGCGTCAGCGCTGTTGATACTGTGAACGTGCCGGACGGTTTCGAGACAGTGAATTTCGGTTCGCTCGACGGACAGGATCTCGGCAGTATTCAGGCGGCGCTGTTCGGTACAATCCAGCCGAACCTCGCGCGTGATGACGATGATCCCAACCTGCGTTTTTCCAGTGATACAGGTGCGCGTGTCACGACCAGTGAACTGTATCGTCTGGGCACGGAATTCGAGACCGGCCGTCTGACGACACGGGTCGAGCTGTCGCGTTCGGTATCGGATACGTCAAACCCGAACCTCAGCACCACGCTCAACTTCATCAACCCGAACCCGCTGACGCCGCTGGACGGATCAAGCAACGACAACAGCGTTCCGTTCATCTACGATCTGCGTAATGGTGCGCTGACCTTCGGTGTCGATTTTGCATCGCCCTTCGCGCCGACGGTCGATGACCTGCTGAATCCGGCCAACACTGTGCTGGATGCGGTTACCAATTCTAACAACCGCACGCAGAACGAAGAAGACGCCTTCCGGATTGACACCAGCCTCGATCTCGAAGGGGCGCTGGGCTTCATCACTTCGGTTGACGCAGGCTATCGCTATAACAGCTCTTCAAGCCAGTTCGATCAGGTTCGTTCAACCTTTGGCACAGGCTCAATCGCAAACAGCCCCAGCGGCTCTGCCCTGGGCGATCTGATTGTTCAGGGGCCGGATAACTTTGGTGACTTCGACGGTCGCGAACTGGCGTTCCGCAACTTCGTGGTCATTGATCCGAACCGTTCGTTCTCGGATCGTGACAACGTGTTCGCAACACTTCAGGCGGCGCTTGATGCGACACCGGGTGGACAGGCTGCCATTGCCAATGGCGGGCGACTGCTGGCGGATCTTGATCCCAGTGCCGCAGGCAATCTGGGCGCATCATTCCGCGTCGAGGAAGAAACCCACGCCCTGTATGCCCAAGCGAATTTCGAAACGGGGCCAGTGCGCGGCAATATCGGTTTCCGCTGGGTTGATACGAGCATCGATTCCTTCGGCAACGCGATTGCCAATGGCGTCGCATCGCCTGTCACGTCGAGCGGGAGCTATTCGGAATTCCTGCCGCGAGTGAACGTAATCGCGGAGCTGACGGACGATCTTATCTTCCGTGCCAGCTACACCGAGGACATCAATCGCCCCGATTTCAGCGATCTGTCGCTGTCGGTTTCATTCCCGACCGGTCCGAACAATGCGGTCGCATTGGGCAATCC
>JAXHVK010000146.1:0-6537 GCA_034211135.1 Pseudomonadota bacterium
ACCTTTTGTAAACTGACGTTTCGTTAATCAATCCGAAAGGTTGGGGATTTTCACCATCTGTTGGGATTGGCATTTTCGGGCATCTGCCTCTGGCCACAGCGCGCCTGCGTGCTAGTCCCCAATTCGACTATGCCGCTCGCGAAGATCACTCTTGAAAACTTCCGCAATCACGCGTCTTCCGTTCTGACGGAGACCGCACATTTCAACCTGCTTGTCGGGGAGAATGGTGCGGGCAAAACCAATGTGCTGGAGGCGATCAGCCTGCTGTCGCCAGGCCGCGGCCTGCGCCGTGCTCCCCTGCCCCAGCTTGCCCGCAATACCGGAGAGGAAGGGGCGCCAGCGTCCTTCACAATCGGTGCAAGCCTGATCGAGCAGGGACAGGTATCCGCGCGGATCGGCACTTACACGCAGCCCGACAAGCCAACGCGGAGGCTGGTTCGCATCAATGGCGCGGATGCCAGCGCCAGCGCACTGTCCGAATGGCATGCCGTCAGTTGGTTAACCCCCGCCATGGACGGCTTGTTCACGGACAGCGCGGGCGCACGCCGCCGATTTGTTGACCGCATGGCGCTGGCGGTAGAGCCAGGGCACGCCAAGGCCGTGTCGCAGTACGAAACCGCACTGAGAGAACGCAACCGCCTGCTGGAAGAGCGCAGCGATGCCCGATGGCTGGACGCGGTAGAGGCTCAGGCCGCGCAGCATGGCGCGCACGTCACTGCTGCGCGTGCGCGTCTGATCGCGATGCTCACTGACGAATTGTCAGCCCTCCCGCCAGAGCCGTTTGCAAAGCCAACACTGACATATCGAGCCGGCGGTCCCGCCGATGCGGCAGAACTGCTGGCCGCATTTGCGCGAGAGCGTCGGCGTGATGCAGCTGCCGGTCGCGCATTGACCGGCCCGCAACGCGATGAACTGGAAGTCGTCATGTCTTCCACCGGCGTTCCGGCGGCTTCCTGCTCAACCGGAGAGCAAAAGGCGATGCTGATCGCCATCACCCTTGCCCACGGCGTTTTGGCGGCTGAAGGACGACCCAGCGTGCTTTTGCTGGACGAAGTGGCAGCGCATCTTGATCCGGTAAGGCGTGCGGAGCTGTTCCGGCGGCTGCGCGCAGGAAAGGCTCAGGTCTGGATGACGGGCACCGAACTGGGGCCGTTTGAAGAGATTGCGGAGGAAGCTGCCATCTGGCGCGTCAGCGGCGGCTCTCTCGAAAGGCTCTAGCTTTCCGAAGGCTCAGGCAAAGCGGCTGATACGCCGTCCACAGTGGACGCGACCAGCTCCTCCACGCCTTCTACAGTCGGGTGAATGCGATCATTCTGGAACAGCTCCGGCTTTTGATAGATATCCTCCAGCCAGAACGGGATCAAAGCCGTCTCATACTGTGTGGCCAGCTCACCGTACAGATCGTCAAACGCCTGCTGGAATTCCGGCCCGTAATTCGGCGGTGCACGCATACCCATTATCAGGACAGGAATTTGACGCTCTTTCAATTCATCGAGCATCGCGACGAAATTGGCGCGCGTCTGATCGGGAGAAAGCCCGCGCAGCAAATCATTGCCGCCCAGCTCCAGTATAAAAAGATCAGGCTTTTGCGCCTGAGCATCGAGGATAAACCCAAGCCGCTTCAAACCAGCGGCAGACGTATCACCTGAAACACCCGCATTTGCCACGCGAGCATTCACGCCGCGAGCACGCAGGGCGCTTTCCAGTTTGGCGGGATAGCTGTCCGTGTCCGGGTCTTCAAATCCATAACCCGCGAACAAGCTGTCGCCGAAGGCAAGGATGCGCACTTCCTCGCCCATGACCGGAATTGGCGGTGCGGTTTCCTCGCCCCCGCTTACCGCCGCGCCCGATGCGGGAACCGCTGCGGCGTCTTCGGCATTTTCACTACACGCCATCAAGGCGAAAGCCGCAAGGCCGGCGACGGCCCAGTTTCTCAGGTATTTTTGTATTGGCATGTATCAGTCTTTCTGAATGGTCCTTGCCTCTAACGCGCCTCTATCCCATCTGGTTTCTGTGACAAACCCTGCATCAACATCTCGCCAGCCCGCGATCAGCGCGCGCAATCTCACCCTCACCCTTGGCAGCAATGCCGCGCCGGTTGAAATCCTGAAGGGTATCGACCTCGATATTGCGCATGGCGAAGTGGTCGCCCTGCTCGGGCCATCGGGTTCAGGCAAAAGCTCCCTGATGGCTGTTCTTTCCGGGCTGGAGCGGGCCAGCGGCGGGGAGCTGACAGTCGCCGGACAAGACTTCACCCGCCTTGACGAAGACGGGCTGGCACAGGCCCGGCGTGGACGCATCGGGATCGTGCTCCAGGCTTTCCACCTTTTGCCGACAATGACTGCGACCGAAAACGTTGCGACGCCGATGGAACTGGCGGGCGATAAGGATGCCAGCGCGCGGGCCGAAGCCGAACTGTCATCTGTCGGCTTGGGTCACCGGATTGATCACTACCCCACACAGCTTTCGGGCGGAGAGCAGCAACGCGTTGCCATCGCCCGCGCCATCGCGCCGCGTCCCGATCTGATCTTTGCCGATGAACCGACCGGCAATCTGGATGTCACCACCGGCGAAGAGATCGTGAAACTGCTGTTCGAACGCCGCGCAGAAACAGGCGCGACTCTGCTCATCATCACGCATGACCGCGCGCTGGCGGAAAAGTGTGAGCGTGTGCTGACAATGGCCGACGGCAAGATTGCATCTGATCGTCCTGGCGAAGCACAGGTGAAAGCCGCGTGAGCGCCACAGGCAGCCCAAACGGCATGAGCTGGTCCGACGCATGGAAAATGGCGCGGCGCGACCTCAACGCCCGCTTCAAGGGTTTGAGGCTGCTTTTGGTGTGCATTTTCCTCGGCACAGCAGCGCTCGCCGCAATCGGCACTCTCACTGCGTCAATTGAGCGGGAGCTCGAAGCCAGCGGGCAGGTTATCCTTGGCGGCGATATCGAAGTCGAAGTGTGGCAGCGCAGCCTGAACGATGACGAACTCGCAGCCCTTGCCGATTTGGGTAAGGTATCGGGCGGCACGCGCTTGCAGGCCATGGCGATCAGCGATGCCGAAACAGGAGCAACAGGCGAAGGCAACGCCGCGCCGATAGAGCTTAAGGCAGTCGATAGCCAATGGCCGCTATTTGGCGCTCTCACCCTGACTGACGGCCGTGAAGTCGCAGCGCCAACCGGGAACACCGCCTGGCTGTCGCAGGGCGCAATGGATCGCCTTGACATCGCGACGGGCGACCAGTTCCGCATCGGCACTACAACCCTGATCGCAGGCGGTATCATCGACGATGAGCCGGACCGCTTATCCGAAGGGTTCCAGCTTGGCCCGACAGTGATCGTCGCACAGGAAGTGCCAGCACGCGCGGGGCTGCTTGCACCGGGTGCCCTGTATCAAAGCAAGTACCGTGTCGCTTTCACAGACGACAGCCTGGACCCCGGTGACGCCATTGAAGCGTATGAACAGGCATTTCCCAATGCCGGTTTCGACTTTCGCACCCGCAACCGCGCTTCGCCCGGAGCAGACCGTTTCGTCGAGCAGATGAGCGATTTTCTGACACTTGTCGGCCTTGCTGCTCTGGTCATTGCTGGGATTGGTATTGCAGGCGGGGTTTCATCCTATCTAGACCAGCGCCGCGCCAGCATTGCGACCCTGAAGGTCCTGGGTGCTTCGTCCGGCGACATTGTCCGCATCTACGCGCTGCAAATTGCAGCGGCAGCGATTGTGGGAAGCATAGCGGGTTTGGCCGTGGGCGTTCTGGTCACTCCCATATTCGGAGCGGCATTGCAGGGCCTGCTACCTGTCGAAGGCGGCTTTGTGATTGAGCCTGCCCCGCTGATCCTTGCCGGAGCGTATGGTTTGCTGGTGGCTTTTGCCTTTGCCGCGGCACCGCTGCTTCGGGCGCGAACTTTTCCCGCAATGGCCCTGATGCGCAGTCGCATCGCACCCCTTGGCAAGGACCGGCGCGCGCTGGTGGCTACTGGTATCGGATTGCTGGCTATCTGCGCCCTCGCTCTGCTGACGACTGATCGCCTGATCCTGTCAGCCAGCTTCCTCGCCGGAGCCGCCATAGCTCTTGGCCTGCTGGCGGCGCTGGGTCTGGCCATCACCGCGATTGCACGCCATCTGCCGCGCCCTTCCAATCCGATTCTGCGATCCGCTCTTGCCAATATCTACCGCCCTGGCGCACCGACTGGCGCGCTTGTTACGGCTCTGGGCTTCGGGCTTGCCGCTTTTGTCCTGCTCGCAAGCGTACAGACCGCCATCGACGGCAATATCGAAAGCCGCGTCCCGCAAGAGGCGCCAGACTATTTCGTGATCGACGTACCACGCGAAGGTGAAGTCGCGTTCAAGGGGTTGGTTCGCCAGCGTTTCCCCGATGCCGAAATCCGCACGGTCCCTACCCTGCGCGGCGCCGTTCTCGCTTACGGCCCCAAAGGCGACATGCAGCGCGTGTCAGAACTTGAAGAAATCCCCGAAGGCGGCTGGTTCCTCAACGGAGAGCGCGGGCTGACCTATTCGGACGAACTGCCTGTCGGCAATACTCTGGTCGAAGGGGAATGGTGGGAACCCGACCACACCGGAGAAATGCTCGTATCGGTCAATGCCGAAGGCGCGCGTGCTCTTGGTCTTGATGTCGGCGATTATCTTACCATCGGTGTGCTGGGAACAGAACGTGAGGTCCGCATCGCCAATCTGCGGCAGATCGACTGGGAAAGCATGGGCTTCAATTTCACGCTCGTCTTCTCACCCAACACATTGGATGATGTGCCCCACAATCTCGCCGCATCGGTTGAGCTGAACACGCCGGGAGGCGGGCAGGACATCGTGGAGGCCCGCGGAGAAGTGTTGCGCGCAATGGTTCGCGAATTTCCTTCCAGCTCCGTCGTGGATGTGGGCGAAGTTCTGGTTGAAGCGCGCGTTATCCTCGAACAGGTTGCCCTGGCTACGCTGGCTGCCGCAGCCGTTGCGGTACTGGCGGGGCTGGCGGTGTTGATGGGGGCGATTGCCGCCGCGCGTGCGGCGCGGACTTATGACACGGTAGTGTTGCGCGTTTTGGGGGCAAGCCGCCGTCAGATCCTGATGATGCAGCTTGCCGAATATGGCCTGATCGCGAGCGCGCTGGCTCTGGTCGCGCTGGCTTTGGGCGCTGGCCTTGGCTGGGTGATTGTCACGCAATTGTTTGAATTCGACTGGTTGCCCGACTGGGGTCAGGTCATATCGGTTCTAGGCCTTGGCCTCGCGATGGTGCTGGCCTTTGCCCTGGGCGGGTCCCTGCCCCTTTTACGGGCGAAACCAGCGCAAGCCCTGCGCGAACTTTAAGGACCAGAAAAAAGGGGCGGAGCCATCGCTGGCCCTGCCCCCTTCTTCATCAGCCTGTCCTGCCAATCAGGCGAAGACATCTTCCTGATACGGGTTTTTGGGGTCCGGTCCGAACCGGTTCGCCCCGTCGGTACCGGGCAAAGCCAGAATAACGATCAACGCAATGCTGGCGAGGATGCCAACAAACGGGATCATCGAAGCGACGATAAAGCCAAGATACCACCAACCCGACATATCGCGATCGTGGAAACGGCGCACGGTCACGGCAATGTTGGGGATCAGCGCAGCGAGAGCATAAAGCCCGTAGAGCCCGATGCCGACCATGGAAAACATGCCTGCGCCGCCCAAGGCTGCGGCAGCCGCTGCATCTTCGGATGCTCCGGCGGCGGCGGCTTCAACCGCGCTGCCAACCATTGAAAAGTAAAACGGTCCGGCAAGCACCAAACCGATAATGATGTTCAGCAATGCGAACATCCAGAACTCTTTGCGGCGCGAGCGCCCCTGAAAATCGGCGTACCGCTTAAACGGCAAAATCATCCATTCCATTATGATCCCCCATAGCAATTTGGTTCGAGTTATACTCGGGCACGAAAACCACCACATTCCCGAGAGTTTTACAATGCCGACGGGAAAAATTGTGGAGAGGCACAAAAGAAAAAGGGCCCCGCGCATCGCCTTGCGCGGAGCCCTTTTGGGTTAAACTGATCGTTTCAGCGATCAGAACTTGAAGCGGACCGTGCCACCATAGGTGCGCGGCTGGCTTGGGTAACCCGAAACCGTGCCCGACTGAGCAACACCATCGAAGACGGTGAGGATGTACTCATCGTCAAGCAGGTTGCGTGCCCACAGGCCGAATTCGAGGCCGCTATCCAGTGCCAGCGTGACCGAGGTGTTCACCAGATTGACTTCACGACGGAAGATTTCCGTGTTGCCATTGGCGAAGTTGAAGGTCGGCAGGCCGTTATTGATGTCGACATTGCTCTCATGGTTGTAATCAATACGGCTGATAAGGCGCGTACCGCTGTCCCATTCGTGCGTGTAAGTTGCCGAAGTCGCGATCGTCCATTCTGGAATACCGGCCGGACGCTGACCTGTCAGATCGCCCACAACCGATCCCGGGAAGCTGTCGAACAGCGGATCGAGATAGGTCGTTGCAAACGTCAGGACGAGGCCGTCCGTCGGCCGGATCGTCGTATCAAACTCAAAGCCCTGTACCGAC
>JAXHVK010000147.1:0-6522 GCA_034211135.1 Pseudomonadota bacterium
AGACAGTCGCCCCGCCGAAGATTCGACCGCCATCAGGCGGCGTCGGCAGTGCTCGTCCTGTGGCGCTCGTTTTACAACTTTCGAACGCGTGCAATTGCGCGAAGTCTCCATCGTCAAGGCTGGCCCTGACGGTGGAGAGCTTCGGCGTGAACCGTTTGATCGCGTTAAGCTGGAGCGGTCCGTTGCCCTCGCCTGCCGTAAACGCGGCGTGACCGAGGAACAGATCGACCGACTCGTATCCGGAATACAACGGCAAGTCGAAACTGCGGGAGAAGCTGAGCTGCCCTCTGCCAAGCTGGGTGAAATGGTGATGGACGGCCTGCGCGGCATCGACAGCGTTGCCTACATCCGGTTCGCCAGCGTCTATCGCGACTTTTCCGAAGCCCGCGATTTTGAGGAATTTGCCAGCACCGTCGCCGAAGCCGCGAAGGAATAGTCTGGTGGCGACGGCGCATTCAAATCCTCAAAAGCCTGTAATCGTGCTTATCCGGCCGCAGCTGGGCGAGAATATCGGCAAGGCCGCGCGCGCCATGCTGAATTTCGGGCTGGTGGAGATGCGCCTTGTCGCGCCGCGTGATGGCTGGCCCAATCCATCGGCCGGACCAGCGGCCTCTGGCGCGGACATCGTGCTGGATCAGGCAAAAGTGTTTGAGACAACGGCAGAAGCGGTCGCCGATTGCGAGCATGTCTACGCAACGACAGTGCGAAAGCGCGGAGTGACCAAGCCGGTTGTCGGCGCAGACGGTGCTGCCGAACTGATCCATTCGCAGCCCGGCAAACACGCGATCCTGTTCGGTCCTGAACGTTCTGGGCTGGAAACGGAGGATGTGGCGTTAGCGCGGCACATATTGACGGTTCCGATCAATCCGGAATTCGGCTCTCTCAATCTCGCCCAGGCTGTGATCCTCGTCTCTTATGAGTGGTCCAGAATCGGCCGCGAACAGGCGGGCAATGCGGATCTTGTCCAGCCAACGTCGGAAGACGAAACATTGCCGCCTGCCCCGCAGGATCAGCTCGACGGCCTTATCGGCCATCTTGAGCGCCTGCTTGAACCGCGTGGCTATTTCCTGCCCGAACCCCGTCGCGAATCCACAAAGCGCACACTGCGCAGTGTTCTGACCAAGCCGGGCTGGAACCACCTCGAAGTGCGCACTTTGCGCGGTATACTGAGCACTCTTGAGCGGCCAGAGCGCAAGACTTCTGACGACGAGTGATTGTTGTTGGCCGAGAAATTGGTGGCGGCATGTTTGTCAGTGCGATACGCCTAGCCCCTCAATTCGTCCGATCCCCCTGATCAAGAGAGAACTGAACATGACCCTTCGCCTTCCTCGCGCTGTCGCGCTTGCCTGTCTTCCGTTCGCGGCCGGAGCTGCATTTGCGATGACACCGGCTGATCCTGAGACCGAGAAGAAGGATGTGCCAGCGGAAGAGGCTGCAAAGAAGCAGGAAAAGGTCGCCAAGGAAGAAAAGACGACCTGCCGCAGCATTGCAGCCGACATGTCGAGCCGTCGGCGCACAAAGGTCTGCAAAACAAAGGAAGGTTGGAAGGAATGGCGCCGGGCGCAGCGCGGGCGTTATAACTGATCAGGTGCCTTTGGTGTCATTTGATACCAAATAGTGTTCGCGAGATATTGACTGGGCGCGCGTTCCTGCTATTCGCGCGCCTTCGCAAATGGGCTCCGCATCCCGGTGAAGCGGTGGCCGCGCTGGATTAATATCCAGCGGTGCGATGCCGGGTTAAACGCCTGCCAACGGGGCAGGCCTGCAAATTTGAAGGAAAGACTTATGTCAAAGCGCAAAAGCGCCAAGTACAAACTCGACCGCCGGATGGGCGAAAACATCTGGGGTCGTCCGAATTCTCCGGTTAACAAGCGTTCCTACGGTCCGGGCCAGCATGGTCAGCGTCGTAAGGGCAAGATGTCCGATTTCGGTCTTCAGCTGCGCGCCAAGCAGAAGCTGAAAGGCTATTACGGCGACGTCACCGAAAAGCAGTTCCGTTCGACCTATAAGGACGCCACCCGCATGAAGGGTGACACCGGCCAGAACCTGATCGGCCTGCTTGAGCGTCGTCTGGACATGATCGTATACCGTGCAAAGTTCGCTCCGACGATCTTCTCTGCACGCCAGATCGTGAACCACGGCCACATCTATGTGAACGGTGTGAAGTGTAACATTCCTAGCCGTCGCATCGACGTTGGCGATGTCATCAGCCTCGGCAACAAGGCCAAGGAAATGGCGCTGGTCATCGAAGCACAGAGCCTGCCTGAGCGTGAAATCCCCGACTATGTCGTGCCGGAAGGCAATGACAAGGTCGCGTTCACCCGCGTGCCGAAGCTTGACGAAGTGCCCTATCCGGTCACGATGGAACCGAACCTCGTCGTCGAATTCTATTCGCGCTAAGAACTTCGCTCAACGAATGAAAAGGGCGGTCCTTCGGGGCCGCCCTTTTCATTTGCGGTAATCAACCCTCGACAGGCTGAAGATCGTCGGGCCATGGCGCGCGGGAAACCAGCGCCCATGAATTGGAATTGCTGAAGGATGCACGCGCATCAATCTCGATCAGCAATTCCATAGTCGTCTGCGGATCAGCCCCGATTGATGCAGCCAGCGATTCAAGACTGCGCCAGGTATATCGCTTACCACTCAGCATCCCGCGCAGACGCGCGCGCCGCTTTTCCGCAAGCGAAGACGCTTTGCGCTGCTGTACCCAATGCGTAAGTGGTATTCCTGCCAACGATGCTGACGCACCAATCGCAGCGCCCAGAATTCCCGCCAGTCCCGCATCCATCGCCATCAGTCATTCCTCAGATATGTAACCGTCTGAGAATGCCATGGCATGCAGAGCTTGGCCAACGCTATTCAGACGCGCGTCTTGTCCCAGACGCCGAATTCGTAGGCGATCGAACCCTCGACCAGCGTTTCCCAGACATCGGCAATCACCCCTGGCGGGATACCGCGTGCCTCAGCTTCGGCCACGGCGGCTGCGATAACGGCAGCCTTGCGCTCTTCATCGCGGACAGCTTCGCGGTTCGGCTTGATACGGGCGGCAGCCCGCATATAGCCGAAACGGCGCTCAAGCAGCGCGACAAGCTCGCGATCTGTTGCATCGACGCCCTCGCGAACATCAATCATCGTCTCACACGCTTCAGGCTGTTTGGGCATCAGTCGGAACTTCCAAGATAATTGCGCCGGAATTCTGCGGCAAAAGCTGCAAAGCGCCCCTGCTCAATGGCATCGCGCATCGCCCGCATCAAGGATTGATAGAAGGCAAGATTATGCTCGGTCACCAACATTGCGCCCAATATCTCGCCCGATTTGATGAGATGGTGGATATAGGCGCGGCTGTAGTTCTGGCAGACATAGTTATCGCAGTTCGGGTCCAGCGGCCCTTCATCCTCGGCAAAGCGGGCATTGCGGAGATTGATCGGCCCGTTCCAGGTGAACGCCTGCCCGTTGCGGCCTGAACGTGTGGGAAGCACGCAATCGAACATGTCGATGCCCCGCTCCACTGCACCAACCAGATCATCCGGCTTGCCCACGCCCATCAGATAACGCGGGCGATCCGCAGGCAGCATCTCCGGCGCGTAATCGAGCACGCCGAACATCGCTTCCTGCCCTTCACCGACAGCAAGCCCACCGACAGCGTAACCGTCAAAACCGATATCAATGAGTTTCTCCGCGCTGATTTTGCGCAAGTCCTGATCAAGAGCACCCTGCTGGATGCCAAACAATGCGGAACGGGCCGCGTGTTCCTCACCGCAGTCAAAGCCTTCGCGGCTGCGCTTTGCCCACCGCATCGAAAGCTCCATGCTTGATGCGATTTCGTCACGGGGCCGGTCTGCACGCGGGCATTCATCGAACGCCATCACGATGTCGGAGCCGAGCAGGCGCTGGATTTCCATTGATCGTTCCGGCGTCAGCATGTGCTTTGACCCGTCCAGATGGCTGCGGAATTCGACGCCTTCTTCGGTCAGTTTGCGCAGATCGGACAGGCTCATCACCTGATAGCCGCCGCTGTCTGTCAGTATCGGGCGCTCCCAGTTCATGAAATTGTGCAAACCGCCCAGCCTCGCCACGCGTTCTGCTCCCGGACGCAGCATCAGGTGATATGTATTGCCAAGGATAATGTCCGCTCCGATTTCGCGGACATTTTCCGGCTTCATGGCTTTCACAGTCGCTGCTGTGCCAACCGGCATGAATGCCGGGGTCTGAATGTCGCCGCGCATCATCGTGATCGTGCCGCGGCGCGCGCGCCCGTCGGTTGCGTGGACTTTGTAAGAGAAACGTTCGGTCATGATTGCTCGCCGCGCTAGACAAAGGCGCTGCGGATGTCACCTGACTTTGCGCCTAGGCTGCGCAACAAAAAGGGGTGAGAGCCACGCAGGCCCCCACCCCTCGTAATCATGCAGCGTTTGCAGCTTAGAACTTGAAGCCGACGCCCGCAGTTGCGCGCACCGTGTCGAACGAGATCGTGTCGACATTGGCGCGCAGGATGAAGCCGCCTACCGGTACATCCACACCGGCACCTACGAGGTAATCGTCGAACGTGTCTTCAAGACCGCCCGGGATCTGCGCCTGCGGCACGTCGAACACTTCAGCGTAGTCGATTTCGACCCACTGATAGCCGCCACGGACGTAAACCTTGGTGCCGTTGTCTGCGCGGAAACCGGCGCGCAGCGAGGCGCCGTAGTCAGCGTCAAGAGCATCGGTACCGAAGTTCAGATTGCCTTCTGCGCCGACAAACAGGTTCTGCGCGACAGGAACGTCAACCGAGACGAAGCCGCCGAAGATCGGGCTGCTGTCATCGGTATCCAGACCGGTGAGAGCCTGCACGTCATCTGCGACACCAAGGTCGTGGATACCTGCGGTTGCGCCGATCGTCACTTCAGTCGCGGGGGTCGCGTCCTGAGCAAAGGCTGCGCTGGGAAGCGCGGCGGCGAAGGCAGCGATTGCTGCGCTGGTTGCGAGGTTTTTCATTACATATTCCTTATTTAGCGCTGCGTTCGGGGGTGCAGCGCAGCCGGAGATATGCAGGCGAAGATAACTTTCAACTGAACGAAATTAACGGTTCACCGCAACAATATGGCGTGTGGCAGAAATGCAATACTTGGCAGGATCACTCCCGCAGGCGCCATCCTGTCCGGAAAATGAAGGCGATAATGGCCACGCATACCGCAAGGAAACCAATCGTCAGACCCAGCGAAACCGCAATCGAAACGTCAGACGTTCCGTAAAATGTCCAGCGCAAACCACTCACCAGAAAGGCAATCGGATTAGCTAGAGCAATCGTGTTCCAAGGCGCGGGCAACATGTCGAGCGAATAAAACGTTCCGCCAAGAAACGTCAGCGGGGTGAGGATCAGGACAGGAATGATGCCCAGCTTTTCAAAACTGTCCGCCCAGATCCCGAGGATAAAACCGAACAGCGAAAAGCTTGCCGCAACCAGCATGATATAGCCCGCCGCAAGCAGCGGATATTTGATCTCGTATTCGACGAAGAAAGTCGCTGTTGTCAGGATTATCGCAGCCAGGATCAGGCTTTTCGTCGCGGCTGCCCCGACAAAGCCGATCAGCGTTTCAGCGACGCCTACAGGCGCGGAGAGCAATTCGTAAATCGTGCCGGTAAAACGCGGCATGTAGATGCCGAAGCTGGAATTGCTCGTCGTCTCTCCCAACAGGGTCAGCATCAACAGACCCGGAATGATGAAGGCTGCATATTCCACACCGCCGATCGGCTCCATCCGGCTGCCTATCGCGCTGCCGAAAACGATGAAATAGAGTGAAGTCGTCAGAACCGGCGCAAGGATCGACTGAAACGCCGTGCGGATCGCGCGCATCAATTCACGGGTGTAGATCGACCATGCGCCGCGGAAATTGAAGCTCATGCCGAGTGCTCCTGCTCAAGCAGATCAACGAATATGTCTTCCAGAGAGCTGTCGTGGATGTCGATCCCGAAATAGTCGATGCCTTCGGCCGCCAATGCTTTGGTCAAAGAGGCCACTTCCGCGCGGCCTCCCCCTTCACCGCTGCCGCCACGATAGCACAGCTGCGTGCCGTTTTCGCGCAGCTCGACGGGGAAAGCGGCAATTGCAGCAGGAAGTTCGGATAATGGCTGAGCCAGATCAATGATCGCTTCTGTATTGCCCAGCCTTTCCATCATGGCGGACTTTTCATCCACCATCAGGATCTTGCCGCCGCGAATAATGCCCACGCGGTCCGCCATCAGTTCCGCTTCTTCAATGTAATGCGTTGTCAGGATAATCGTCGTGCCCCGATCCCGAAGCGCCGCGATCTGATCCCACATGCCTTTACGCAGTTCGACATCAACGCCCGCTGTCGGCTCATCAAGGAATAGCAGCTCTGGTTCGTGGTAGAGCGCTTTTGCAATCAGCACGCGGCGTTTCATCCCGCCGGACAGTTCCCTGATCTGGCTGTCGCGCTTTTCCCAGAGGCTTAGCGAGCGCAGGATTTCCTCAATCCGTCCTGCGTTGGGCGAATGGCCGAACAGGCCGCGGGAATAGGC
>JAXHVK010000148.1:0-6482 GCA_034211135.1 Pseudomonadota bacterium
AACCACTTCGCCGCCGACGATTTCAACGTCGGTTGCATCTGCGTTCGAGAACTGCAGTGCGCTGTCTTCAAAACGGCCTCTCCAGCCGAAGTTCCACTTATCGAACTCCCAGTTCACACCGAAGTTGATGATCCAGTCCGGATTACCAATTTCGCCCAGAAGATCGCTGACGGTCGCCTGGTCGGCAATCAGCAATTGCTGCTGAAGCGGATCGGGTTCTGCCGCGATGGTCTGTGCGATAACCGGATCACTTTCGGTGAACCGCTCAAGGAAGTGCGTGCCCGCAGCGCGAAGCTGGAAGCGGCCCCAATCACGATTGCCGCCGAACGGTGCATCGAAGCTGTAGCGCGCTTCAAAGTCGATACCGCGTGCACGAAGAACGGCGAGGTTGATGTTGCCCGACGTAAAGCCGGAAATCGCACCGCCATTGTTCGGATCACGCTGGATCGCGTCACAGAACTGGTTGTTTGTCGAAGGCAGGTCGACACAGGCTTCTGCGATTGCAGCACCGGTCAGCGTACCAACAGCGTTCTCAATCTCGATATCGTAATAGTCTGCGATAAGGACGAGATTATCGAGCGCACCGCCAAGGATGCCGCGCGGTTCAAACACACCACCAATGGTGAAGCTGTCCGAAGTTTCTTCGATCAGGTCAGGGTTGCCGCCCGAAGTACCGGTCACGAATGCCGTCAGGAAGTCCGACGAATCGAAGCCCGGTGCCACGAATTCGGCACAGTTGGCGACACGGTTGGCACTGCCGTTGTTGATGTTGCCATCGTCACACGGGTCAGCGTCAACACCGATGAACGCTGCGCCCTGCGGTGCAAACAGTTCGCCGATGTTTGGCGCACGGATAGCGCGCGAATAGGTGCCGCGCAGAGTGAACCAGTCCACCGGCTTGTAGATGCCGCCGAACGAATAGGTCTCTGTGCTGCCGATAGTGTTGTAATCGGAGATACGGCCTGATGCCGACACTTCGAGATATTCAACGAACGGCATGTCACCCAGCAATGGCAGACGAACTTCACCGAAGCCTTCATAGACGGTGATGCCCTGACCATCCGTAGGCGAATCGAACAGCGGAACGCTGTTGTTCGTGACTACGTTGCCTTCGATCGAGAAGAAGCTGTCGCGGGTGAATTGCGACTGGTCGCGGCGGTATTCGAAACCGGCTGCGAAGCCGATGGGGCCGCCTGGCAGTTCGAAGAAGTGACCAGTGTCACCAGCCAGAACCGCAAGGAACTGCTGCTGTTCGATTACCGTATCATCTTCAAGGTTCGGGAAGGCAAATGCTGCGCCCGCACCACCGATTGCATTCGGTCCAAGAATGTTGATCGGTGCACACTGACCATCGCCGATCTGGAACGTCACGGGACGGGTCAGGCTGCTGACGTCGACGCCGTTAATCGTCGTGCCATCGGCAAACAGCGGCGGACCACCAACGAACAGAGCAGCCGGAGACGGAATACCCGTCAGTTCCGAACGGCAGACGATATCGCCCACCTGCGCGCTGCCTGCGTCAATGACGAGATCTTCGCCATTACGGATCGCATTGAGCGTGCCGACGCCACCAGCGCCAAACGCGACGTTCGGGTTGGTGCCATCAAGGTCCGCTGCCGTCAGTGCAACAGCGTCAATGGCGGTAAAGTAACGGTCATTCAGGCGCGCTGCGCGGAACACATCGTCCACTTCAGTGCGGCCCCAGCTATAGCTGGCTTCGAAGGAAACGTTGCTTTCCGGTGCTTCCCAGCGAAGCCCGCCAGATACACGGATGGTCGAACGTTCAATGTCGGAGCCGGAATTGATTTCCGAACCAAGATTGTCACGCGCGACAAAGATGCTGGGTGTGGAATCGGGATCGAGAGCATCGACGACTGCGATCTGGTTGACCAGTTCCTGCGGCAGGAACGGGTTGTCGAGAGCGATCGGAATATCGTCCGAGAACGGAATGCCCGATACGTCTGACGTTTCGACGTAAGAGAACTTCGCATCAGCGAAGAGGGTGATCGTGCTGGTGACTTCGTAATCGAATGCAGCAGCCGCGTTGACACGCTTCAGCTCAGGGATGAGCGTGAGAAGCGGCGCGGTTTCACCGATTGCAATACCATCGCCACCGCTCGCGTTGAACGCACCGGTCGAAATACCGGGGTTGAATGCCCGCAGCGTTCCGTTGGCGTCGATGACCTGCAGCACCGGAATATTGGTGCCCGGAATGTTCGGAATGGTATCCGTCTCAGGGTTGAAGTCGCTGACGAAGGACAGGAGCTGCCCGAACGGGAAAGCGAACGGCGTCGGGTCCAGAGCAATCGTCGAACCCGCGCTCGAAACCGGCAGAGTGCGGTTCGGCACAAACGCGTTTTCCGATGCCGGATCAAGGCCGAGAATGTTGTTGAGGAAGGCGTTGCTCGGGTTGAGAGAGGAAAAGCCGGTGCCCGCGAAATTCGGGCGGTCCTGGTTCACGATGCCTTCGGACTGCGAATACTCGACAGCGAAAACGGCGCTGCCACGACCATCGGCGAATTCACCGCCGCCCGCGATCGAGCCAAAGAATTCTTCTGCATCGCCCTTATCGCTGATGCCGGTCTGGAAACGGTATTCCAAACCGTCGAAATCGCGCCCGGTGCGCGTGATGTAGTTCACAACGCCCGAAACAGCGTCGGCACCGTAAACAGCCGATGCGCCGCCAGTCAGAACCTGAACGTCGGAAATCAGCGCGGACGGGATTGAGCCGACGTCGACCGTGGCCGTACCCGCAATGCCGGGAACGTGGCGGCGACCGTCCTGAAGGACCAGAGTACGGTTTGTACCCAGCTGGCGCAGGTTCAGCGTGCTGGCACCTGTCAGCGCGAGCCCCTGCGCGCTGGACAGTGTGGCCGGATCGGAACCCTGAAGCGCGGGAATTTCGCGCAGCGTCTGCGAGATATCAATCTCACCAGCAACCTTGAAGTCCTCTGCCGTGATGACAGCGACCGGGCTGGCGAGTGAAGTGGTTGAATCGGTCGCGATACGCGAACCCGTAACGACAATGACCTGCTCCTCTTCCTCAGCACCTTCGGGCTGTGCGGGCAGTTCCTGTGCATGTGCGACCGTTGCAAGAGTGCTTGCGGCGGCCAGCAGTGATGCTGTTTTTGTTATGGTGAATCTTCTCATCAGCGGTTCCCTGTTTTTGGCGATCATGGGAGGTATGATCGCAATGAGAACGCGGAAGCTTGCTGCGGTGCAGCAATGTGTCAAGAAAGTTTCATCACAAAGTAATGCGCGTGAAGCACAATTGATAAGCATGTTGCAAAATTGCCAGCATGTGTATCCTGAAACTTGCTTTTGCCCCGTGCCGCTGTGTTGATGCGATGCAACACGGCGCTTGTGCGACCGTTACGACAAGCCCCAGTAATCCAGCATCGGCGACGTCAGAACTGCGCGCAGAGGCGGCGGGACCATTTGTGCTCTCAGGTCCTGATACCGCGTCACAGCGGGGCCGAAATCGCGCGCGATCTTGTCTGCGCTGCTCGGAATATCCTTGCCCCAATGCATGGAGAACGGAATGCCTGCCATGGCCAGCGCATCGGTGAATGCTTCGGCTGCTTCATCCGAATGCGATATCCATCCCGCGATACCTGCGCGGGTCAGGCCATCGATGTTGATGATCGCGCAGTCCTCAAACCGCAGGAAGCTTAACGAAGCGCGGCTGCCTTTGGCAAAGCGCACTGTGTAGACAAAATGCTTGCGGAATTTGGGGGCAATTCCGGCTCCGATTTCAAGCGCGGACTGTAAGTGTCCGACAGGCACGCAAATTGCCGCGTTGAATGTGTCGATCCTGATGCCGAACACGCTGCGTGGCTCCCATTCGCCGGTCAGTTGCAGCAGGCTGCTGGGTTCGCTCGACCTCGGTTCTTTTTCGGCGGACTTGCGGAAATCATCAAAAATCATCTCCGGAATATCAACCAGCCGAATACCGCCCAGGCCCACGAAACCGAGGTTAAGAAAGCCGGGGCGATCCTGATCGGGTGTTTCGGTTTCGGGATCGTGCGGCGGATCACGCCTTGCGCTGACCATCTGCTCCGAAATCGAATTCAGACCATCGGCCAGCATATCCAGCGCATCACGCGGTGCGGGTTGCGTTTGCGGGCTGTGCATTGCGGCGGTGTCTGCCAGTTCATCGCGCCAATAGACGGTCTGCATCACCTCGCCATCCAGCGGAGCGTTCGGATCGAACGTAAGTTCATAGAACGCAAGCGGCTGACCATCTGACAACCCTGCCCCTGCCGCGTCATAATCGGCAACGGCGATGTGTGACCACCAGCTTTCCGGTAAAGGAGCCACTCGTTTTGCCCATGAAAGGCCGAAGCGCGGAACCCCTTCCAACAGCACACCCGCGCAATATCCAAGGCCGCCAAGGTGTATCAGGGCATCGGTAAAGCTGGCCGGATGAATGTTGTGCGCGAAGCCTTCAGTGAAGCCGGGTTTGAGAACGGGCCTTTCCGGGTCTGCAATCCAGTGCGCTGCGCCGCTGCCATTCACAAACAGCAGGCCGCGGATATGCGATTCAAGTCCTGTTTCGCCAATGATGGAGCCATGCGTGCCCGTGGCGATAGCGCCCGCGATAGACTGTCCCTTGTGGCTTCCGGCGGTCCGGAAAGACATTCCGTGCGCGTCAAGAAATTCCATGATTTCGGAGAGTTTCGATCCGCCTGTCGCGAAAACGAACCGCGCGCTTTCATCCGACACCTCTGGCACTAACGCGCTTTCGGGCACTTCCCATAGCGCCCGATCCTCTCCGGAATCGATCCGTATGGCGGGAGAGGGGAACAGGTCACTTTGGGACCAGGCCGATCCGGTGATGGCCACAGGCTGTTCCTGTCCGGCGAGGCGATCCATCATGGCGCCGATCGTTTGGCTGCGTTCTGCCAGATCGGTTGCAAGATCCCCTGTTGGCTGAGCCCTGACCTTTAAAACGGATAGCGCGGTGCGGTCACAGGTGCGATGTTCGTCCAGCCAGTTACCGCCGTCGAGCTCCAGTATTTGTGTCATGATTTCCCCCCAAGCGAATCGACACGATGACTACAGTTCGTCTATTTTGAACAATTATTGTAGGCTCAATGCGCGAAAACATGAATTAATTGTTCGAGTCGATTCTTTGGGGGGATTGAATGATGGGCGGCTTTTCATGCAGACGAGCTGTGGCTGTGGCAGTTGCTTCGGGCCTTTTGCTGTCGGGATGCGCTTCAACGCGCGGAGGGCAGGATATTGCCTGTGCGGATTTTGACAAATACGCCGCGTCTCCCAAACGCAGCGGCTTCGTTTCCGATATTCAGCGCTATGCTGTCGATAATCGCGGTGTCGAGCCGCAATTGGCCGGTGCCGAAACAATGGCACTTACGCGGGGGCCATCCGGTGATGCCGCCGGATCGGAGGCGCTGTCGGTCAGCGACCTGATCACGCAGGATGTTTTCGGAACCTCGGTCACGCAGGCGGAAACCGGCGCACGGCGATCGGAGCGCGATATCGAAGCGCGGATCAAGGCAATGGGCAGCGCAGCTGAAGCCAAGCGCGCGGGCGGCGCGAGCATACCCGGCCTTGTCGGAGCGGAATCCGGCAATTCGATTGTGGTTGAAGGGGAACTGCCGATCCGAAACGTGCTGCTGCTTTCAGGGGGTGGCCAATGGGGCGCATACGGGGCGGGCCTGTTTCTAGGCCTTGCATGCAAGGAACCAAAAGAGGTCTGGGCGCAGGACCGGAACGTGATGCCTTGCATGACGGTTTCCGTCGATGCCGATACCGGAAAGGAACAACGCACGATCAAATCCTCCCTGATCAGCTTTGACCGGATCGATGATATGAATATCGGTCTGATCACAGGGGTCAGCACAGGCGGATTGCAGTCGCTGCTGCTGATGGCGGTGCTGGACAAGACGCAGACAAAGGATGCGCGCATTCAGGCGCTCCAGCAATTGCTCGACAGCTATTCGCCGGAAAGCGAATCCGTGCTGGTCAAGAATGGCGGGTTTCGCGCTGTGCTGTTCCGAGGTTCCGTTGCCGGGACCGATCCCCTGCTTGATCATGTGCGCGGCGTTCTGAACAAGGAATTCCCCTTTCGCGACAGAAAGGCCCCGCCGGAATTCGGCTTTGAAGAGCCTGTCAGCCGCACTCTTGTCCAGCAGATTGCCAAGTCCCCGATCACCACGATTGTCGGCGTGGTCGAAGGTGCGGATGGGAAATTCAAATATGTGAATATGCGCCGCATGGTTGCACAGATCGCGCAAGAGGATGACGCGCCCGACAAACGCGCGTCAGACTGCGTTCTTGCGACCACCCTTGCATCCTCCGCCATGCCGGTCTTCCACCAGCAATTGTGCGTGTTGAAGAATGGCGGGGTTCGTCGCTCGGTCTTCATCGCGGAAATCGGGGAGGCCTTTCGCAGCCGGTATAACGCGCTGACCGCAACGCCGCGCGATATGTGCTCTGGCTCATTGATCCGGTCAGCG
>JAXHVK010000149.1:0-6463 GCA_034211135.1 Pseudomonadota bacterium
CGGTTTTCTTCGGCGCGGCGCTTCTCTTCTTCTTCGCGCTTTTTCGCCTGTTCTTCTTCCCGCTTGCGGTCTTCCGCGAGCTGCGCAAGCCGCATCTCTTCGGCTTCGCGCTGCAGGCGCTTCACGCGCTCTTGCGGAGTCTCACCCGCTGGCGCTTTCTTGGCGGGTGCGGGTTTCTTGGCAACCGGAGCAGGTGCAGGTGCGGGCGCCGGTGTCGGAGCGGGCGCTGGAGCCGGAGCCGGTGCGGGCGCAGCCTCAGGCGCGGGCGTCTCTCCCGGCTTCAAGAGCTTGCGGCGGCGCTTGACCTCAACCGCCACCTTGTTGGTGCGGCCATGGCTGAAGGTCTGCTTGACCTCGCCAGCATCGACCGCCCTCTTCAGGCCCAGCGGTTTACGGGTGCGTTTGTTGTTTTCGTCGCTCATCTAGCTCGTTTGTCCTTCAGTCAAATTCATGTCGCCTTCCGGCAATTCAGCATCCGGCTGATCGCCAAGGCGGCGCTGCTCCGCATCCTGCGGCACAGCCCCCAGATATTTCGCAAGGCGGGAAACCGCCTGTTCCACCCGATCCGCTGCTCGCATATCGCGTGAGTGGCCCGAAACGCCCAAATGGACGACATTTTCGCGGCCCAATGCCACAGACAGCGTCGCCCGGTCCAGAGGCAAGACGAATCCACGCCTGCCCGACCCTTCTTCTTCAAGCCCGACGCGCCAGGCCTGATCCAGCTTGCGCCGGCCATCCTCGCTTGCATCACAGGCGTGCAAAAGCAGGGCAATCGCGCCCATCCTTGCCTGTTCCGCAATGCGGTTTGATCCGAGAACTATATTACCAGCGCGCAGCTCAAGCCCCATGCGATCCGTCGCAAATCGCTTAAGCCCCGCTTCTATCAGATCAGGCAAATCGTCAGGAACGGTAATTTTTGCCCCTTTGAACGCCCTCGCCAAAGCTCCTCTGAACTGGCCATTCGACATCGCATTTTCAAGCGCTTGGCGATCAGGCGCAATCCATGCCCCGCGCCCCGGTGCCTTTGCACCCGGATCAGGCAGCACATCACCATCCGGAGAAATCGCCAACCGCACGAGCGTGTCGCGCGGCAGCGTGTCTCCGGAAAGGATGCAGCGGCGTTCGCTCCCGGTTTCCTTTTTGGAAGACCGGGAGTTGTCTGCGTCAACGATGTCTGGAGTCAGGCGCTCATTGGGTGGAGTCCGCATCGGCGGCCTCCTGACTGTCGGCTTCAGCAGCAGGCGCCGCCTCTTCCTCATCTTCAAACCAGTGTGCGCGGGCAGCCATGATGATTTCGTTGCCCTGCTCTTCGCTCAGACCGTATTCACCCAGAACGCCGCCCTTGTCCTGCTCACGCTGGGGACGACGCGTCGGCGGACCGTCGGCATTGTTGCGGCGACGCGGTGCTTCGCGTTTCTTCGCGATCAGTTCGTCCGTTGCAAGGTCAGCCAGATCGTCGAGCGTCTTGATGCCGCCCTTGCCCAGCGTAACCAGCATGGCTTCGGTCAGGTGCGGAATGTCAGCCAGCGCATCTTCAACGCCCAGTTCACGGCGCGCGACACGGTGGGTTTCTTCCTGACGCTCGATCGCCTCGATCGCGCGGCTTTGGAGTTCTTCAGCCAGCTCTTCGTCGAAGCCTTCGATGCTGGCGAGTTCCGCCAGTTCGACATAGGCGACTTCCTCAAGCATGGCGAAGCCTTCAGCCACAAGCAGCTGAGACAGGGTTTCGTCGACGTCGAGCTCTTCCTCGAAAATCTTCGAGCGCTCGGCAAATTCCTTCGAGCGTTTTTCCGAGGCCTCTTCCTCGGTCATGATGTCGATCTGCTGCGCAGTCAGCTGGCTCGCAAGGCGCACGTTCTGACCACGACGACCGATAGCAAGGCTAAGCTGGTCGTCAGGCACAACCACTTCGATACGGCCATCATCTTCATCAAGAACAACGCGGGCCACCGTTGCGGGCTGAAGCGCGTTCACGATGAAAGTCGCAGTGTCTTCCGACCACGGAATGATGTCGATCTTCTCGCCCTGAAGCTCCTGAACGACAGCCTGAACACGACTGCCCTTCATACCCACACAGGCGCCGACCGGGTCGATGCTGCTGTCATGACTGATCACGCCGATCTTCGCGCGCGAACCCGGATCACGGGCCGCAGCCTTGATCTCGATAATGCCGTCGTAGATTTCCGGCACTTCCTGCGCGAACAGCTTGCGCATGAAATCAGGCGCCGCGCGGCTGAGGAAAATCTGCGGACCGCGATTGTTGCGCTCGACCTTGGTGATGATCGCACGCACACGCTCACCCACACGAGCAGCTTCACGCGGGATTTGCTGGTCGCGGCGGATCACGCCCTCGGCACGGCCCAGATTGACAATCACATGGCCGAATTCGACCGACTTGATAACGCCGGTGATGATTTCGCCAGCGCGATCCTTGAACTCGTCATACTGACGCTCACGCTCCGCATCGCGGACCTTCTGGAAGATCACCTGCTTTGCCGACTGCGCGTCGATACGGCCGAGATCGACCGGAGGCAGCGGGTCAACGATGAAGTCGCCGATGGCGGCACCATCCTGCAGCTTTTGAGCCTGCTTCAGATCAACCTGCTTGAAGTAGTCCTCAACCTCTTCAACCACCTCAACCACACGCCACAGCGTCAGGTCACCGGTTTGCGGATCGAGCTTCGCACGGATGTCGTTTTCGGCACCATAGCGGTTGCGCGCGCTTTTCTGGATCGCCTCTTCCATCGCTTCGATGACGATCGACTTGTCGATCATCTTCTCGCTGGCAACGGAGTTCGCGATTGCGAGCAATTCAGCCTTGTTGGCGGAAATGGCACTGGCCATCAGTCTTCTGCCTTCTCTTCGTTCGGATCGTCGGGATTTTCTTCAACAATATCGTCGGCACCGGTGGTGTCGATGGGCTGCGTTGCCGCGATCAGCGCATCCGTCAGGACCAGCTTCGCAGCATGAATTTCATCGCGCGGCAATTCAACCGCGCCCAATTTGGCCTCGTCGAGCATTACCAGACCATCTTCAAGGCCCTTCAGCTCACCTTTGAACACCCTTTGGCTGTTCTCGCCGCCGCTCCAGCCTTTTTGCATGACAATGCGCGCTTCGTGGCCGGACCAGTTGGTGAAATCCTTGTCCCGCGTCAGCGGGCGATCAATGCCGGGCGATGACACCTCAAGGTGATAGGCACCTTCGACCAGAATTTCGCCAGCCTCTTCGCGCTCATCAATAATGTCAGAGACGCGGCGCGAAAGGCGGGCGCACTGTTCAATCACCAATTGCCCCGTCGCCGGGTCTTCGGCCATGATCTGAAGCGCCTGTCCGCCTTCACCCGCTTCGGACTGCATCATCTGAACACGCACGAGATCAAAGCCGAGCGCTCTTGCCTCGGGCTCTACCATCTCAATCAGACGCGTAAGATCGGTCATGCAGCTCCACTGATAACAATTCGATATGACAATGCCGCTTCGTGCCGGCCCCTTGCGGCGCCAGCCCCTTCAAAGTCGCGACGATGTCGGGATGCAGCCCAGTTAGGCGCGTCGCTGCCGTTTGGCAAGGGCGAACACGCTATGACAAGCGATCATTTCCCACCAAGGACCCAATTGCGGGCTTCGTTACGTAATGTACGACGTTCATCCGCTTCGAATGCTTCGGCAAAATGACGGACTGCCAACACTTCGCTGTCTTCAAGCGGGATATCGAATTCAACCCCGTTCAGGCCCGGTCCGGTGCGAATGACTGCGGCGAAGACTTCCATTTCGGCAAACTGAAGAAAACCGACATCGCCAATTTGCAACGGCAACTCCAAGCCGATCTGCGCGCCCGAACGCGACAGGTCCAACAGGATGCAGCGGCGCGTCTCCGCAACGGTAATCAGACGCGCAGGTATGGAAAGCCGGAGGCGCGGCGCAGCACGACGCCCTACATTTTCGAGCGGTTCGTCAGCGAGGCTTGGTTTTCGGACAGCAAAGGGAATACCGCCAAGGGGACTGCGTGCAAGTGATGAAAAAGAACCAGACATGATGCGTGAACTATCACGCCTTGTGTGAAGTATCTGGTTGTCAGCGCTTCGGTAGAAATGCCGATAGGCGGCGCCAAGGCGCCTTAAAGCGCCCTTTCATCGGGATCATTGCCACTGACCCAGCTGCGCGCAGTATCGATCAATTGCCTGCGCTCGCGTTCTTCGAAGTTTTCGTGATAACTTCGGATCGCCAGAACATCTTCGTGACTGATCGGCTCTTCAAAAGCCAGCGCGTTCACGCTGAACTCGGTGCGGGTGACGATCACGAAGCGGTCGACCACATTGCACTTCAGCACAGCACCCTCGCCTTCCCGCAGAGGTTGAAGGAGCGCAATCTGGGCGCCAGTGCGGGAAATGTTCATCAGTACACAGCGATGACTGCGCTCGACGGCAGTGAGAGTAGCGGGGAGACTCAGCCGGAGCCGCGGAGCTGACCGACGACCGACATTCGGTATTTCGGCCAAAGCAGGACTTTCGGAAGACGAAGACGCGACATCCTGATCCTCCGTCATCGGGGCGGAATCAAAACGGCTATGATCAAGTGGACCATCCATCTCAGCCAACTCAGCTTCCGCTGCCCCAATCATTGCTGTGGCCGCGACGCCCCCTGCGCGAATCCGCTCGACGGTCGTGCTCTGCATCGAAACTGTCTGAATATTGCAGTTCGTCGTCATAACCCCATCCCTCTTGCACCAATGCCTGAGAACGGGCGCTATCGCGCTGGGGCTTGGGGTACTGCTGCTTGGCCTCGCTTGATGCGACGATCATTTCCTCGGTCATGTAGGACGCTACAGTCGATGCACCCCAGGTGATGGCCAGGATCAAGACCATGATCGCCAGAGTTATCGTCCCGACGACAATGCGCACGCCATTGGCGACGCTATCTATGACATCCGTGATGACTCGCATTTTGCTGTCTTCGAAAAATCCGTGGTTTCGTCTCCAAGATGTATCCTGATAATTCACAAGTGTTATCATTCGGTAAGCATCGCAACCCTCAGCCCGACGCGCAAAACTCAAGGTAGAGGAAGGCTTACCTGATCAATCACTCGCGCCTTCCATCAGGCCGTGCTTCTTGATCGCATGGCGCAGCTGATCGTAACTCAACCCAAGGGCTTTCGCCGTCTGGCGTTGGTTCCAGCGATGTTTGCCAAGGGCATGTTCCACAATCGCTTTTTCATGACTGTCGACCGCCGCGCGCAAGTCATCGATTGCCTCAAAGTCTGCTCCGGGCACAGCCGCCACTGCCTGCTCTGCTACCGGCGCGCTTGCGGCCTGATTTCCCGAAGGCAGTCCCGTTTCGGACCGGCGATGCGATGGCGCAATCGGTTTCCACGGGCTTTCAAACGGATTGAACTGTGCATGCGCTATCGGCTGTTCGGGATTATCCCAGCGATAGACCGCGCGCTCCACCACGTTTCGAAGCTCACGTACATTGCCGGGCCAGGCATATTCTTCAAACTGCGCCATGACATGCGGCGCGAAGCCAGGCCAGTTATGCCAGTCCAGCTCTGCCCCCATGCGACGGCCAAAGTATTCCGCCAGAACCTGCACATCCCCTTCGCGCACGCGCAGCGGCGGCAAGGTGATCACTTCAAAGCTCAGACGATCCAGCAAGTCGGCGCGAAAATCGCCTGAGTCAGCGAGTGCAGGCAGGTCTTCATTCGTTGCAGCGACAATCCGCACATCGACCCGCACCGGACGTGATGAACCGATGCGTGTCACCTCCCCGTACTCAACCGCGCGCAACAGACGTTCTTGCGCGCCCATCGACAGCGTACCCAGTTCATCGAGAAACAGCGTGCCTTTGTCGGCTTCCTCAAACCGTCCGGCCCGCGATTTGGTAGCGCCCGTAAACGCACCTGCCTCATGGCCGAACAGCTCCGCTTCGATCAGGGTTTCGGGGAGCGCCGCACAGTTCATTGTGACCAGCGGCTCATCCCAGCGGGTAGAGAGGCGGTGCAGACGTTCGGCGATCAGTTCCTTGCCCGTGCCGCGCTCTCCGATCACGAGCACAGGGCGGCTCATCGGGGCGGCGCGACTGGCACGCTCGACAGCATCCAAGAACGCGCCTGACTGGCCGATAAACTGATTTTCCCGCTCCATACCCAACGTATAGTGAAATTTCCCAATGATTGGCAATAGGTGCCGAATGGAAATTTCCGCAATCACCGGAAAACGAGAGATTTGCGCCATTTTTACGTTTTGGCACACCTCCTGCAAAGTGGTGGGCAAGACCAAATCGTGAAGGACACCAACCATGTATGACCGCCAATTCTGGAACAGCAAGCTCGGACAGGCCGCAACGGCCAGCATCCTTGCGATGACTGCAATGATCGCGCTGACGACACAGTTTCAGGGTCAGCCGGGCAGCTTTGCCAACATGGGCAACCACATTTCGACCGTTGAGATCGCGTGAGCCTCTCAATGGCC
>JAXHVK010000150.1:0-6414 GCA_034211135.1 Pseudomonadota bacterium
GTGCGGCGCCATGCGCGACAAAGGTGGCCACATCGAAGGCGCGCACGCGGATCAGGCGCATGTCTTCGCGCGTTGTATCAAAGGAAAGCGCGCGGTTCGCCTTGTCGAAAAAGCCGTCCTCGGGCACTACGCCAGCGCGTGCCATCACCGGCAACGCTTCATCAAGGATGCGGCCTTTGGGTACAGCGAAAGTCAGCTGCCCTGCGGATCGGGTCATGCTCTGGTTCTGCATGCTATTGGTCGTTTCAGATGTCATTGCGAGGGCGACTTAGTGTCATGCCTTCCAAAGAGCAATGACCGCGAGCATCGGGAGGATACTGCACATGTCGGATACAGGGATCATGGCGTTAGAGGAATTTGACGCGGCGATAGACTGGCAGGCCGATCACGCATCCGAAAACGATGCGCCGTGCACGGCGCGGATCATACGGTCGCTTCCCAAAGTTAGAGAGACGCAAACCCTGTTGGGGAAACGGATGAGGGAATGGTCCGGCCTTACCCTGAAAGATGCTCTGCCGCTGCGCGTTACAGGGGGATTGCATCATCTGGCGTTGACGGGAACGAATGATCGCCTGTCGGATGTCTATTCGGGAAAGATCACCGATCAGGCGGCCATTGATGCGATTGTTCTCGACATGGTGGAGCGGCATGATGCGGCACTGGCGCCTTGGCTGGATGGCCCGCCGCAGACCAATGAAGCAGGGCGATCAGCCAGCATCATGGCCGGTCTGCTATGGCTTTCCCAGCGTGTACTGCCGCGGTTCGAACTGTTCGAGCTTGGAGCGAGCGCCGGCGTCAACACCATGATTGATCGGTATTTCTACATGCTGGGCGATACCGCCGCAGGGCCGACAGCCTCTCCGATGCGAATTTCGCCTGAATGGCGGGGTGAAGGTTCTCCGCCGCCACCGCCCGAAGATTTCGCTATTCTGTCTGTCAAAGGCTGCGATGTCGCGCCAATCGACTTGTCCGATCCCGATGCCGCGCTGCGTTTGAAAGCGTATGTCTGGCCCGACGCACCCGTTCGCATGGAACGGATCGACGCGGCCATTGCGCTTGCAGCACAGCAAAAGCCTGATGTGATCGCCATGGACGCGGCGCTGTTTGTCGAACGGATGTTTAGGCAGGATCAGCCCAAGGGCACGACGCGGGCGATGTTCCATTCGATCATGTGGCAATACATGCCAGGCGAAACGCAGGACGCAATTACAGCCATGTTTGAAGAGCATGGGGCCAGAGCAAGCGAAGATCAGCCATTGGCCTGGATTAGTCTGGAAACGGACCCAGCAACTTTCCGACACGAACTGAAAGTGCGCTATTGGAACGGAGCCGATGGCAAAGGTCTGCCGGTTCTTCTGTCCCACGCGCATCCGCACGGCGCGTGGGTCGACTGGACCGGCAGCGCCTGATCGTCACGCCGCCTCGTTATCAGGCCAGAAACGCTTCCATTGCCTTGATCACTTCGCGCGGGGATTCCCAAGGCACGAAATGGCCGCAATCAGGTACTTTGTGGATCGTTAGCGGGCTTATGACGTCTTCCAGCCCATCGAGGTTCTCCGGCGGCAAAGCCAGATCGTCCATCGCCCAGATGACCAATGTCGGTATTGTCAGGTCAGGAAGGTTGGGCGCAGTGTAGTCCGCTGGCACTGCGAACGGTTCATCCATGGTCGGCACGGTCATGGTGCTACCGCGATAGTAATTGATCATCCCCATGCAGGCATCGCGATCTTCCCAATCCTTCAGCAATTGGGCGCGTTCTTCGGCTGGCATGGCAGAAGGCTTGTCCCATTCCACCTCTTTCAGGAGGATACCGGTGATACCCTTTTCACGGATCAATGTGTCATTGGCCGGATTGCGAAAGCCGCGGATATACTGGCTGGCGGCGCGCTGGCCGGGATGGGTGTAGAGCAGTTTCTGAAAAATCAGCGGATGCGGGGCGTTCGCGATGATCGCCCGTTCTACGCGCATATGCTGGCCGCCCAATGCCACGCCCCAGGCAATCGCGCCGCCCCAGTCGTGACCCACAATAGTGAATTTGGGCACGGCAAGAGCATCGGCTAGCAAGAAGATGTCACCGATCAGCTTGTCCGGAGTGTATGCCTGCGCTTCTTGCGGCTTGGATGATCCGCGATAGCCGCGCTGGTCGGGCGCGATGCAGCGATAACCCCGCTTGGCAAAGTGTGCGATTTGGTGGCGCCATGTGCGATGGTTTTCGGGAAAGCCGTGCAGGAATATCAGCGCAGGCGCGTCAAACGGCCCTTCGTCAACCACGTCGAGTTCAATGCCATTGGCAAGCTGAACACGCTTTTGTTCGAGGGGAATTTCAAAGCCGCTCACTTACCGGCCTCCATCTTTTCCATATATCCGCTGGCGACCATCGCTGCGACCTGATCGAACAGTGCATCCGGCGTGCGGCGCATATCGCCCATCGCAAGTTCCATTCCCCGTGCAACTATGATTTCGCGCTGCCCCGATTCGATATCGTCAAGCATCTGCTTCGCCGCTTCATCAGCGGGGATGCCTTCGTCGATTGCCTTGTCCGAATGGCCGCGCCTGCTGCCGTCGCCGTTCAGGGCATTGCGACTGACAGCTGTCGCTACAGAGCCGGGGTAGATGACGTGGACGCTGACACCCGATTGCGAAAGCTCACCGCGAAGCGCGTCACCATATCCGGCCAGACCGAACTTCGCCGCGCTATAGGCTGTGCGCATCGGCACGCCGACTTTGCCCGCAATAGAGGACAGGAACGCCAATGCGCCGCTGCCGCGTTCCACCATTGGGCCGATCAGCGCCTGACTAAATGCGATCTGCGCGGTCAGGTCGATATCAATGATATCGCGGTACACCTGCATATCGGTCTTTAAGGCGCGGCTGCGTTGCGAAACACCCGCATTGGCAAAGGCGAGATCAACGCCGCCCTTCCATGCGAGTGCTGTTTCGACCGCTTCGGCCAAAGCATCATCGTCGCGCACATCGAATGGCAGGATCAGCGTCTCGCCGCAATCGGCGGCTACTTGCGCCAGACGATTTTCATCGCGGCCCGATAGAATGACATGCCCGCCACGGCTTGCGAAATCGCGTGCCAACGCTGCGCCAATTCCAGAAGATGCGCCGGTGATCCATGCCACCTTGCCCGAATAATCCATGATTTCTCCCTCTCTCCAGTTGCTTCGTACCAGAGATGAAGGGCGGGGCAATCAGCTTTGCAAGTGATCGCTGATGATGCTGGAAAGGTTTTCTGGAAAGAGCGCCTCGTCCCAGTCAGAAAGCTCTTCCAGTGTGAACCAACGATGCTGTGTCATCACCTTGCGTTCCAGTTCTGTATGATGCGCGGTATCGATTGCTTCATCCGCGACGCGCACGAGAAAGTATCGCTCGTCCGCCTGAATAGGCTCCCCTTCGACTGTCACGAATTGCGGAGTGGTGCGCGCGATTTGCTGTCCGGGGTTGGCGTTAATGCCTGTTTCCTCGAACAATTCGCGTTTTGCTGCCTCCTCGAACGTCTCGCCTGCCTCGCATTCTCCGCCTGCCGTTACCCAGAAGGGCGGACGGTCCGCCACATCAAAACGGAACATGAGCACGCGGTCCTGATCGCTCAGGACGATGATACGGGCAGCCCGGCGGATGCGCAGATTGTCGCCTGCGGAAATGCCTTCGCTCACGCCGGAGCGCTGGCTTTGATCGCAACGGCGTGAACCCGCTGGCCCACAATATCGCCCAGCGATGCAATCACTGCGCGTTGGCGGGCGAGGCGGGTCATACTGGCGAAAACGGGCGCTTCGATTTCGATGGTGAAATGGGATTCGCCCGACCCGTCATCGCCCGCATGGCCGGAATGCATGGCGCTGTCATTGATGATGTTGAGTGCAGTGGGCGAAAATTCCGCCTCCAGCAAATCGCGCATTTCCTCGGCAACGGGTCTGGCCGTGGGGCTGTTCATCTGCACTTGTCCTTTTTGCAATCTTAAGCGGGTTGGAATTTAGGTCGCTAACCTCCATTTCCAACCCTTATGGCTACTTCCCGCTTCCATGGACGGCACGAAACGAATGAGCGCCGGTGTGAGGCACCCGGCTGTTGCGAGGCGGGTGAATTCCGCGCGCCCGGATACCGGCCCAGCGGTTTTGACGGGCCCGGCGAATGGCGCTGGTTCTGCCTTCAGCATGTGCGGGAATTCAATGCAGGCTATGACTGGTTCGAAGGCATGAGTGCGGACGAAATCCTTGCCGCACAGGCCCCCGCATCAGGCTGGCGAACGGAAAGCGCTGCATTCTCGCCTCGGGCCGCGGTGGACGGAATGCCGCGTTGGGCGGATTTCGACGATCCGCTTGACGCGATCAGCGCACGGGCAGGAGGCATTCGCAGCCGGGCGGAACGCACAACGCGCATGGCGATGGATGGCCGCTGGAGCCGCGAGGAAGCCGAGGCTCTGGAAACGATGGGGCTGGGATCAGACACCGATAAGCGCCGCCTGCGCCGCCGCTATTCCGAGCTGGTCAGACGGTACCATCCGGACCGCAACGGCGGCGACCGCAGCTTTGAAACGCGGTTGAATACTGTTGTGGAGGCGTACCAGCTCCTGAGAAAATCGGCGGCTCTGGCCTAGTTGCCGCGGCCTCTGGTCAGAAGCGGTTCGAACTCTCCGAAGATCAGGCGGGAACCATCGAAGGGCGGGTCGCCTTCCGGATAGTTTTCGAAACCTTCGCCATTGGCCATCGCCTCTTTGGCTTCATCTAAGGTGTCCTTGTCCGGCCAGATGACCCAGCCAGTCACAATTTTCTCACCATCGGGCGCGGCCACTGCCTTGCGGAGATCGGTCGTCTTGCCTTCAGGTACGTTGCTTTCCCATGCTTCGACGACTTCAATCGCACCATGCGCGATGGACCAATCAGCCATGAATTCAGCTGCTTCGATATAAGCATCCCGATTGGCCTCGGGCACGGATAAGGCCGCCACTGCGATATACATGTCAAATCTCCCCTTCGTCTGAAAGGAAGCTGACTCAGGAATATGGCGTCATGGTGTCAGGCCTTGCGGTAGCTGTTCTGTTTGAACGCCCAGCGCAATGTCCGGCCAACGCCCCACGTTGCGGCGCGAGCGGGTAGGGCGGTCAGCACCGGTCTTTGCAGACGCAGCATCGAGCGCGCCCAGTCGGGCAGCATTGCCACGGCTTCCGCGCCCAGCATTGCCTGTACACCTGGCGGAGTACCCGGCGGTTTCTGGCTTAGCACCAATTGCGCGACCTCACGCGCTTCGGGGCTGGGGCGCAGATCGGTGCGCAATTCGCGAAAGATAGCGTCCGCTTCGTTCCGGCTTTCCGGCACCGGATCAGCGCCCAGGGCGCGGGCAATAACAGCGAACTGGCGATAATATTCGTCCTGATCGGCAAATGGCATGTCGGGGCGGACATGGCGAAGATACCCGGCAAGGAAGCTTTGGGCCTCCACCACATGCACCCATGCCAGCGTGCGCGGATTGGTGGCGGTGTACGGCGTTCCATCAGGCAAAGTGCCCCCGATGCGGGCATGAATGTTGTTCACCGCCTTGATCGAAGCCATCGCGCGGTCACGGTGCCCGAAAGTTGTCACGGCAATAAACCGCGCCGTGCGTTGCAGCCGCCCGTGCATATCCTCGCGAAAGTTCGAATGGTCGAGAACGCCCTGCAGTGCCTCGGGATGGAGCATTTGCAGCATCAGTCCGCGAATTCCGCCGGTCATCATTCCGATCAGATCGGCGTGAACAAGGCGGATTGGCGTATCTTTTTCAAACAGCGCATTGTCCGACGGGGGCACAGGTTTCTGTCCGTTGGCCGTATCGTTGAAGACACCGCGCACCTGATCGACAACTTTCAGCCGCAGAGTTTCGATGGGACTCGCCATGCGATAGAGATAATCACGGTGATCGCATTTTTCGAGTGCGCACTGCGCTTCAATTTTCCTCCTTCAAGGCCCAAATCCGATTGATGTAAATCAATGCACACTTCGACAAGCCCGCCTTTGCCCATACCAGCGCGATGGAATGGATGCCGTCGCCTATGGCGGGAGTAGACCGGCGAATGCTGGATCGCATTGGCAACGAAGTCGCCCGTGCGACCAGCATTGTCCGTTACGCTGAAGGCAGTGCATTTTCAGAGCACACGCATAGCGGCGGCGAAGAGTTCATCGTTCTCGAAGGCGTGTTTCAGGATGAACACGGCGATTACCCTGCGGGCACTTACGTGCGCAATCCGGTGGGAACGCATCACATCCCGCGTTCCGATGCGGGTTGCACGATCTTCGTCAAGCTTTGGCAATTCGATCCTGACGATCAGGAACAGATTGCGATTGATCTCAACACCGTGGCTCTATCGCCTGACAGAAGCCGCAAGGGCATCAGCGAAGCTCCACTTGCGACGCGCGATTATGAACAGGTTGCGTT
>JAXHVK010000151.1:0-6307 GCA_034211135.1 Pseudomonadota bacterium
GTGTTTACTTCCTAATCTGGTGGTGAAGCGCAAGGCCCGCACCGGCGAGAAGTCCCGCCGCAAGGGTCACGCCCGGCAGAACAACACCGGCCACAGCACCGACAGCAGCGGCTTTCAAAACCGGCTTTGTCGAGCGGTGATCCATCCCATCCTTGATCATGCCGGAAATTTCTTCGCGGGTGTCATCGACCCAGTCTTTGTCCTGTTCGCTCATAATGACCTCACTTATTGGGGTACACGGGGAAATCGGCGCACAGTTCTGCGACCCTGTTGCGTACGCTCTCTTCGACCTGAGCATCGCCTTCCGGACCGTTTTTGGCAAGCCCGTCGACAACTTCTGCGATCAGCGCGCCGACCTTGCGGAATTCCACAGGGCCAAAGCCGCGCGTTGTACCGGCCGGCGTACCAAGGCGGATACCACTGGTCACAAACGGGGATCGCGTATCAAACGGGATGCCGTTCTTGTTACAGGTGAGCCAGGCGCGGTCGAGGCCCTTTTCCGCCGCTTTGCCCGTCACGTCTTTCGCCGTGAGGTCGACCAGCATGGAGTGGTTATCCGTCCCGCCAGAGCAGATGCGCAGGCCATTTTCTTCAAGGCTGGCTGCAAGCGCGCGCGCGTTTTCGACGATCCGCTTCGCATACAGCTTGAATTCGGGCTGCAGCGCCTCGCGGAAGGCCACTGCCTTGGCCGCGATGACGTGCACCAGCGGGCCACCCTGAAGGCCGGGGAAAACCGCCATGTTGAGCGGCTTTGTGTACTTCTCGTCGTTCCACAGGATGATGCCGGAGCGCGGTCCGCGCAGCGATTTGTGCGTTGTCGATGTGACGATATCGCAATGCGGGAAGGGCGAGGGGTGTGCGCCGCCTGCAACCAGACCGGAAATGTGGCTCATATCGCACAGCAGGATCGCCCCGACTTCATCTGCAATCGCACGGAAAGCGGGGAAGTCCCAAGTCCGCGAATAGGCGGTGCCGCCGCAAATGATCAGCTTGGGCTTATGCTCGCGAGCGGTGGCCGCGACTTCGTCCATGTCGATCATCTCGTTGTCCTGACGCACGCCGTAAGACACCGGATTGAACCATTTGCCCGACATATTGACCGGCGAACCATGGGTGAGGTGCCCGCCCGAATTCAGATCAAGGCCCATGAAAGTGTCGCCCGGCTCCAGCAGAGCAAGGAACACGGCCTGATTCATTTGCGAGCCGGAATTGGGCTGCACATTGGCGAATTCACAGCCGAACAACTGCTTGGCGCGCTCAATCGCGAGTGTTTCGACGACATCCGCATAATCGCAGCCACCGTAGTACCGCTTGCCCGGATACCCTTCGGCGTATTTGTTGGTGAACACGCTGCCAGTTGCTTCGAGCACGGCTTTCGATGCGATGTTCTCGCTGGCGATCAGTTCGATCTTGTCGCGCTGGCGACCAAGTTCTTTCGCAATCGCTTCTGCGATTCCGGGATCGGAGGTTGCGAGGTCATCGTTCCAGAAAGAGTCCATCGGATTGACGACGTCAGAGGGCTGTGTGCTCATTGGTGGGTCTCGATATGGTCAGGCAGGATTGGCGGGTTGCCAAGTTTGGCGACGCGGCGCTGGTGACGCCCGTTGGGGTCCCCTTCGTCGGCAAACTCGGTGCTTAGGAATGTAGCTACGCAAGACTTGGCCATTTCGATGCCTGTCAATCGCGCGCCAAGGGCAATTGCGTTGGCGTTGTTGTGTTCGCGGGAAAGGGCAGCTGAAAGCGGCTCTGATACCAGCGCACATCGCACGGCGGGGTGGCGGTTTGCGCTGATCGAGATACCGATACCCGATCCACACAGCGCGATCCCGAATTCGGCGGTCCCTTCGGCAAGGATTTCCGCCAGCTTATAGCCGTAATCGGGGTAATCGACGCTCTCTTCGGGTTCAGGGCCAAGGTCGGCGACCTCATGCCCTTCGTCCATGAGCCATTCGGCGAGTTGCGACTTTAGATCCGTCGCGGCGTGGTCTGAAGCAATGGCAATACGCATGCAGGCCACATAGGCGCTCAAGGCCGGTGACACTAGTGCCCTGTATCGGGTTTTCGACGCGAGATCAGGTGTCAGCCGTGCTGTTTTTGGCCTTCTGTTCCTCATAATACGCATCAAGACGCGATTTCAGCTGCTCTTGCGCAGGCCGGATCAACGCAACCGATTCGTCCAGATAACGCTGGTTCGCATCAGCAAAGCTTTTCGAACCGCTGATTGCAGGGCTTAGCTCGAAGTATTTCTGGCCGCTGGGTGTTCGCACAAATGCGAGGATATCCTTAAGCTCTTGCGCCGTGAAGATCGTGGCATAGGCTTCGACCATCCCGTCCATGATCGCGGGAATATGCTTTCGCAAAACCGTCTTCGATTCAGAGGTGTATTCCGCAATCCAATCATCAAGAATTTTGATTGCGCCGGCATCATCGTCGGGAAGGGAGGGCGCGATAGCCTGCCGCATTTGCGTAACTGTCTGATCCATTGTCGCGAAGAACAGTTCTTCGCGCGATTCTTCTGGATAGCCGGCATCCACGATCTGTGTCGCGAGTGCCAGTGCCGCCGCGCTGATTTCGGGTGTCGCCGCCGATGCAACCGGGCCTGGCTCCGCGGCCTTCGCTTCCGGAATAAAGACACCCGCCACAAGTGCGGGCGAAAGGAGAAGCGACATTCGAAGGAGCGAGCGTTTCATCCCGTGAGGCTGAAGGGATTGGCGGGATAAGGCAAGCCGACACAGACAAAAAGTTTGGCCGCGTGATACCAGCGTTGGGCTTGTCCTTATCGTTGTGATCGCGCAAGCAGCACTGATAGGGGTTTTCACGGATACTGATACGATGCGCATGTTTCGCCTGTTAGGCTTCATCTTGGCTATAATTCTCGCACAACCGGCTTTGGCGAATGCACCCGGGCAAGAGGCGGAACCGATCAGGAATGCGCGCTCTCTTGATGCAAACAATGGCGCGGTAATTCTCTCTTTTCGCAGTGAACTTTACCTGATTGCGAAGATGGAGCTGTTCTTCCTGCGCGAAGGCGGTGATCCGGCCAATGCTGCGGATGTGTACCGCTTTTCCCGCAAGGAAGGCGGTTTCAGCCTCGGCGGGAACAGCACTACCAAGTACAAGGTGCGCGCCTATCAATTGCCTGCCGGTCGCTATCGCCTTGTGGCTCACGGGGCAAAATGCACGAAAGTTCCGTCACCCAATGAACGCTGCATAGCGGATGTCCGGTTCGCAGGGATTGGTGAGACTGTCTCCTTCCCCAGCCGCGGTTATGGCGAAGACGCGCCCGTCTTCGAAGTTCGCGCAGGCGCCCTGACCAATGCCGGAGACTTCGCATTGACGGCTCGCAATACGATTGAATGGTCGGTGATCCCGCCCAAGAAGCTAAGCAAGATTGCGAAACAATTCGCCAGCATTCCCACTGCGCCGCAGCCTAATGTTTCACAGGATTATCTTCTCAAATACCCGCTTCGACCGCGCAGCATGAGCGATGATCGCGGGCGTCGCTATTAGACGGTGTAACTGGCCCGCTTTATCGTACGTCTCTATACGAATTGCATAGCCCGGCTGCACGATCTGTAGAGTGCGCTGGGCAGGAAAATCCGCAAAACCTCCATCAACATCAATGCGGTCGGACTGCGTTCGGCCAATGCAATGGGGGTATTTGCGATGAATACGATTGTTCCGGCACAAAGCTTCGCCAATTCTATCGGGACGAATGCGCTCTCCAACGCCATCGCGTTTCAGGTGGCCTCTGGAATTCTCGGCCAGTTCATGAACCCGCTAAACGCTGGACGTCTCGCTTTTGCTGCCATGCCTGAATTGATGGCGCTGCGCTGTTTTACCGGTTGCCAGCAGGGCATTCTGCCCGGCGGCTGTGTAATGCCGCCGCCCATTGGCATTCCGGCACCGGTTGAGCCGGTTCAGCAATGGACGGCGCAGACGACTGGCGCGGGGCGTGCCGAAGTTGACCTTGGCGATGGCTATTCGCTCAAGTTTAATGAACGCAGCAGCGAGATCGAGATTTTCAACGCCAATACCGGCGAACACACCCGCATCTGGGGCGATCCGCATGTGGATGTGGATGGAAAGCGTGTTTTCGATTTCTGGGGCACGACGACCTTCACGCTCGAAAACGGCACCAAGATCACGATTAATACAGAGCCGTGGGGCCGCAACCCCAACGCCTATGTCGCCAGTCAGGTTGTCATTACAAAGGGCAGCAATGCGCTGGTGGTCGATGGCATCAGCCAGAACCAGATGGGCGATTTGAAGATGACCATGTCGAACAACGGCTATGCCGTGGACGCTGCACACCGCGACGGCTTCGTGCTGCATGAAAATGCCACCGGATCTAGCTGGCGTTCGGAACACACTGGCGAAGTGGCAACACAGAAAGACCTCAACGCCACGCGGATCGGTCGCGAATATGGTCCGGGTAGCACCCTGCCTTCTCTGGAAGAGATGATGCCGCGATTTGGCGATTTTCTGATGTTCGGAACGCTGATGAACTTTGCCGAGCTTCTGGCTGACACGGTTGAAAGCGCAGTGGAAGACACGCTGCGCGAAATTCAGCCGCAGCCGCGTCCGTTCGTCTAAAGAACCGTCTGGAATTGCGAGAAAGGCCGGGGTGCTAGTTGGCTGCTTCGGCCTTTTTCAGCTGTTTGTTGAGCCACTTCCACAGGCTCTCTATCTCTTTTGCAGCCTTGCTTTCGGGCTTCATCTCGGTCGCGGTGTCGCCCTTTGCCACTGATCGGTGGAAAGCGGCTCTATCGCCCAATTCCACCGGACAGATATCAAAGCCCATTTCCTGCGCCGCCTCGCGCGCCTCCTGTGTCAGCACTGTCGCGCCGGAGGGAACGGAATTCAGGACAACGAAGGCCGGTTTCTTGGCAAAGCTGACAAGATCGGCAACCGGCTCCAGCGCAGCAAGGTCAAACGCGCGCGGCTTTGTGGGGATCAAGACGATGTCGGCTGCCTTGATCGCTTCTCGCGCGGCGGCATCGGCATGGGGCGGGGTGTCGATTACGACGAAATCGACCCCGTTTTTCTTTGCGCTCTCAATTGTCCGGCCCAGCCGGGCAGGGGGGCTGGTCACCACAACGGGCAGGAAATCCCCGCGCCAGTCAGACCACGCCGCAGCGGTTGCCTGCGGGTCGGTGTCGATAACGCAGCTTTCATACTTGGCCGCCGCAGCCCGCGTTGCGATGTGAACCGCAAGCGTCGTCTTGCCGGAGCCGCCTTTCTGACTGGCGATGGCGATTACGATCGGTGATGACGCTGCCATAATCGGTCTCCGGTATCAGCGGGAAGGGTTAGCTGGTGGTCGAACCGGTTTCCTCGCTCTTTTTCGAGCGGACATGTTCCTGAAGCCGGTCGACCAGATCTTTCATGGCACCGGGGAGAAGAGCCTGCGTCTCATTCATGTAAGCCTGGTTCGCCGCCGCGAAATTCGGCTCTGCCAGAACAGCTGACGATAGTTCGAAGAAGCGCTGGCCGCTGGGCGTGGAGACGAAGGCCAGAATGTCTTCCAACTCCTTGCGCGTGAACATCACCGCGTAGCTTTTGCTCATTGCGTCGATGAGGGTCGGGATATGGCTGCGAAGGACCACTTTCGAATCCTCGATGTAATCAGCAATCCACGCATCTAGGATCGCAACCATTTCCGGGTCTTCGAGCTGGTAGGCTTTCAACGAGGCCTCTCGGGTCTGGATCATCATCTGATCCATTGCCCCGAAGAACAAGGCTTCGCGTGTATCCTCAGGAAAGCCCAGATCAACGATCTGACGGGCAAGCACCAGATTGGCGGCACTCGGCTCTACGCTTTCGGCGGGCAAATCGTCTGTTTGCGCGAAGGCAGGAAGCGGTGCGGCGCTGGCAACGGCAATCGCCAGCGCTTTGAGCCAAACAGAGCGCATCACTGATCCAGGAACGAGCGCATTTTGCGGCTGCGGCTCGGATGCTTGAGCTTGCGCAGCGCTTTCGCTTCGATCTGCCGGATACGTTCGCGAGTGACCGAGAACTGCTGGCCGACTTCTTCAAGTGTGTGATCGGTGTTCATGCCGATACCGAAACGCATACGCAGCACGCGCTCTTCACGCGGGGTAAGGCTGGCGAGGACGCGGGTGACCGTTTCCTTGAGGTTTGCCTGAATTGCGGCGTCCACAGGGATGATGGCGTTCTTGTCCTCGATGAAGTCGCCGAGATGCGAATCTTCCTCGTCACCAATCGGCGTCTCAAGACTGATCGGCTCCTTGGCGATTTTCATCACCTTGCGCACTTTCTCAAGCGGCATGGACAGGCGCGCGGC
>JAXHVK010000152.1:0-6274 GCA_034211135.1 Pseudomonadota bacterium
TGAGGCTTTCCAGCCCCTTGCTCATCAATATTGGCGGTAATGCAACGGCTTGGTTATTTTCACGTAAAGATGTCTCAGCATTTGATACATCTGTCCCTAATAGAGGGACCAATCCTGCCCCAAATGCGACCAGTCGCTTGGGCGCGGCAAGGGCGATGTGATGGCGCAGAACATCGTCCAATCCGCCGGCAGCCAGATTTTCCGTATCAGCCATCGGAGTATGACGCGGCATTGCCGAGGCGATGTATACCCGCTCCTCGTCAATCCGCATCGCTTTGAGCATTTTTTGCAGCAATTGGCCCTGAGGGCCGGACAACAGGTGCGTCGTATCGCCTTGTTCAGGATCTATTACGAGGACCATCAATTCTGTATTCGCAGGGCCACGAGGAGGCACTCTGCCACGCGGGCCGATCGCATCCAGACCGGGCGCCTCAAGCCAGAATTGATGAAATTCATCCAAAGTGTTTGGCGGTGTATCCCCCAGCAGGTTTTGGCGCGTTACCGCCGGCGATGTCTCTTTTTTCGCATTTCCTGTTGCGTGATTTTTCGGCCCGTCCTGAGCGTTGGCATGCTTTGTATCGGCGTGGCTGTTTGTCTGCCCGCCTCCATCGCTCGCGCCTGAGTGGAACCAAGCCGTAGCGTCATCGGTAAAATCGAAATCGACACCGGCTGCGTCCCACCATTCCAGTGCGGCGTTGATTTCATCAAGAAAGGCGTTGTTGGGAGTGGACATGACTTATGGCACAGGTCTTGACTGCCACTGCCCCGCTAATCAAGGGGGACATTGTCGGAAAATCACGGTATCCGGCAGGAAATTGAACTGGGATTGAGAAGAGCAATGACTGAACGTGAATCCATGCCATGCGATGTTGTGATCGTCGGAGGCGGCGTAGCCGGCCTATCTGCAGCGATCCGATTGAAGCAGCTGAATGAGGAACTCGAAGTTGTCGTGCTCGAAAAAGGGTCCGAGATTGGCGCGCATATCCTTTCTGGTGCCGTTGTCGATCCGAAGGCTCTGACCGAACTCTTCCCCGACTGGCGCGACATGGACTGTCCGATGGCGGAAACGCCGGTCACGGATAACTGGCACTGGGTGCTGGGCAAGAACGGCAAGACGTCGATCCCGCACCTTCTGATGCCCCCGTTGATGAGCAATAGCGGTTGTTACACGGGCTCGCTCGGCAATCTCACCCGTTGGCTGGGAGAGCAGGCAGAGGCTCTGGGTGTGATGGTCTTCCCCGGCTTTCCCGCTGCCGAAGTCATGTTTGACGACAGCGGCAAGGTTACCGGCGTTATCACGCAGGACATGGGCATTGCCGAAGACGGCTCGAAAAAGCCGGAATACGAACCGGGCATGGAAATCCAGGCGAAGTATACCCTGTTTGCGGAGGGTGCGCGGGGCCATCTGACCAAGCAGATGAAAGCCAAGTTCGACCTCGAAGCCGATTGTGAGCCGCAGGTCTATGGCCTCGGCATCAAAGAGCTTTGGGATATCGATCCCAAGAAGCACGTTCCGGGCCGCGTTATCCACACGCAAGGCTGGCCGCTTAGCGAGAGCGGCACATGGGGCGGTGGATTCTTCTACCATCAGGCCAACAATCAGGTCGCCATCGGCTTTGTCACCGCGCTTGATTACAAGAACCCCTGGGTTTCGCCCTATCAGGAATTCCAGCGCTGGAAGCAGCACCCCGAAATCCGTGCCTATCTCGAAGGCGGAACGCGCGTCTCCTATGGTGCACGCGTCATCAACGAAGGTGGCTGGCAGTCTGTGCCCAAGCTTGCCTTCCCCGGCGGTGCATTGATCGGTTGTGCGGCCGGATTCGTGAACGTGCCGCGCATCAAGGGCAGCCATACCGCAATGAAGAGCGGGATGCTGTGTGCAGAGGCGATTGCCAGCGAGATAGCGAACCACGAAAGCCAGCCCGAGCTTCAGACTTACGAAAGCGCCGTGCGTTCCAGCTGGATCGCGGATGAGCTGAAGAAAGTGAAGAATGCAGAGCCTGCCGTTGCGAAGTACGGCGAAGACATCGGCGCGGCGCTGGCCGGGATCGACATGTGGATGCGCACACTCAAGATTGGCCTGCCGATCACGATGAAGCACCACGCCGATTACAAGATGACGGGCCGAGCGGACCTGTATCCGAAAATCGACTATCCGAAGCCCGATGGCGAGATCAGCTTTGATCGCCTGACCAATGTGGCCTTCAGCTTCACCAACCATGCGGAGGATCAGCCGGTCCACCTTCAGGTGCAGGATTGGGAGCTGCAGAAGGAAAGCGAATACGATGTATTCGGCGGCCCGTCTTCGCGGTATTGTCCTGCGGGCGTTTATGAGTGGGTCGAAGAAGAGGGCAAGGAGCCGCGCTTCCAGATCAACTCGCAAAACTGCGTCCACTGCAAGACCTGCGATATCAAGGACCCCAATCAGAACATCAACTGGGTCACGCCAGAAGGTGGCGGCGGGCCGAACTACCCGAATATGTAACTTGGGAGTGGGTTCTTTCGATCCCGCTTCGGGTGTTGACCCGCTTATGATCCAACACCTTCTTTGGTTTTTGGGCCATCCAGAAACATTGTTTCAAGCCGGTGTCTGGGGTTTAGCGTTGATTGGGGCGCTAAAGCTCGGCCGCCGGCTTTGGAAAAATGCACCACGCTATCTATCAATGGGCTACTTCGTCGGAATTTTGGCATTTATCGCCGGATACAGCTGGCTGTTTCTGCGAGCCCAAAACGCTATCGCTTCGGGTGGCTATGATACACGCGTGTTCTACATCCTAAATTCGGTAAACCTCTTGCTGTTGGTCTTCGCCGCATTCACCCTTGCATGGATCGTTCGCGATAGGTTTAGCCAGAAGTCGCAGGGCAATTCCTGATAAGATGAAAGAAACCGCCTACGCCAAGATCAACCTCGCGCTGCATGTCCGCAGACGCCGCGAAGACGGCTATCACGAGCTTGAGACGCTGTTCGCTTTTGTCGATGCGGGTGACGTGCTCACCGCCGTTCCGGCGGAATACGACACCATGTCTATTGTCGGAGAGTTCGGCGCGGGTTTGGCTTCGGATGCGAACGGGGATGCTTTTGGCAATCTGGTGATGCAGGCTCTGGGTAAGCTGCCGCGCGCAAAAGGTCTTGCCATCACCCTTGAGAAAAACCTTCCCGTTGCCGCAGGGCTGGGCGGAGGGTCGGCTGACGCCGGGGCGGTATTCCGTGTGATAGAGCGGCTTCATAGCTTGCCCGAGGACTGGCACCAACGCGCCTCTGTTTTGGGGGCAGATGTTCCCTCTTGTGTGCGGTCGGAAATGGCAATTGGACGCGGGACAGGCACTCAGCTGGAGCCGGTTGAAAACGACATGGTCGGAACGCCCGTTTTGCTCGTCAATCCGCGTATCCCGCTTTCGACGGGGCCGGTTTTCAAGGCTTGGGACCAAGCAGACGAGGGGCCATTACCTTCAGGCACGGCGCGTGAAATTGCCCTGAAGGGGGTCAATTCTCTCGAAAAACCGGCGATTGCCGTTGTGCCGGAGATCGCTATTGTCCTCGATGAATTGCGCAAGGATGATCCGCTGCTGGCCCGCATGTCAGGATCGGGCGCAACCTGTTTCGCATTGTACGAAGATATTGCCGCCAGAGACGCCGCCGCACACCGTTTGCGCCGTGAAAAGCCGCATTGGTGGCAATTGGGGGGTAAACTGCGCTAAGACCCGCGCATGACTGATGAACTCCCCTACAAACAGATCGGTGAATACATCCCCGGCAACCCGAATTCGGCAAAGCTGGTATGCGTCGCTGACCATGCCTCCAATTTCGTACCTGATAATGTTCCGCTAGGCATTCCTGCGAAACTTCTGAACGAGCATATCGCTGTCGATATCGGGGTTGAGGGTATCGCACAAAGGCTTGCCCGCAGACACGGCGTGCCCGCTCATATCGCGACGGTCAGCCGCCTTGTGGTCGACCTGCATCGCGAGGAAGATCATCCGGGCGTTGTCCCGACAGAAAGTGACGGGCATCTGGTCCCCGGCAATATTGGCGCGGATGTCGAAGCACGTCTGGACCGGTTCTATCGCCCTTATCACGCTGCTTTGGAAACGTTTCTTGAGGCACAGTCACCCGAACTGATCCTTTCGATCCACAGCTTCACGCCCAAGCTGGAAACGAACACCGCAGACCGGCCGTGGGAAATTGCCTTGCTCTATAATCAGGATGACAGGGCGGCCCGCCACGCGATCCGCCTTTTCGGAGAGTTGGGGCTGAATGTGGGCGATAATGAGCCGTATTCGGGCCGTGAACTGAATGCGACAATGAATCGGCATGCGGAGGCGCATGGCCGACCTTATTGCGCAATCGAAATCCGTCAGGACCTTGTCGCGACCCGTGCGGAACAGGCGCGTTGGGCGGCAATGATCGCAGATGTTGCAGGCAGGGTTGCGCTGGCGCTTGGCTAAGTGCAGAGGGTGTCGGAAACTTCATTTGGGTAATTTTATGTCTTCTCGCTTCGATAAAACGAAACTTCCATCACGCCACGTCTCCGTCGGGCCAGAGCGCGCTCCGCACCGTTCCTATTATTATGCAATGGGTATGAGCGAGGAAGAAATCGCTCGCCCGTTTGTTGCTGTGGCGAGTGCGGGGAACGATTCCGCGCCGTGTAACACCACTCTCAACCCGCAGGCTGATATCTGCCGCGAAGGCGTAATTGCAGGCGGAGGCACGCCGCGGCGCTTCAACACCATTACCGTGACCGATGGTATCGCAATGGGCCATCAGGGTATGAAAAGCTCTCTGGTCAGCCGTGAAGTCATCGCAGACTCAATAGAGCTCTCCGTTCGCGGGCACTGTTATGATGCGCTGGTCGGTTTTGCGGGTTGTGACAAAAGCTTGCCCGGAATGATGATGTCGATGTTGCGCCTGAATGTGCCAAGCATCTTCGTCTATGGCGGCTCGATCCTTCCGGGAACCCACAAGGGAGAGGACGTTACCGTTGTCGACGTCTTCGAAGCGGTGGGTCAGCACGCAGCGGGTAACTGTCCGCTGCAGGAACTCATCGCGTTGGAGAAAGTCGCTTGCCCGGGGCACGGCGCGTGTGGCGGCCAGTTTACGGCAAACACGATGGCTTGTGTGGGTGAAGCCATCGGATTGTCGTTGCCAAACAGTAATATGGCGCCTGCTCCTTATAATTCGCGCGAAGAAATCGCGATCGCTGCTGGCAAGCAGGTGATGCATCTGCTCGAAATCAATCTGCGGCCTCGCGACATCTGCACAAAGGCCGCATTCGAGAATGCTGCCCGCGTTGTCGCTGCAACAGGAGGCTCCACCAATGCAGCGCTCCATTTGCCCGCCATGGCGAGCGAGGCGGGAATTGATTTCGACCTGTTCGACGTTGCTGAGATATTCAAATCAACACCTTACATTGCAGACCTAAAGCCCGGCGGTAAGTATGTCGCCAAGGATATGCACGAAGCGGGCGGCGTCTATATGGGCATGAAAACGCTGTTGGATGGCGGCTTCCTCGATCCCAATCCGATGACGGTTACTGGAAAGACGCTGGGCGAGAACATCGAAGAGATCACGTGGAACCCTGATCAAAAAGTGTTCTACGATGTGAAGAACCCGATCACGCCCACCGGCGGTGTTGTTGGGTTGAAGGGCTCGCTTGCTCCGGATGGTGCGATTGTGAAGGTCGCTGGCATGGAGCGCTTGCAATTCACCGGTAAGGCACGCGTTTTTGATCGCGAAGAAGACGCTTTTGCAGCGGTGGAAGCCCGCGACATCGAAGAAGGCAGCGTCATCGTCATCCGTTATGAAGGGCCTAAGGGCGGGCCAGGCATGCGAGAGATGCTGTCTACGACAGCGGCTCTTTATGGTCAGGGCATGGGCGAGAAAGTGGCGCTTATCACTGACGGACGTTTCTCTGGCGCGACGCGCGGCTTCTGCATTGGCCATGTTGGCCCGGAGGCGGCGGAGTGCGGACCGATTGCTCTGGTCGAGGATGGAGACATCATCAGCATCGATGCCGAGACGGGGTCTATCGACCTCGAGGTGGACCCTAGCGTCCTCGAAGAGCGTCGACAGGCATGGGAACCACGGTCGAACGATTACCAATCCGGCACTTTGTGGCGTTATGCCCAGAATGTTGGATCGGCCCGAACCGGAGCGCTGACTCATCCCGGAGCGAAAGCTGAAACGCATGTCTATGCGGATATCTAGTTTTACGCTTCTGGCTCTGATGTTGGGCGGATGTGGTGGACCGGAAAGTCTGCCGCCTGAAGGTGATGC
>JAXHVK010000153.1:0-6247 GCA_034211135.1 Pseudomonadota bacterium
ATCGTATAAGTGAAGAATATGAAGCCGGTTTAGTTCTACCATCAGAAGATAAAGATATTGGTACAGCATCAATACCATCATCAGTCTTCAATCTATGTAATACCGATGTGCCCGGCTATGTCCGCGCTGTTGTCAGTCAGGATGTCCGCAGTTTTGACGGGACAACAGTGCTGGTGCCGCGTTCGTCGAAGTTAATCGGGCAATATCAGGCAGGGGTACAGAACGGTCAGAAGCGCGCCTATGTCGTGTGGACTGATCTGATCCGTCCGGATGGCGTGACCGTGAAGATCGCCTCTCCTGCGGTTTCTTTCGACGGAACAACCGGCCTTGAAGGCGACGTTGATAACAAGTTCTTCAAACGGTTTGGTTCCGCGATGTTGCTGTCCATGATTGGCGGGTTGAGCGCAATCGGTACTGGCGGCGCATCCGTGGTGCTTGGCGGGGCAGGGCAGGGCGCGGCGAGTGTCGCGGCGCAGTCCGACAGCCAGGTCGGCCCGACGATCCGTGTGCCGATGGGGCAGCCCATCCGCGTCTTCGTATCGCGCCAGCTTGATTTCAGCTCGGTCGAGAACTGAAGCTGTTGCGCTGTTGACCTGATCCCATGACTGCTGACGTTCATCCTTTGGCCACTGCCGTTCCCGATAGCGGCGAAGCGCAGAAATCGCCTTCGATCACGCAGGGCGAACGCAGCGTCTATCTCGATGCCTATCTCGCCCCGTTCAAGCGCTGGCTGGACCGGGACACGGTGACGGAAATCATGGTCAACCAACCCGGAGAAGTCTGGGTCGAAGATGCAGCCGTTGGTGGCGGCATCCAGAAGATCGTGACGCCCGAGATTGATGATCGTCTGGTGCAGCGTCTGGCCGAACAGGTCGCGCGGGTCAGCCATCAGGGGATCAATCGCGAACACCCGCTGCTGGGCGCGACGCTGCCCGATGGTGCGCGTGTGCAGTTCTGCGGGCCACCCGCAAGCCGCAAACACTGGGTCATGGCGATCCGCCGCCACCGCCGGCTTGATTTGCCGCTCGATGCCTATGACACAGGTCCGCTGGCGGGCGAGATGCAGGTAGAGATGCCTGATCCGCAGTTTCAGCCGATAGAGTATCTGCGAGAGGCAATCCGCCATCGCCGCACGATCCTGATTTCCGGCGGCACCAGCACGGGTAAGACCACATTCCTCAACGCCATGCTGGGAGAAATCCCGCGTGAAGAGCGTGTGGTGATGGTCGAAGACACGCCCGAACTGAAATTTCCGGGCGAAAACTCCGTCGGCCTTGTCGCGGTAAAGGGGGAACTGGGCGAGGCGAAAGTCACGCCCAATGAACTGCTTCAGGCAGCGCTTCGCCTGCGTCCTGACCGGATTGTTCTGGGCGAATTGCGCGGGGCGGAAAGCGTTTCCTTCCTGCGCGCGATCAACACCGGCCATCCGGGCAGCTTTTCCACCATACACGCGAACAGCCTGCGCGGCGCGCTGGAGCAGTTATCGCTGATGGTGATGCAGACGGGTATCGGCCTCACGCGGTCGGACACGATTTCTTACGCGGCAAGCGTGATTGACGTGCTGGTCCAGCTGGGCCGCGACGCCAATGGAAAGCGCGGCATCACAGCGATTGCGGACAGTAAAACGCTGCTTTGATGCGCTGTTTGCGCTGATCTGGTTTGACAATTATGTGACAATCACCAAGTCCTGATTTACTTGGACGGTGCGCCTGTCAAAGCGCAGCGCATCAATGTGCCAGGGCAATGCCAGCTTCGGGGAATCAACGCGATGAGCACCGCGCCGATCATCCATGACCAGAACGAGACCCAAGCTATCGGCGACGGTGACGACTATTTCAATCGCGAGCTGTCCTGGCTTTCGTTCAATGAAAGGGTTCTGGCAGAGGCGGCAAATGCGGCCTATCCCTTGCTTGAAAGGCTGCGCTTCCTTTCAATATCCGGAAGCAATCTTGATGAATTCATGATGATCCGTGTCGCCGGCCTTGTCGGGCAGGCGCAGCGCGGCATTGATAAAGTCGCGATTGATGGCCGCACGCCAACCCAGCAATTGGCAGCGATCCGCGCGAAACTGGCTGAGCTTTCCGACAGGCAGCAGGATATCTGGCGCGATCTGCGCGTGATGCTGGCTGATGCCGACATCCACATTGCCGATGAACAGCGGATCAAACCGCAGGCGCATGACTGGTTGGAAAATTTCTTCCTAAGCGAAATCCTGCCGGTGATTACACCGCAGGCGCTTGATCCCGCGCACCCGTTTCCTTTCGTCCAGAACGAAGGGATGGGACTGCTCTTCACCCTTACACGCGATGCGGACAGCGAACAGATCATCGAAATGATCCTGATCCCCAGCGCCTTGCCGCGTTTCGTGCGCGTGCCCGGTGAAATCGCCGGGGCAGGTGAGGCGATCTACATCTCCATCGCCAGCCTGATCCAGCGCTACGCGAAAAAGCTGTTTCCCGGTTTCACTATCGAAGGCGACGGCCTTTTCCGCGTGCTGCGCGATAGCGATATCGAAATCGAGGAAGAGGCCGAAGATCTCGTGCGGACCTTCCGCAGCGCCATCCAGCGCCGCCGTCGCGGGCAGGTGATCCAGCTGGAACTGGAAGAGGATTTTGACCCCAAGGCCGAAGCGATCATTCTCGAACAGCTTGGCGTCCATGAAGCGGCTGTGATCAAGACTGACGGCATGATCGGGATCGACGGGCTGGCAGAGATAGTGTCCGAAGACCGGCCCGATCTGAAATTCGATGCCTATTCACCGCGCTATCCAGAGCGTGTGCGCGAGCATGACGGGGACGTGTTCTCCGCCATACGTGAAAAAGACATTGTCATTCACCACCCCTATGAAAGTTTTGAAGTGGTGGTGGATTTCATCCGGCAGGCGGCCGCCGATCCCGATGTGATCGCGATCAAACAGACCCTGTATCGCGCCGGTTCGCAGTCCAATGTCATCAACGCGCTGATCGAAGCGGCCGAGAACGGCATTTCGGTGACGGCGGTGGTCGAATTGAAAGCCCGTTTTGACGAGGAGCAGAACCTCAAATGGGCAACCAAGCTTGAACGCGCGGGCGTTCAGGTGATCTATGGCTTCACCGATTGGAAAACCCACGCGAAGGTGGCGATGGTCGTGCGGCGCGAAGCCGATGGTTTCCGGACCTACTGCCACTTCGGCACCGGAAATTATCACCCGATTACGGCCAAGATTTACACCGATATGAGCTTCTTCACCGCGGATCCCCAATTGGGGCGCGATGCGGCGAAGATGATGAACTTCGTCACCGGATATGTTGAGCCCAAAGAGCTGGAGCGGATCGCGATTGCTCCGCTGGACCTGCGGGAAGAGCTTTACCGCCGGATCGACATGGAAATCGCCAATGCGCGCGAGGGACTGCCGTCGGGCATCTGGCTCAAATGCAACCAGATTACAGATGCCGGCATGATCGACCGGCTATATGCCGCCAGTGATGCGGGCGTTCCGGTTGAGCTGGTGTGTCGCGGGATTTGCTGCCTAAAACCTGGCGTGCCTGGGCTATCCGAGAATATCAGGGTCAAATCCATCATCGGGCGCTTCCTTGAGCACAGCCGTATCTATGCTTTTGCCAATGGCAAACCGATGCCCAGTCCCGAAGCGGCCGTGTTCATTTCCTCGGCTGATCTGATGGGGCGCAATCTGGACCGGCGCGTGGAATCGCTCATCCCGATCCTGAACCGCACAGTGCACGATCAGGTTTTGCAGCAGGTGCTGCTGGCAAACATGCTGGATACCGAACAAAGCTGGTGGTTGAATGCCGATGGCAGCTATTCGCGCGTCGAAGCAGTCGATAAACCATTCAATTGCCACAGATATTTCATGACCAACCCATCACTGTCGGGTCGCGGCGGTGCTTTGGAGGCTGGCGGGGTACCGAAACTTTCTCTGCGCAAGGGTCGCGCGGGATCAGAATAAGCAGGGTTTGATCGCTACATGAGTTTCAGAAAAAGGCGCGGAGATCGGGACGGGGCGTTCTCCGGCAACAAGGCGGGCTGCGCCATCATCGACATCGGATCGAACACGGTCCGGGTGGTTGTTTATGGTGGCTCTCTCAGAGCGCCCACAGTGCTTATCAATGAAAAGGTCACGGCACGGCTTGGCCGCGATATTGCGAAGACGGGTCTGCTTGCGGAAGAAGCGGTTGAGCTGGCGATCCGCGGACTGGAACGGTTTGTTCTGATGCTGAACGATCTGAACATCGAGAAGGTCGATACTGTCGCAACCGCAGCCGTGCGCGATGCAAGCAACGGGCCGGAATTTGTCGAGAAACTGATCGAGCTTGGCCTGAACCCCCGCATCCTGAGCGGCGAGGAAGAAGCCGTTCTCAGCGCGCATGGCGTTATGGGCGCATTCCCCAAAGCCAGCGGCTTGGTGGCCGATCTTGGTGGGGGGAGCCTCGAACTGGTCGATCTGGCCGATGGAGAGGTCGCCAATGCCGTAACATTGCCGCTGGGCGCGCTTCGCTTGCCTGACTTCCGTCAAAAGGGGGACAAGGACGGGCAAGAGATGTGCAAGGCGCTTCGAGAGGCGGTCAAGCAAGGGGCTGGCAAGCGAGACAAGGGGCAGGCGCTGTTTCTCGTCGGCGGGACATGGCGCGCGATGGCCGTATTCGCCATGCAGTCGCAAGGGCATCCGCTGAGCGATCCGCATGGCTTTGAATTGAGCGGCGCAGAAGCGCTGGAACTGGCCAAGACCTTGGCGGATGAAACGCCGGATGATCTGAAAGCGCGCAAACGGATTTCCTCCATGCGTGCAGAGAAGCTGCCCGATGCGGCGATCCTGTTGCAGGCCATGCTGGCCGAACTGGAACCGGAACGGATCGTGTTTTCGTCCTGGGGTCTGCGCGAAGGGCTGGTGTTTGACAGTCTGCCTGCCGAGGCGAGGGCGCAGGATCCTCTTCTGGCAGGGATTTCGACTTTCGCAGCCCAACGCGGTGCACCGCCAATGATGTGCGCGCGCATGGCCAGTTGGACACTGGATGCCGCGCCTGCGCGTGAATTTGGTAGCGAACGCCTCCGCCTGGCTGCGACCACGCTGGCTCTCGCATCCATGCAGATAGAACCGAACATTCGCACCTCTCAGGCGATTGACTGGGCACTGCACAAGCGCTGGATTGCGATCAGCGGTGAAGAGCGTGCGATGGTGGCTGCAGCGATTGCCGCGAATGGCAACGAGCTGGACCTCCCCGTTACAATACGCGCGCTGGCAAGTGAGGAAGCGCTGGATGAGGCGATCACCTGGGGGCTGAGTGTTCGCCTTGCGCGAAGGCTGGGCGGACAGTCGCGCGCCTCTCTCGAAGCGAGCCGCCTGTTTGTCGAAGGAAAGGAACTGGTGCTCAGGCTGCTTGAAAGCCATGCCGCGCTGAATTGCGGGCCGGTGGAAAAGGATATGAAGCTGCTATCGGGCAGGCTGGGTCTGAAACCACGCGTCGATATCGTCGATGAAGAAGGTCTGCGCGCGTCGGATTAGGAGCCGGCTGCGCGCTTTTCCTTGCCAGAGAAGGGCGAGAAATCCGTCTCGGTATCGAAAAGATCGACGCCTTCTGCCTTTTTCAGCCGGTTCACCACCACATAGGTTACGGGCGTCAGCGCAGCCTCCCACAGGACTTTTAGCAACCAGTTGGTGATCATCACTGTCACAACTGCTTGCGTCGTCCAGATGCCGTAAAAGGCTATCGGATAGAAAATCAGGCTGTCGACACCCTGGCCCACTACGGTTGAACCGATCGTGCGCGTCCACAGGGCCTTGCCCTTGGTCCAGACCTTCATCTTGGCCATCACATAGGAATTGACGAACTCACCCGCCCAAAAGGCGATGATGGAGGCAACGACGATCCGCCATGTGCTGCCAAACACGCTTTCATAGGTTGATTGGCAGATTGAGCCGGGCACAGCATCGGCATTGCCTTTCACCTCCAGAGTATCTGATGCAACGCAGGTCCAGCCATCGAATGCCGGCAGGCTGACGACGACATAGCTCATGAAGGCGAGGAAGATCATCGCGGCGAAACCCGTCCAGATTCCTAAGTGGATATATCACCTACTGACACTCAGTTTAAAATTTACTCTCTTTGCAACAAAAACGTTTATTGGGACAATTATTAATTATCCGCTAAAATCTTTGGCATCAACAATTATCAATGTTCCTCATATTCATCATTCCAATTCAGACACAAATTCCCATAGCTTCACACCCACGAATATAACAATTAATACA
>JAXHVK010000154.1:0-6217 GCA_034211135.1 Pseudomonadota bacterium
CGCGATGATGCGCGGTTCATCTTCCATATCGGCCATGTCGGATCGACCCTGATCGCCCGCTTGCTGGGTGAAGCAGAGGGCACACTCGCATTAAGAGAGCCTCAATTGCTGCGCCAGTTTGCAGAACTGCAATTGGTCGACGGGCAGCCCCATTCCCCATGGGCGCCGGGCGTTTATGCGGATCGCCTGCCACTGGTGCGCAAATGGATGTCCCGCACCTTTCACCCCAATCAACGCGCCCTGATAAAGGCGACCAGTTTCGTCAGCGATATCGCTCCGCAGCTTCTGGAAAACACCCGCAAGGCGGTGTTCCTCACCCTCTCACCAGAGAGATACCTGCAAACCATTCTGGCCGGTGAGGCGTCGTTGCAGGAACTGTCGGTCTATTCCACGCCGCGGATTCAGCGCCTCAATGCGCGCCTTGGCAGTCCTGTTTTCAAGCTTTGGGAATTGGGCGAAGCGCAGCGGATCGCGCTTGGCTGGGCCTGCGAGATGGCTGCGTTCGAAGCGGCTGATGGTGACAATGTGATGCGCGTAGATTTCGATGCGTTCCTTGCGGAACCGGCACAGACACTGGCGCAGATAGCGCAGCATCTTGAAATTTCGCTGGATCAGCGCGCTGCGACACAGCTGACCAACGGCCCGATCATGCAGCGCTATTCCAAAGCGCCGGAGCACGGTTATTCCAAACAGCTGCGCGAAGATGTTCTTGCACGGGCAGCGCGAGAAAGATCCGCCGACATCTCGGCCGCGCTGGACTGGTTGAATGATGTGGGCGCAAAACATCGCGCGATTGCAGCCGCCCTCGCCCGCTATTAAAGCTGTTCCCCATGTTCCGATTGATCGAAAACGTATTGAACGCGCAGCAGATTGCGCAGCTCAAGAACATCGCTGGCCGCGCTACATTTGTGGACGGAAAGATTTCCAACCCGCACTCGACGGCCAAATCGAACCTTCAGATGCATGACCAGAACCTTCAGCAGGAAGCGGTCAACATCATGGCGCAGGCTCTGTTTGCGGCGGAGGAGTTCAACAACTTCGCGATCCCGACCCAGTTCGCACCGCCGCTCATCTGCCGATACACTCCGGGAATGAAATACGGTCTGCACCCCGATGCAGCGACGATGGGTGTCGGCAATGTATCGATCCGGTCCGACCTTTCCTGCACGATCTTTCTAAACGATCCGAGCAGTTACGAAGGCGGCGCCCTGCGCATCCAGCTTGGCACGGAAGACGTGCGGATCAAGGGACCAATCGGGTCAGCCATTCTCTACCCCTCCTACACGCTCCACGAAGTGGAAGAGGTGACCAAAGGCGAACGGCTTGTCGGGATTACATTCATCCAGAGCCAGGTACCTGACAGTTTCCAGCGCGAGCTGCTTTACGAGCTTGGAGAGGTTGCTGCGCTTGAAGGAAACACAATGAGCCATGAGAATTTCACCCGGCTTCAGTCGGTGCAATTCAACCTCAGGCGAATGTGGTCACGCAGCTAAACTGGCGCGTTGAGCGCATAAATGTGACAGAATTGTCATTAACCGCCTTTCCCTCGTCATGCAGAGGGTGCTAATGGCGCGCATGATCAATATACCAAAGATTCTCGAACAACTTCAAAAACACTACGACGAGGCGGTCAAAACGCTTCGCGACGACGTCATCGCCTATGGCAAGAATGGCACGATCCCGCCTCAGCGAAAGCGCGAGGATGGCAGCTACGCCTATCCGCAGCTGACGCTTCATTACACCGGCGAAAGCGCGGCAGGCGGCGTCATCAGCGACCGGGGGCGCTCGTTCGGGCGGCTTGAGGAAGCGGGCAGCTATACCACCACGATCACGCGGCCCGACCTTTTCGCCGCCTATCTGACAGAGCAGTTGGAGCTGATCGCGGCAGAATACGATGTTGACGTAACTGTCACCCGTTCGCGGCAGGAAATCCCGTTCCCCTATGTGCTGGACGGAGAAGCCGGTGCCGCCATGCAGGGCATCGCCCCGCAGGAAATCGCCCAGCATTTCCCGTCAACGGATCTGGCTCTTATCGGAGACGAGCTGGCCGATGGCATTGAATATGACGAAGACGAAGCGATGCCTTTGTCTCTGTTTGACGGGCTTCGCACGGATTACTCCCTCGCCCGCCTTGCCCACTATACCGGCACGTCGGTTGGCGATTTTCAGGACTTCATCCTGTTTACGAACTATCATCGCTATGTCGATGAATTCGTTAACTGGGGTGCGCAGCAAATCGGATCGGATGGATATACTGGGCTGACCGGTGCAGGCGGGCTCGATATCGGGGAGAAAACCGATAGCGCGCAGGACCAGTTGAGCGACACTGCATGGCGAAAGCACCAGATGCCCGCCTATCACCTGGCGCGTGAGGATGGCCGTGGCATTACTCTGGTCAATATCGGCGTTGGGCCGTCCAATGCCAAAACCATCTGCGATCACCTGGCCGTTCTGCGCCCGCACGCATGGATGATGATCGGTCACTGTGGCGGCGTTCGTTCCACGCAGAAGATCGGTGATTTCGTTCTCGCCCATGCCTATTTGCGTGACGATCATGTGCTGGATGCCGTGTTGCCGCCGGAAATCCCGATTCCGCCGATTGCAGAGGTGCAGCTTGCCCTTGCCGAGGCAGCAGAGGAAGTTTCGGGCGTTCAGGGCGCAAACCTGAAACAGCGCATGCGCACTGGCACGGTTGTCACCACAGACGATCGCAACTGGGAGCTTCTTTATGCGAGCTCTGCCAAGCGCTTCTCTCAAAGCCGTGCGATTGCGGTCGAGATGGAAAGCGCAACGATTGCCGCGCAGGGCTATCGTTTCCGCGTCCCTTACGGCACGCTTCTTTGCGTCTCTGACAAACCGCTCCACGGGGAGATCAAGCTTCCGGGACAGGCCAACAAGTTTTATGAAGAAGCCATCGCTGCGCATCTTCAAATCGGGCTTGAGGCGTGCGCCAGACTGCGCGACGAGGGTGACCGCCTTCACAGTCGCAAACTGCGCGCCTTTAACGAGCCGCCCTTCCGGTAAGAACCCTGCAGCGCGCCTGACTTGGTATAAATACTAGGGCGCGCTGCGCGGAACATCTAACCATACACCCATATAAAGCCGGCCATGGTGAAACATGGTCGAGTTTCAGGGACTTATCTTGAGAGCCATCACGCCGCGCGCAGGGCAGCATCTGCTACTGCGAAGGATGCGTCGAATACGAACGCAGAATTCGCCGGTGATCTCGAGCAATTGCGGCGGATGGCTTTCAGCGCCTTCACGCGTCTTGCCTGGGTCGCCAGTTTTTGCGTCGGCTTGCTCGGACTGTTTACGAATTACGAAGTCCTTTTCGCAGCGGCGGCCTCCGCGGCGGCGAATGGGCTTGTTTGGCTTATGTCCAGATCAGGCAGAGGCGAAGACCGACGGCGGAACGCAGCACTTATTCTGGTTGCCTCCCAGCCCATTATCGTGCTCACAGCCCTGCGGTTGGCTGGCGTGGAAGGGCTTACCCCGCTAGCGATCTTCCTTTCCCTGCTTGCACTTTCCGTTCTTAGCGACCCCAGAGCCATTGTCGGCGGGGCGGTCCTGATCGCGGTTGAGATGCTGCTGCTGGCCAGTTTTGCTTCGGGGTGGTTGTTTATTGGCGGGGCCTTTTGGCGTGAGGCATTGTATTTTGCCGAATTGCTTTTTGTGAGCGCGGTAGCCTACGCGCTCGCCCGCCATTTTGAACGACTGATCCGTGATACGCAGCGGGTTCGCGCCAACAGCATAGCCCAGACAGAGCTGATGCAGGAACAGTCGAGCGAACTCGAACTGGCTCTTCACCGGGTTGAGATTGAGCGGCAGGAGCGCGAAAAGCTGGAACTTGCGCGAGAAGAAGAGCGTAAGGCTCAGGCGCTGTTGATCGCTGAGGAATTCGAAGCGTCAATCACGGTGGTAACCCAATCTGTCGCCAGTACGGCATCACTGCTCGCCAAAACCACCAAGGCCCTGAATACAATTGCCGATGACGCGGGCCAGAGCGTGTCAGAGTTTTCCCGGTCCGCTCAGGCGGCAAGCGACGCTGCGAAGACGGTTGCCCGCGGTGTGACCGAATTGTCTGTTTCAATCTCAAGCGTCGCAGACAACGTCAATCAACAGCACCTGCTTACATCGCAGGCGACTGACAGATCGAATAGCGGGGGTAAAGCTGTTGGCGACCTGTCGGTCCATTCCGACACCATCGAGGAAGCAACCAGAGCCATTGTCCGGATCGCCGATCGCACAAACCTGTTGTCTCTCAACGCTGCGATCGAGGCAGCCACTGCCGGACCGGCCGGGCGTGGCTTCACCGTGGTTGCACAAGAAGTGAAAGGGCTGGCCGGTCAGGCGTCAGAAGCGGCGACCGAAATTGATCAGTTCCTGAAGGGCGTTCGCACAGGGACAATTGAAGCGGAGCGCAGCTTTGAAGAGATTGATTCCGTCATAAAGGATCTGGCCAAAGCTGCCGATGCGATCCTGTGGGATGTGGAAAGCCAGCGCCGATCAGCTGACACTATCGAAGAATACGCACGAACTGCGGCAGAGGACGTTTCCGCTATGGCGAAACGAAGCGCCCATCTGGCCGACACAGCCAGCCAATCGAAAGAACTTTCCCGGCAACTGGACAATGCCGCGAACACTATGGCCAGAAACGTTCAGGAGCTTGAACAGTCAACCGCCCATTTCATTGCCAATTTGCGGGCGGGATAGAAAATGGCGGCGTTCAGCCTGCGTGAACGACGCCATTTCGAAGGGTTATTCCGCAGCGATTTTCGGGTCGCTTTCGGTGCGGAGATACGCGATGCAATCGGTATCGCTGTTACACGTCAGAACGTGACGGGCATCCCCGCTGGATCCGAAATAGCTGCCTGTTTCCAAAGCGATTTCATCCGGGTCGCTTCCTGAAGCATACGCAATTGCGCCGGTGACGCTCACACCTTTGAACGCGGGTTCATCGGTTGTGATTGAGGCTGTCTGACCAGCCGGCAGACGAAGCATTGCCGCTTCGCGGTCGTTATCATCGACCCACAACGGCGCGATTTCGAACGGGCTATCGGTCTCGATCCAGCCCGCAGCTTTCGATCCCATCATCGAAAGATTGCTACGGTCAATATTCAGCGGCACTTCGTCGCTTTCAAAAGCTTCAGAAGTGGGCATCACGAGATAGGGACCAGAATCGATTTCAAGATATGCCATGTTCACTTCGCCATTTGCGGCAGTGACATGATCCTGTCCCAGCGGCTGCGACCAATAGGAACCTTCGGGCAACCACATCTTTGCGGCAGTCGGGTCGTCATTGTGAAGCAGACCGTCAATCACAACGGCACGATACGTGATGTTGTGGATGTGCGGCGGTGAAGAGAAATCGGAATCAAACTTGACGAGGAAACCGGAGGCGCGATCCTCTGTTCTGTCGCCCCAAAGATCGCAGGCACGCGGGCTTGCATCGCCGCGCGCAGGGTTCAAAGGGCCGCATTCCGCTTCGCTCGCCTGGACGAGTTCATACTGCGCAGGCTCAGAAGAGCCATCCGTTGCCGTTGTGTTTTCAGAACACCCGACGAAAGCAACAGTGGATGCTGCAATGAGGGCTGCGAACTTGTTTTTGTTTTCGTTGTCCATGCTGAATTTACGAAAACGGGCGGCTCCGGTTCCGAAACGACTGACAGACCATCAACCGAATTGACTACCCCTTGCCCTTTGTTTTGGTCGCGCCAACTTTGGCATGTGCTTCGATAAATTCGATGATCTGGCCGGCTACGTCCTTGCCCGTGGCGGCCTCAATTCCCTCAAGACCCGGAGAAGAATTGACCTCCATTATCACCGGGCCGTGATTGCTGCGCAGCATGTCCACTCCGCAGACATTCAGGCCCATCCTCTTCGCCGCACGCACCGCTGTCGAGCGTTCTTCGGGGGTGATCTTGATAACCTCGGCGCTGCCACCGCGATGCAGGTTCGACCGGAAATCGTCGGCTGCCCCGGTCCGCTTCATCGCAGCGACGACCTTGCCGCCCACCACCAGAGCGCGGATATCGGTCCCGCCGGCTTCCTTGATGAATTCCTGCACCAGAATGTTCACGTTAGCGCCGCGAAATGCCTCGATAACCGACTTGGCGCTCGACATCGTCTCAGCCAGAACGACGCCGATGCCTTGTGTCCCCTCCAGCAGTTTGATCACGACAGGCGGGCCTTTTACGGCGCGAATGATCTCCTCCGC
>JAXHVK010000155.1:0-6214 GCA_034211135.1 Pseudomonadota bacterium
CGCCACATCTGTGCCTTCCGGTCCTGCAAGCGTGTAAGTCGAGCCCGCTGAAACAGTCAGGCGCGCGGGATCAATTGCTGCAACAGCTTCGCCATCATCGAAAGTCACGTCGATAGAGCTTTGAGATGTCCCGTCAATCACGCGATAAGTTGCGATCCCGTCGCTGGACGGGCGCCAAAGCCGCACGGTGTTGGTATCGAACAGGCAAACCTTGCCCGAACGCGACACGTCCACATACCACAGATTGGGACTTTTCGGAGCTTCTGCGCCCCCGCTCATCCCTGCTCGCACAGCCCCTGTGCGCACACGGTTTGCGGCGCGTTTGCGCGTCAGGGCAGCAAAGCGCCCGCGCGTGGCTTTGGGATTGTCGCCGACGCGGAAAGTGCCAGCGCCCTTCATCACGCGCGTGCCCTTAGCCGTCAGTACGGTGACGCTGTCACCCGCCTTCAGGGTGATGGTGGCATTATCATCCACCTTCTTCCCCACCGGGTAAGTGCCTGCGGACGGTCCACTGGATTTCACGACGACGCCCGCCATCGCGGCACCTGCGGAAACAGCCAGCGCGCCTGCCATTGCCGCGCCAGCGATACGTGTAGTGATTTTAGCCGAGAACATATGCCCCCCCTTCACCTAGATTTTCATAACGTCCAACCAAATTACGCAGCGCGGTATCGTCAGGATGCCTGTTTGCTACGTCTTCGGCCATGTCTTTAGCCTTAACCGGATCATCCGGCGCAATTGCGGCAGCCTGCTTAAGTTTCGCCCGATCTTCCTCGGGAAAGTCTGGCGCGGGTTCAAGAATATCGACCGGACTGGACCGCCCGCGCAGCACAATCCGGCCCATGGCACGCCACCAGCCGATATCCGACTGTTCAGCGAACTCCCGACTGGCCATGACGCTGGATTGAAGCGCCTTGTTCGCCGCTTCAAGACGGGCAGCGGTGTTCATGCTGTCGCCCAAAGCGGTGTATTGAATGCGCGTATCCCCGCCGAAATTGCCGATGACAGCATCGCCATAATGAAGGCCGACGCGGGTTTTGCCGATTTTGGGCAGGCTTGGGTCCATTTCGGCGACTTCCTGCCGGAATGCTTCCCCAGCCTGCCACATGGCATAGCCCGCCTTCGCCGCACGCTCCGCATCGTCAGGCCGCGCAATCGGGGCGCCCCAGAATGCAACGACAGCATCGCCCACGAATTTGTCGATCACCCCACCGTGATCAAGCACCACCTTGCTGAGCATTTCGAGATAGCGATTAAGCAGCTTCGCCACCATTTCCGGCGGGATCGCATGGCTCATCTTGGTGAAGCCTTCGAGATCGCTGAACAGCACGTAGATCGAACGCTTCTCTCCGCCCAGTGAAAGCAATTCAGGCTCGTCAATGATCGCCTGCGCAATGTCGGCCGGGATGTATTTGCCCAGCGCGCTTTGCGCAAAACTGCGCTGTTTTGCGCCCGATGCGCGGGCCACTGTGGTCATCGCGGTAAAGGCAAACACCCACCCCACCAGCCAGCCCACCGCTGGCAGACCATAAGTGTCAACATCCTGCACTTGCAGGAAGACCGGCGCGCCAAGGAAGATGCCGAACAGAACGATTATCAATGGCACCAGCCTGCGAGCGGGCCATTCCAGCAGGGCAATCAGGATCGCCGTCAGCACAACAAGGATCGCCATCGCCCATAGCACAAATGACGAAATCTGCGGCATCGCCTTCCCATCGAGCATCTGGGCAATCATCTCTGCATGGACGTAAATCCCGGCAGGCTTTTCTCCATTGATCGACGTATGCGAGGTTTCGACACGGTCGTAATCGACGATTTCGCCGCCGATCAGCACATATTTGCCTTCGATCTGTTCGCCGATGAACTCCAGAACCGCAGGATCAGCGTCAATGAACAGCGAGATATCGAGCGCGGTGAAAAGCGGCGCTGAGACGTCTTCACCGCCGCTATCGCTCTGATCTTCGTAAAGGCTGCGGCGATATTCGATCCCGCCTTCATAGCGGCTAAACGGTTTTACCGGCCCGTCCGCATCGCCAACCATCGCACGGCCCAGCAGCGGGGGCAGGTCCGGTTCGATACTAGGCCACACACGGGTCTGGCCAAAGGCATTGTCCAGCCGGATAGAGGCCGGGCGCGCATTTGTCCCTTCAATGGCGGACATGAATTCATCGAGATAGGCCTGTTGCTCCATCCCGATATCGTCTTTGTTGGTATCGACAGCGGCATAGCCTACCGCCACGGGCGTCTGCATCGCACGCAGCGTTTCAACCAGCTCAAAATCCTCTTCTTGAGGCTGGTCGAACAAAATATCGATCCCGATGGCCTTGGCCCCCATGCCATCCAGATTGCGCAAGGCTTCGGCGATGACATCGCGCGGCAGAGGCGAACGTTTTTCCAGCTGGAACAGCGTCTGATCGGTGAAGACGACCGCGATAATCCGGTCATCCGGTTCCACCATATCCGCCGAATAATAAGAGCGCATGTCGTAAAACGCGCGCTCCGCCGCATTGGTCAGAGGCGTCGGTACTTCACCACCGGGCAGCACCCAGCTGAACCGCGCGATAAAGACCGCAAACAGGACAACGATCAGCCCGACAATGATCTGGATTTCGCCAGCTTCGCGCACATTGCGCCAGCCGCGGCGGATCCAGCCTGACTTGGCCTTTTTCGTATTACTGCCGTCTGCCATTGCCGCTTTCTGATCCCTTAGACCCTCGCGCGTTAGATACTGCGCCGTTCACATCCTGCGCAAATCAGGCTTAGCGGGTTGCCGAGCCTGCGCCATCCCCAACAACGGCGAAAGCGGACCAGTAAAACGGATGCGATGTTTCCACATCATCCATCAGGCCCAGTTGCGAAGACCGCAGCGCCTCTGCAGTCTGTGCGCCCTTTTCAACGAACAGCCCGCCGATCAGACGCTGGGTTGCATCGTAATCGTCAGGAACGGGCCAGTGGCTGGCGAGGATCGTGCGGCCGCCTGCTCCGACAAAAGCGCGCACTAGGCCATCCAGCGCGAAATCGCCCCCTGATGTGACGCCCGCTTCACGCGTGGCGCCAACAGTTGCTCCGCCTGCCGTGTCACAGGCCGACAGGATCACCAGATCAGCATCAATCCGCAGTGAAAAGATTTCCGCAAAGCTCAGCAAGCCATCGGACTCGCCCTCTCCGAAAGAGGTAAGCAGCGCAGGCCGCGGCGGACATTCGGGCTGCGGCGCGGTCACAAGCCCGTGCGTCGCAAAGTGCAAGATGCGATATTGGTCGAGATCGTCACGTTTCGCGATGCCGGTGTCGGTGAAGCTGTCTTCGGTCAGAACGGTTGTTCCGCCGCCCAGTTTTTGCGCAGCGCTGAACAATTCGTCCGCCTTGATCGGGCTGGCCCAGATTGCCGGTGACCAAAGGCAGTTCTCACCCCCTGCCAGCGCTGAACGCGTGCGGGCCGTGCCAACGGGCGAGTCTCCAATCGGGGTATTCTGCCCCAGGCCCAGATAGGCCTTATCCCCGTTTGACGGCCGCGAAGCTCGCACATCGCGGAACGCGGCAGGTGAGACCGAAGTGGTCACCTGTGAATTGCGCCCCAGCCATGCCGTGCCGGTGAAATCATATTCATCGCCATCCGCTGTTTCCAGCCGGGCGTTATACCGCGCGACACTTTCATCATCCGTCACAAGCAGATTGATCGGCAGCTTCAGCATCGCACCATCAGGTTCGAACACGATATGCCGATGCGCCGGAAGACGGTCTGCGATCGGTGCAAACAGCTTAAGATACAGGTCCCGCGCACCTTCGATATCGAAAGGGAACGTCAGGATCTGGCCGTCCTCTGCAATCGCAATGCTCTCGCGAATGCCATCGACCATGAAGTCCAGTTCATCAGGCGTCGCTGCGGCCTGATATGCGGTCGCATCGTCATTTGTGATATACAGGACATAGCTTTCGTCATCCAGCGTGACGAGTTTCACATAGGCTTCGTCTTGGGCGAGGATGGACTGCAGGTCCGAAAGCTCCACCCCTTGACCCGAGACAGCCCTGTATCGCGGATATTCCGCCAGTTTGGTAAGGATTTCAGCCTGTTGACCACGCAGCACCTCCAGTCGCGCCTCCCTCTCTGCTAGCAGCGATGCCGCTACGGGGGAAAGTTCGGCGCTGGTCTGCATTTGCAGGATTACGCCGCGCAACTGTTCGATCGACCGGCTGATATTGGTCGTCTTGCGGAACAGCAGGGCCGCTTCGTCGTCACCTGCCGAAAGCTCACGCGCCAGCACGGCCTGCGTCTGCGCAAGACCGGGCCTTTGCAATAGCTGGCTGGCAGCAAAGATGTCAGCCGCAGCCGCGGCATCCGCACGGCCAGAGCCTGCATCGTCCAGAAGCAGGTCAAAATACGGAGCGAGCAGACTGCGCAGACTGGGTAACGGGCGTCCCTGCGCATCCTTCACGATGCTGCGGTAGAGATTGATCGCATCCCCCCGCCGACCGTTTCTTGCATAAAAGCCTGCCAACTGCCCGCGAGCCGAATGATAGGCTGGCGATTCCGGATAGGTCACAGCCAACAGGCCGATCCCTTCTTTGTGCAGCCGCTCCGCTTCGGCGCTGCGCGAAGTCCGCTCCGCCACCTCGGCAAGCTCTCCCAGAACCTGCGCCCGCAGCCAGATGATCGAGACAACCCGTCCGCCGCGTACCTCGCGAAGTGTGGCATCCGCGCGGACGAGATTGTTGTTCGCCTGATCGTTTCGGCCAAGCAGACGCAAAGCCGTTGCGCGCAGATAATCGCCCTGCCCGTCAAGCAGTTGCGCGCGCTCCAGCGAAGTCAGGCTTAACGCGTAAGATGCTCCCGCGGCGCTATCATTCTCCGCTGCAAGACGGTTCGCCATGAACGGCCCGATCTGCAAATTGCGAAGCGCTTCGGGATCGCCGAATTCGTTTTTCAATGGCGCATTCAGGATCGCGAGAGCCTGTTCAGCCCTGCTCTGGTTCAGCGCATCAATCGCCTGATAGTTTCGTTGGAGACGCGCCAGAACCGGATCACCTTGCGTGCCCGATCGGGTTTGCCCGAACAGTCGCGCGGCCTCTGAATAATTGCCCAGATTGGATTGAAGCAGACCTTCGTTCAGGCGCGCTTCAACAGCGCTATTGCCCGTCAAGGCAGAAGCGCTGGCCGCGAAAAACTCGGCTGCTTCGGCAAAGTCACCGCTATTTGCGCGGCGATACGCTTCGACCAGCGCCTGATCGGCGGCAATCGCTTCGGCCTGCTGGCGCGCAAAGGCGAGCGCATCGGTGGTTTGCGTAAGCGGAATGTCGACAGTGCCGGGAACCACGCGGTCTTCGGCAAGGCTGGCGAGGGCCAGTTCAAGCGCCTTGTCATAGGCGGCAAGACCGCTGGCTGCATAGGTGCGGCCATTGGCTTCACCCACCAGCAATTCGGTGCGGATCGCCCCGCCTGCGACTTCGCAGGTATACCGGCGGGCGCTGTTAAGGGCGCCATTCAGGCTTTCGGGAATGGAGCCTTCATTGCTTGTCGCGCAATTCGAGCCCGGCCCGCCAAAGCGCTGCGATGCGTCTGCTGAATGCGCCCCGCGCACCACCCATAGGGTGCCGATGGGCGCAGCGGCATCGCGGCAGATGACCGAGTATTTGCGGTCAAACAAACCGCCGCCGGGTTCAGGCGGCAGGATTTGGGCTTCACACAGCGCGTTCGATCCGACCGGAAAGGTATCCCTCAGGCTGATCGGCTGCGATTTCGAAAGTTGCGCAGTCATTGGTGCCGCCCATAAAGCGGCACCGGAGGCCAGTGCGACACTGCAAAGAGTTATCAGCTTTTTCATACGCTTACTCCTCTCCATCCTCTTCTTCTGACTCATCTCCGCTTTCATCCTGAGCATAGAGCGTACTGTCCCCGCCACTTGCGACAGGATCTTCCAGCAGCGGGTCTTCAGACAATAGCGGCGCTTCGACCAGTCCCGGGAAATCGGCCCCGAACTCCGTATCGGTCTGGGACTGCGTCTCAGGCACGACCTCGATGATCTCGACCGGAGATTCCAAGACCTCCGGATTGTTGATCTGGATCGGGCCGATGTCGCCCGTTTCGCCCATTTCACCCGGCTCGTCGATTACAGGCGGCACGTTCCCACCTCCCGTGCTCGGCGGCGGCGGCGGTGGCGGCGGCGGAGGCGGCGGCGGCGGTGGCGGCGGCGGCGGTGGCGGCGGTGGCGGCGGGTTG
>JAXHVK010000156.1:0-5952 GCA_034211135.1 Pseudomonadota bacterium
ACCGTTCCCGACATATCGCAATCGCGCTCCCCCTGCCGCAATGAAGCTGGTGGGTGGTGCGCGTTTGTGCGTGATGCGGCGGTTGATGCCTATCCGTATGCGATCACTGCGACCAATGCCTATTTTGGCGATGATGATCTGTTTCAGGACCTTGGCCGGAATTTGCGCCGTATAGAGCGGCTGGAAATCACCGAGGAAGACGCTGACAAAGGCTTTGATTACCAGATTTTCGAAAAGCTGCTGCCCGCCAAATCGGCTGGCAAACGTAAGGTGGAAGCGCGCGTGCTCGCCTTTCGCGGCACGGATTTCAACGGCCTTTCGGACATATTCTATGGCACTTTGCGCGATGATCAGATTGATCTCGCTATCCGGTATTTCGAAGCCGAGCAGGCGCGGTTCGACGATGGTGTTCCATGGGTCGTAACCGGCCATTCGCTGGGCGGCGCTCTCGCAACGGAAGTGTCTATCAAACACCCAGAGGTGCGGGCTTACATGTTCAACACATCGCCTTTTTATGAAAGCGATGCGATGACGAACGACGTGCGCCGTATCGTGTTTAACGAACGCGGAGAGGTTCTGCGGCGCTTCGCCCGATACGATATCAGCCCCGCGGCAGAGGCGTACACGATCAATTGCGGCCCCCGCAAAAGCACCTTTTCCAAACACAAGGTCCGCCCGCTGGCCGACTGCATCCTGTGGATCGCAGCCTATGGCGACAAGGAGGCGGCGGCTCTGGTCAAGGCGAACGGCGTTGCAAAACCGATGGTCGAATGCGGAGACGTTGACAAACCGCACCCCGGCACAGGCTATCGGCAGGTTGAACCCTGCGTGCATCAGGCGCGAAAACCACGCCGGTAAGCAGGCGTGATTGTATCAGTGCCAGCAGCGCGTTAGGGATGCTGCCTTCACCAAACCGCTTTCACACGCAGCGTGGGCCGGCCAGTTTATGACTCACATTGTCCTCACGATGGGCGCGGCGTTTTTGCTGGGCTTCGGCATCGCGATTGCGCTGCACTATTTCTTTCGAAGAGCCCGTCTGCTTCGAGCTTTTACGATAGCTGCGATGCCGCTCATGGCGCTTTTGATGGTGTTCCTGGCTTTCACGCGCTTCGATCCTGAGTCCGATGAATGGATTTGGCTGGGAGTTGGAATGTTCCAGTTCTTGCCGTGGTATCTGGCCTGGCTGGCGGGCTGGGGTGCCGAGAAGTTGCGGCGTGTTGTGTTAGTCCGTTCGGTGGATTGAACCCGCAGGCCAAACCGCTATAACGCGCCGCCATCATGAAACCGCAAAATCCTCCCAAGACCTACAGGGTCAAGTCCTTCGGCTGCCAGATGAACGTCTATGATGGCGAGCGTATGGGGGAGCTTCTGGCTGAAAAGGGCATAAAGCCCGCAGCAGAGGGCGAGGATGCTGACCTCGTCGTGCTCAACACGTGCCACATCCGTGAAAAGGCGGCGGAGAAAATCTATTCCGATATTGGCCGTCTGACCAAGGGCAAGACGCAGGAAAAAGCACCGATGATTGCGGTGGCTGGCTGTGTCGCCCAGGCAGAGGGCGAAGAGATCATGACGCGCGCGCCTGCCGTTTCGATGGTCGTTGGACCGCAGGCTTATCACCGCCTGCCTGATATGCTGGACAAGGCAGTGGCGGGCGAGCGCGCGACTGATACCGACATGCCGGCGATTGCGAAGTTTGATTCGCTTCCCAAGCGAAAGCGTCGATCCCCCACCGCATTTCTGACGGTGCAGGAAGGCTGCGACAAGTTCTGCACCTATTGCGTGGTGCCTTATACGCGCGGCGCTGAAATTTCGCGCCCGTACAGTGACTTGGTTGAGGAAGCGCACAGGCTGGTCGAAGCCGGTGCCCGCGAAATCACGCTGCTGGGCCAGAATGTGAACGCATGGAGCGGCGAGGACGAAAAGGGCAGCCGCGCAGGGCTGGGTGAGCTGATCCACCGGCTTGCCAGTGTCGATGGTCTGGAGCGCATCCGCTACACCACCAGCCACCCCAACGACATGGATGACGCGCTGATCGAAGCGCATGGATCGTGCGACAAGCTGATGCCTTATTTGCACCTGCCTGTGCAAAGCGGTTCTGACCGGGTGCTCAAAGCGATGAACCGCGCGCACACGGCGGAAAGCTATCTCAAGCTGCTTGAAAGGTTCCGCAGCGTGCGGCCCGATATCGCGTTGTCCGGTGACTTTATTGTCGGCTTCCCCGGAGAGACAGAGGCCGAGTTCGAAGAGACGCTGAAGCTGATAGACGAAGTGCGCTATTCGCAGGCGTTCAGCTTCAAGTATTCCCCGCGACCGGGAACCCCTGCGGCGACGATGGACAACCAGATTGATCCCGATGTCATGAACGAGAGGCTCCAGCGGCTGCAACAGCGGCTGAACCGCGATCAATCGGCGTTCAACGATGCGCTGGTTGGAAAGACATGCTCCGTCCTTGTCGAACGCAAGGGCAAGCATGAAGGGCAGTGGCTGGGCAAGTCTCCGTGGCTCACCAGCGTGTGGTTCGAAGGGGCTGCCGAGATCGGCGATCTGATCGAAGTGGACGTGGTCGAGGCGGGGCCTAACTCGGTCAAGGGCGTGCCTAAAGCGGTCTAGACACCTTTAAGTCAGTGTGACAGCTGGGCGACTTTCCACTGAAACGGTGTAGGCACCCGCTTGCTTTGCGGTCCATCGCGCTTACCTTTCCGACTCAGGACAAGACCTATCTGCAAAGGAACTTATGGGCCGCAGACCAACCAGCGCAATCGATCCGGCAGTTTTGCCCGATCCCATTCGTCCCGCCAATGAAGGGCGCGCCAAGGCTGAGCTTACGTTTGATAACCAGTCTTTGCTCGGCGCTTTATTCGGCCAGTTTGACGCCAATCTGGTTCAGGTTGAAAACCGGCTGTCCGTCATGATCCACGCCCGCGGGGACAAGATCGTGATTGAAGGACCCGGCGATAACGTGGCCCGTGCGCGGGACACGCTGAATTCCATGTATGATCGCCTTGCCATGGGGCAGGATCTGGACGCGGGCGCGATTGAATCCCTGATCGCCATGTCGAACGAACCGACGCTGGAAGGGATTGTCAGCGCGGAGAAGAACGAACCGCCCATCATGATCCGCACGCGGCGCAAGACGATCGTCCCGCGCAGCGCAACGCAAACCACCTACATGCGCTCTCTGGCGCGTGACGACATCATTTTCGCACTTGGTCCTGCGGGCACAGGCAAGACCTATCTCGCGGTCGCTCAGGCGGTCAGCCAGCTGATCACAGGCAGCGTCCAGCGCCTGATCCTGTCACGCCCTGCAGTTGAGGCAGGAGAGAAGCTGGGATTTCTGCCCGGAACCGAGAAAGAGAAAGTCGATCCCTATCTGCGTCCGCTTTACGATGCGCTGTATGATTGCATGCCTCCCGAACAGGTGGAGCGTCGCATGGCCAGTGGGGAGATCGAGATTGCGCCCATCGCCTTCATGCGCGGCCGCACGCTTGCAGATGCCTTTGTTATCCTTGACGAAGCGCAAAACACCACGCGAGAGCAGATGAAGATGTTCCTCACCCGCTTTGGCCAGAACAGCCGCATGGTGGTGTGCGGCGATCCGCGGCAGGTCGATATCCCCGGCGGCGCGAAGATGAGCGGTCTGGCCGATGCGGTAGAAAAGCTGGAGCATGTCGAAGGTTTCGGCACTATCCGCTTCACCGCAGCAGACGTGGTGCGCCACCCCATTGTGGGCCGCATCGTTGAGGCGTATGAGGGTAACGGGGCGTAGAGCGCGCAGCGTCTATCGAAACCACGGCCGTTTCCAGTTTGCTCCTACGACGCTATGTGGCGGCGCATGCAGCTTGATATCGATATTGAAGACTGGCCCGAAGGTGACTGGGATGCGCTTACACACAAGGCGCTGGCTGCCGTGGCCAATGTCGCGCCGGAGCTTGGCAGCGGGCGATTGATGACCAGCGTGTTGTTCACCAGTGATGCGGAGGTCCACATTCTCAACCGCGAATGGCGCGATCGTGACAAGCCAACAAATGTTCTCAGCTTCCCGATGATGGAGCGCGAAGAGCTGATTGATCTGGCGCCCGATGGCCCGCCCGCCATGCTGGGCGACATCGCTTTGGCCCATGAAACCTGCGCGCGTGAGGCGGCTGAAAAAGGCGCTTCGCTGGGCGATCATGCAGCCCATCTGATCATACACGGCCTTTTGCATCTGGCCGGGCATGATCATGTTCATTCGGATGAAGAGGCCGAGGCAATGGAGGCGCTGGAAATTGCGGCTCTTGCAAAACTGGGCATCGCTGACCCATATGGGGATCGTGATTTAAAGGAGTGATCAGACAGGGCCATGCCCGATTCTCAATCCCCCGCCGGAGACGCGGACAGTAGCAGCGGGCTTTGGTCCAATCTGGGGTCAAACCTTGGCTCAGCGCTGAAGAAAATGGTCGGCGTCGATGATGGCGAGCGTTCGCTGCGTGAACAGCTCGAAGAAAAGATCGACGAGCATGAGGGCGAAAACGGCCCTGACGAGGAGGAGGATTCCTCCAACGGCAATGGCGATCTCTCCCCAGTTGAGCGGCAGATGCTGCGCAATCTGCTGCACTTTTCCGAACACGATGCCGATGACGTTGCAGTGCCGCGCGGGGAAATCATTGCCGTCGATGCAAAGATCGGCTGGCAGGATCTGGTCGATACGTTCTCCGAACACGGCCATTCGCGCATGCCGGTTTATCGCGAAACCCTCGATGAAGTGATCGGAATGATCCACATCAAGGACGTTTTCCCTTATCTCGCCAATGGGAAGACCCCACCGCGCGACTGGACCGTCCTGATGCGCCAGCCGCTGTATGTGCCGCAGGTTCGTGGTGCGCTGGATGTGCTGGCCGATATGCGTTCGCGCCGCGTGCATCTGGCGATTGTGCTCGATGAATTCTCCGGCACAGACGGGATCATCACTATTGAAGATCTGGTTGAGGAAATCGTTGGCGAGATTGAGGACGAGCATGACGAAACGCCCGAGGCCCTGATTGTCCCGATCGGGGAGGGCATGTGGGATTGCGATGCCCGCGCGGAGCTGGAAGACATTGCCGAGGCCGTAGATCCGCGACTTGCCCAAGTGGAAGAAGCGGTCGATACACTTGGGGGGCTAGCCTTCGTCCTTGCCGAACAGGTGCCTCCGGTCGGTGCAATCGTGGAACATCCCAGCGGTTGGCGGATTGAGGTTACGGCAGGCGACGAAACGCACGTTAAACGGCTTCGCCTGCACGCTCCGGCATCCGAAGACATTGCGAGTGAATTGCAATAACTGCACGATTTGCAAAAAAATTCGGATAATTCTTCGATTTTTTGCATCCAATTGGCTCAAAAAGCTTATCTCCTTGCAAGACCCAGGAGAGATTCATGCCGTCACGCCGTTTACCCCCGCTTCGCGCCCTTGAGGCCTTTATGCGCACTGTGCGCCTTGGTTCGGCGCGCGCGGCTGCGGAGGAGATCGGGTTAAGCCCGTCCGCGTTATCGCGCCGGATTACGAACCTTGAAGAGTTTGTCGGCAAAAAACTGTTCACCCGTGCGCGGCAGAGCATGCAACTCACCGATGAAGGGCAGGCTTTTTACGAAGCTGTGAACCCGCATCTGGAATCTCTTGCCCGTGCAGTGGAAAGCCAGTCCGACAATGTCTCTTTGCTGCGTTTGCGGCTGGGGGTTCTGCCGATGTTTGGCAGCCAGCGCCTGTTTCCGCGGCTGGGAGAATTGCGCAAACGGCACCCGCTTCTGCATATCGACATCGACACTGCGCCCCACCTTGAAGACCGTGTAGGCGATACGCTGGATGCGGCGATCATCCTGTCACGCGGGCCGGACACCAATCTTCATGCGGTCCGGCTCGATCACAATGTCGTGCATGCGATCTGTTCAAAGGATGTTGCAGCAGCCGTCGGGGGCGAAGTCACGCCGGAACGGCTC
>JAXHVK010000157.1:0-5739 GCA_034211135.1 Pseudomonadota bacterium
CCAGACGTTTGCGGTAAAAGCTTTCCGTCATGACATTACGCGTGCCGATCAGCGCGGCGCTTTTGTGGCCTGCCGCAATCAGACGGCGCCCGACCTGATCGGCGATATGCAGAATGGGCACATCGACCGAAGCGGCCACATCGTCGTACAGTTTGTGCATGGAGTTGGCGCAGATGATCAGTGCCTCTGCCCCTGCCCCTTCCAATCGCTTGGCGCTTTCTGTCAGAACCTCGCCCGCGCGTTTCCAGTCCTTGTCTTCGCGAAGGGCATAAAGCTGGCAGAAATCCAGACTTTCGATGAGGAGCGGCGCACTCGCCATAGGTGCGGCGCGGCGCTGCACGATGCGATTGATCCTGTCATAATAAATGCCGGTGGATACCCAGCTCATCCCACCGATCATGCCCAATTTACGCAAAGTTATCTGTCCCCGAATCCACGCTTAGCCTTTCGACAGGTGTAGCGCGGTTCACCGCCTGATCCATAGCATTAAGATTGGTCAGAGTTCTCAGCGGGTTGCGTGGTAAATTTGGGGTTAAGCAGCCATTTTGTGACAGCATTGAGAGTGTCTTGCGCTGCTTCTTCGTGCGGCAAATGACCGATGCCTTCGAATATCACCAACTCGCTATCTGGCAGTGTCTTGTCCAGGGCCTCCCCCGCAGCGAGGGGAATCAGGCGGTCTTCATCGCCCCAGATGATGAGCGAAGGCGCGGCGATTTGCGCGATCTCGTCAAAGCTGAGCGGTTCATACGGGGAGGAGAAACGCGCCATCGTCGCAGCGCGATTTCCGGGATAGCGCAGCAATTCCCAATACCGGTCGACCGCCTCTTTCGTCACCACCGATTTGACAGAAACGCTTTGCTCAAGGCTCTGTTCAATCAGGGAACGCGGGGTGATCTGCTGCGCAATCCTGTTGATGCCGGGCATGCGCGCAATGGTGAAGCCGATATTGCCGCCATCGTCACCTTCATCATCGGCGCCAACATCGGGCATCCCGCCCGCATCGACAAGGATCAACCCCGCGACCCGCTCCGGATATTCAAAGGCCGCGGCAAGAGTGTGCTTTCCGCCCATCGAATTTCCGCCGAGGATGAACCGCTCTATGCCCAGCGCATCCGCGACTTCAATCACGTCGCTGGCATAGTTCGCGCGTGAATAATCACCTGCCGGATCAGGGCCGGTCAGACCGTGCCCGACCTGATCGAACCGGATGACACGGTGGGTGGACGATAGCCCTTTTACCCAAGGCTCCCACGTATGCAGGTCCGCGTTTGAGCCATGCAGCAGGATTATCGGCAGGTTTGCGCCGTCACGCGGGCCTTCGTCACGCAGGTGGACGCTCACCCCGCCCTCGATCTCGACAAATTGCGAGGGGGCCCCGCCATATTTGGCGCGCATCGCAGCCGCATCGGTATCGGGTGTACGGAAGATCAGGAACGCGATCACAAGCACAGCGACCAGCGTGCCCGCTATTCGCAACAGCCATTTCACTTGCCTGTCTCCTTCGCCGCAGGCATCGCTGCGATCCATCGTCGCACGATCTCTATTCCGGCATCGTCAGTGGTTGACCGGCCCAATTCAGGCATCGCCACGCCGGGTTCAGTCGAGGCCATGCGATGAACCATTATGGATCGGTCGGGATCGCCCGGCGCGATGCTGACTTCAAAGCCACCCGCTCCGCGCCCCGCAGCCACAGGGGGTTTGGCAATGCCGATTGCGTGGGGATCATCCTGCTCCCAGCGCAAATCCAGCCCGCTATTGGAAGCACTGCCGCCAGGTTGATGACAATGCGCGCAATTCACATCGAGATAAGCGCGCGCGCCAGCTTCGGGCGTAACGTGGTCGCGATATGGCCATGTGGGCAGGTAGAGTCCTCTATCTTCCGGATCGGTGTCCGGAAACTCCAGACGCCAACCTGAAAGCCGCCCAATGCGCTGCATGCTCGCCAACCAGACGTGCGAAAGATTGCGCGCCTTTGGGCCGATGGGAATTACCTCGCCATCTTTCTGATGGCAGGTCTTGCACTCGTTCTTGTTCGGGATGCGATAGCTGAGTTCGGTCCCGTCTGGCCGCGTGATCGGAATACGCGCACCTGCAAGCGCAAGCCGCGCCTCCGTCTGCTCTTCGTTCCATCGATAAGGAAGCGCGACCCAGCCATCGGCCCTGTGAAGAAGCACGCGGGTTTCTATAAAACGCTGATCGTCGCCCTCACCGAAAGCGAAAGTCTTTATGATAGCAGAGCCGACAGGAAATTCGAGCAAGCCGTCGCCCGTCACCAGTAACGGCTCGCCCGTCGGGACGAAGATATAGCGCAGCTTGTCCGCTCCGTCGGAATAGAGCGGCGTGTTCAGCTCGTACCCGATCACATTCGGTGCGGGTTGGCGTGCGGCCGCATCGCGGAAGAACCCAAATTCGCTAAGCGTGCGAGGGAACTTGCGCACTTCCCCATCAAGCTGCGCAACGCCCAGTATCGCTTCCTGATTTATCCGGGGCGGCGGCAGTGCGCTGGCAGCCATACTCACCGCCAACAGCGCACTTGCCCCCGCCAGAATGCCGAAATGAAGCCTCACTTCAGACGAGCCAGCATTTCAGCAGGAAGGCTGACGGGTTGCGGAGCAACAGGACCCACTATCGGAGCGGGCATTTCAAGCAGCTTTGGCTTGGCCTGAGTAAAGGGTTGTCCGATTTCAGAAAGGCCCAAGGAGACGACTGGCACGGCATCTTCGTTGGAGAAACCTTCCTGCAAGCCATCGACCAGAACCGGCGGCAATTGCCCGCCCATTGCCGCAGCCATCAGTTCGCCGCCTTCGAAATCGGGCGCGTTGCCGCCAGTGCCGTAGATATTGCCCTTCACCGCCACATTAACGGGACGCGGTTCGTATCGCGCGTCGCTAAAATCCTGCGTGTAAGCGATCAGCATGACGTGGCTGGTCGCATTGTTAACAAGAGCATTGTCGTGAATGTACACGCCCTTGTTCGCCATTACCATCACACCTGTTCCGGCAGGCACGCTTGCAACGATATTGCCTTCGGGCGCGAAGTTATCGGTGTTGTTGTCGATCACCGCATTCTTCGCGACCAGCACATCGCCGCCTCCCACCTTGGGCAGGCCGGGCAGGTCGAACACCAGAATGCCGCCGGTGTTCTTCGTCGCGAGGTTCTCTATCACTTCGGCACGGTTCGAGTTTTCGATCTCGATACCCGCAACATTTTCAACCACGCGATTGCGGCGCACGATTATGTTTTCAGACTGGCCGACATAAATGCCTGCATCCGACGCACCGCGAACATAACTGTCCTGAACAAGGATATTGGTGCTTTCGACTGGATAGATGCCATAGGCGCCATTCGATGCCTTTGGCCCGCCAGTCCATTCGACCCGCAACGCGTAATAAATGATGTTGTCAGCGCCCTTGGACTTGATCCCGTCCCCCTTCGCATTTTCGACCGCAAAGTCGCGCAGGGTCACATTGTCGGACGTGATCAGCAGCCCTTCGCCGGACCCTTCCTGTGCGGTAAAGTCCAGCACAGTCGCGCCCATCCCTGCGCCCTTCACGGTGACGCCATCGACATCAAGGCTAAGGCCATCGGTAAGGGCAAACCGGCCAGCTCCCAGCACAATCGTATCGCCCGGTTCCGCCAGAATCAGCGCTTCCTGCAAGCGTTCCTGCGCGCCTTCTCCCGCTGCGATGGCGACGGGCGCATCTGCATGGGCATCAGCATAGGCAGGCACGGCTGTCACAAGCAACGCAGCCACCAAAGCAGTACGGATCATATCTTCCCTCCCAAATCCCTGCCACGCATTGTGACTCAGCGGACCGGGAAAGCAAGGTCTAGCGCAGGCGTTCCAACAAGTTGCCGATGCCGCAGCGCGTGCCCGTAATCGCCAGCGCGCGCACCGCTTCGGGATCGTCGACGCGTTCCAGCCGTGCCAGCGCATCGGCGGTTGATAGCGGGATGGGGCTTTCGCCCTCTTCTGGACGCAGGCGTTCAAGCTTGCGAAGCTGATTGATGCTGAGCTGATCGGTCAGACGGCCTGCCATGCACTGCGCCATCTTGACCGGCACACCATTGGCGACAAGCGCGGTTTCAATCCGGTCTTCGGTGACCTGATTAAGCCAGCCGCCCTCGCGAAAGGTCAGCCAGCCAAGGCCGCCAATCGCAGCCACGGCCAGCAATATACCCAGCAGACGCACAGCCTGCTTCCTAGTCCAGCGCCTTGACGATCTCTTCGACCATCTTCTTTGCATCGGACAGCAGCATCACGGTCTGGTTCATGTAGAACACATCGTTATCGACACCGGCATAACCTACGCCGCCCATGCTGCGTTTGATGAAGAAGACCTGCTTGGCTTTGTCCACATCGAACACCGGCATGCCGTAAATCGGCGATGACTTGTCCGTCTTGGCCGCAGGGTTCACGACATCGTTGGCCCCGATGATAAAGGCAACGTCGGCTTGCGCGAATTCGGAGTTGATGTCCTCCAGCTCGAACACCTCGTCATAAGGCACATTCGCTTCGGCAAGCAGCACGTTCATATGGCCGGGCATACGTCCTGCGACAGGGTGGATGGCGTATTTCACATCCACGCCCTTTTCCTTCAGCGCGTCCGCCATTTCGCGCAATACGTGCTGCGCCTGTGCCACCGCCATGCCGTAGCCGGGGATGATGATGACCTTTTCCGCCTGCTCCAGCATGAAGGCCGCGTCATCGGCGCTGCCCTGTTTGTAGGGGCGCTGTTCACGCGGTTCGCCGCTGCCGCCTGCGCTGTCATCCGCGCCAAAGCCGCCTGCAATCACGCTGATGAAGCTGCGGTTCATCGCCTTGCACATGATGTAGCTGAGGATCGCGCCTGACGACCCGACGAGAGCGCCGGTAATGATCATTGCGCTGTTGCCCAGCGTGAAGCCCATCGCGGCGGCCGCCCAGCCGGAATAGCTGTTCAGCATCGACACGACGACAGGCATATCCGCGCCGCCGATCGGGATGATCAGCAGGAAACCGATAGCAAATGAAAGCACTGTGATCGCCGGGATCATCCAGCCCTCGCCTGCCGCGCCTTCGGGCGAAACGGCGTAGAAACCGATAATGCCAAGGATCGCGACCAGCGTGCCCAGATTGATAACATGGCGCGCCGGCAGAAGGATGGGCGAACCGCTCATCCGGCCAGAGAGTTTCAGGAAGGCGATGACAGATCCGGAGAAGGTGATCGCACCGATGGCGATACCCAGACCCAGCTCTATCCGGCTGACCATCAGGATCTGGCCTTGTGCGTCAAGAATGCCGAACGCGCCGGGGTTAAGCCATGCAGCAAGGCCCACCACAACCGCCGCCAGACCAACCAGCGAGTGGAAACCCGCAACCAGTTCCGGCATCGAAGTCATCGCAATCTTGCGCGCGATGGTCACGCCGATGATCCCCCCAAGGAAGATCGCAATCCCGATCTCGACGATGTTGGCGATGTCATGCGTCACCAGCGTGGTGATCAGTGCCAGCGCCATGCCGATCATGCCATAACGGTTGCCCGCTCGGCTTGTCGCAGGGCTGGAAAGGCCGCGTAGGGCGAGGATGAAGAACACACCTGCGGCGAGATAGGCGAGCATGGCCCATGCGGGCGTAGCGTTTGCGCCGTCGGCGCCAGCTGCAAAGATGGAGAAGCTCATTATTTCTTCTCCTTCTTCTTATACATGGCGAGCATTCGCTCCGTCACGGCAAAGCCGCCGAAGATGTTGATGCTGGCC
>JAXHVK010000158.1:0-5486 GCA_034211135.1 Pseudomonadota bacterium
ACCGAACGACCCCTGCCCTGTTTCTGGATCAAAGGGCGCGCTTGCCCAGCCATCTTCATGGCTGACAGTGTCACGTCCAACGACGATGGAAAACGGTTCGCGCCCCTCTATCGAGGCGAGGCAATTCGCCGCGAAGCCCGCGTCGTCCAGCGGACAGAAATGCAGGTCCAGCCCTCCGCCACAGGGCAGACGGATATCAAAATAGGGAGAGCCCGCGCCAAAACGCACCACGCGCGCCGTGCCCGATTTCAGGACATCCAGCGCCTCTGCCACGACAGCGTTCTCAATGCAGCCGCCTGAAAGCGACCCTTCAAACGATCCGTCCGCCGCCACGCCCATAATCGTGCCCGGATTGCGCATGGAGGACCCTTCGACCGCGACAACCGTCACCAGAACCACGGGTTCTGCCCGCAATTGGCGTTCGTTCAGAAACCGGCAAACTCGCTGAAAATCCACTCTGGATCAGGCTCTTTGGGCGCTTACTCGCTGGTGGAGGCGAGATAGGCGACAATCGCCGCGCGGCGTTCGCCATCGCGCACCGCGCCTGCAACCATGTCTGTGCCGGGGACATAACCGGACGGATTGGCCAGGAACCGGTCAAGCGATGCGGCATCCCATGTGATGTCCGATCCGGCGAGAGCATCGGAATAGGAATAGCTTTCCACGCCGCCTGCCTTGCGGCCAACAACGCCATACAGGTTCGGACCAGCCATGTTCGGCCCGCCTTCATCAGCATTGTGACACCCCGCGCACGCCTGAAACGCGTCCATGCCAAGCGAAACCAGATCAACCTCTCCGGCGGTTTCGGCAGACTGCTCCATCGTCGCATTCGCGGCCGGAGCGCCCGGTTCGCGCACCACGATCTGTTCCACAACCGGAGCCGGCTCGCTTGAACCGCAAGCAGCCAGCATCGCTGTCAGCAGACCTGCCGCCAGTAGGGCGTTGTTACGCATTAAAGTGATCCCTTCCCCTAAATCGCCCGATCAGGCGAATTGCTTTGCAATCGGCAGTTCGCGCAGACGCTTGCCCGTGGCGGCGAAAATCGCATTGGTCAGCGCCGGTGCCGCAGGCGGCAGTCCCGGCTCACCCGCACCGCCAGTAGGCACCGTGCCGCTGTTGATGATGGCGACTGTTATCTGCGGCACTTCGTTCATGCGCAGCATCTTGTAATCGTGGAAATTGCTTTGCACGATGCCGCCATCCTGAAGGTCCAGTTCGCCACACATGGCCGCAGTCAGGCCATAGACGATGCCGCCTTCGATCTGGTTGCGGAAACCGTCCGGGTTCACGACATAGCCAGCATCGCAGACCGCCCAGATATTGGTCATCACCGGCTTGCCCGAAGACATATCCACTTCAATCGCCTCGGCAACGATGGAGCCGAAGCTTTCGACGATAGCCACGCCGACGGCAGAGCCTTCGGGCCGTTTCGCCTTCCAGTCGGAAATCTCTGCCAGCTTGTTCAAAACAGCAGTGTGACGCTCAGACCCGTCCAGCATCGCCAGACGGTACTCCAGCGGATCGGCACCAGCTGCATGAGCAGCCTCGTCAACGAAGCTTTCGATGAACCAGCCATGCTGGGAGTGATCGACTGAACGCCACGCCGCGAACGGCAGATGCAAAGGTGCCTCTGCCACACGCACGCTGGTGTTCGGGATGTTGTAGATGCCCGGTACGCTGGCTTCGGCAGGGTCGTGGCGCTGCGTGAAGATGTTGTCATAGGCTACCATCCTGCCATCCGCATCCAGCCCGGCCTTAAACCGGCTGAGTTCGGCGGGGCGATAAAGCGCTTTTTGCGTATCCTCTTCACGGCTCCAGATCATCTTCACCGGATAGCCTGTCGCCTGTGCAACACGTGCCGCCATTGTCGCATAGACCGCTTCAAGCCGACGCCCGAACGATCCGCCCAAATACGGGTGATGCACGGTGACATCGTCTTTCGACACGCCAATCCCTTCGGCAATGGCACTGCGCACCATCAACGGTACCTGCGTGCTGGTCCAGACATCGCATTTGCCATCCTTGAAGGACGCGGTGCAGTTGATCGGCTCCATCGGAGCATGGGCGAGATAGGGAACTTTATATTCCGCTTCCAAAGCGGTCTTGGCATCGGCAAATGCTGCCTGCGCGTCGCCTTTGGATGCGGCCATCTCGCCTCCCGTCGCGCCGGCATCGTCCATCGCCTTGGCATAGGCATCGAACTGGTCCTGCGTAGTGCGGATCGGGCTTTCGGACTTGGTCCACTCTATCTCAACTGTGTTCAGCGCCTGCTGCGCCTGCCAGTAGCTGTCTGCCACAACAGCGACAAAATCGCCCATATTCAGGATTTGCAGCACGCCGTTCATTTCCCGCGCGCGGCTGGCATCCATGCTTGCAACGCTGGTGCCGGGCACAGGAGGACGAACAGAGGCCGCGTATGACAGCGCGACGCCCTCTGGCGCAGCATCAAGGCCGAATGTGGCCGTGCCATCAACCTTGGAAGGGATATCCGTACGCCCTGCGCTTTTGCCGATCAGGCGATACTGATCCGGCGATTTGAGCGTCGGCGTCTGGTCCATCGGCTGATCCGCCGCAGCGGTGGCGAATTCGGCATAGCTTGCCGATTTGCCCGATGCCTTGTGCATCAGAGTGCTATTGCGTGTTTCAATCTCGCTGGCTGGCACGCCCCATTCATCCGCTGCCGCCCCGACAAGCATCTTGCGAGCCGCCGCCCCGGCAATGCGCATCTGGTGCTGGCCGGTCGTGCGTATGGAAGAGGAACCGCCGGTGATCAGCGCATCCGCCATACGCGCAACCTGCGTAAACAGGCCGTTCCATGTCGGTTCAAGCCAGTCAGCGGCATTCATGGTGAAAGGCGCAACGAACATGCGCGCCGTATCTGTCACCACATAACTGCCATCGGTCGGCGCCTGCATGACGCGGACATTGTTCCAGTCCGCATCAAGCTCATCCGCGAGCATCTGCGCCAGCACCGAATGCGCGCCTTGCCCCATTTCGCAATGGGGGACGATAGCGGTGACGATGTTATCGGTGTCGATCTTCACCCAGCTATTGACCAGCTGTTCGCCAGCACCAGCGGCCACCTTGGGCGCAAGCTTGCCAATCGGGTTGCCGGGCCGCACACCAATGCCGATCAGCAGGCCGCCACCGGCAAGAACACCGGCACCGATAAAGCCGCGACGAGACCATTTGCCGAGTTTCGACGGCTTCTTTTCAGGGGTCATATCGTTCATGGATCAGGCCTCCTGTCCAATATCATCGGCGCGCGGTTCCAACTGGCCCGATGCCACTTTGATCGCGCGGCGGATGCGGGTGTAAGTGCCACAGCGGCAGATATTGCCTGACATCGCCTCATCAATATCAGCATCGGTCGGCGCGGGATTGTCGCGCAGCAACGCCGTTGCGCTCATGATCTGACCGGACTGGCAATATCCGCATTGCGGCACCTGTTCCGAAATCCATGCTTTCTGAACAGCGGAGAGTTCCCCGTCAGGGCCGCTTACCCCTTCAATAGTGGTGACTTCGCGCCCTTCTGCTTCGGATATGGCGGTAGAGCAGGAACGCACCGGCTGGCCATCAAGGTGCACCGTGCACGCGCCGCATGCCGCAATCCCGCATCCGAATTTGGTGCCCGGCAGGCCCGCCTTCTCTCGCACGGCCCACAGAATAGGCATTGCCGGATCTACGTCCATTTCCACCGGTTCGCCGTTGAGGATGAATTTTGCCATAACCGTTCTCTCTCAGTTGCAAGACGCAATCTATCGCAAGGCTGGACCAACGCCAAGCGCAATCCTAGACGCGATACCCATGACGCAGGAAACCGGCATCGAAACCTTCCTCCAGCTCGATATACGGGCAGGCACAGTCACCCGCGCCGAGCCCTTTCCCGAAGCGCGTCGGCCCGCGATCAAGCTGTGGGTCGATTTCGGGGAGGCAATCGGCGAGAAGAAAACCTCCGCCCAGATCACCGATCATTACTCACCCGAAACGCTGATCGGGAAAAAGGTAATGGCCGTGGTCAATTTCCCGCCGCGCCAGATCGGGAAATTCATGTCGGAAATTCTGGTGCTTGGCTTCCCCGACGCAGACGGAGCAATCGTCCTCGCCGCGCCCGAACAGCCAGTGCCCGATGGCGCAAAGCTGGCCTAGGCCAGATCGCCAAGCGCGGTTTTCAAATCATCCAGCCACGGTTCAAACGGCTTCCACGCGCCCTGCCCTTTACGGTTGATCGGTTCGCGCACCTGCTCGCTTGATGCGGTGCGAACGGCGCGGTCGGTCTTGTGGAATTGCAGGCAGGCCTCTTGAAAGGGCAGGCCCAGAAAATCGAGCATCCGGCGCGTCTGGCCTTCCTGATCATCCAGCACATCTTCGTGCTGCACGCGCAAAACCTTGCCCGGCAAGACAGCGTCCCAATGATCCATCAGAGCAACATAGTCGGCATAGTAGCGGCCCACTTCCGTCAGGCCGTATGTGAACTCCTGCCCTTCGGCGAATAGCTGTTTGAAACCGGAGAAACAGCAATCCAGCGGCGCACGGCGCGCGTCTATGATCTTGGCATTGGGCAGGATCAGATGGATCAGGCCGATATGCCGGAAATTGTTGGGCATCTTGTCGATAAAATACGGCGCGCCCTGCCGGTGAATACGCGTGTTCTCGATAAATTCCTCACCGAACTTCGCGAACTGATCTGCTGAAATATCGTGCAGGGTTTCCGGATAGCGCGAAACGCCCGCCTTGCGCCCGCGCAGACGATGGGCGAGTGCCAGAATATTTGGCAGCTCCAGCGTGCCGTCCACCTGACTGTGGCTGGCCAGGATCTGTTCAAGCAACGTCGAACCCGCTCGCGGCAAACCTAGAATAAAGATCGGATCAGGCGCATCGGCCCCGCTGCCCGCTTTTTGAGCAAACAGTTCCGCCGTGCAGATATCGCGCTGCTTCGCCAATTCTTCGCTCATCTTGTCAGCAGAATAACGGGTTTGCGCTCGCTTCAGATCGTTACCCTGCCGGTAAAATTCGAAGCTGTCCGCATATTCGCCCGCATCCTCCAGCGCCTTGCCCAGTGCGAAACTCAGATGCACGCGGTCCATAAAGGCAAGGTCGGGACGCTGCATCTGGGCACGCATCGCGTCGACTTGCGCATCATCGAAACGGTATGTCTTGAGATTGGCGAGCGCATAATAGGCATCGCCGTGATCGGGCTTTGCCGCGATGGCGGATTTGTAGCTTGCCTCCGCTTCGCCGCGCGCACCTTTCGTCTTTAGCGCATGGCCACGACTGGTAAGGCTGGCGGGATCATTGGGCAGCTTTTCCAGCACCCGGTCAAACAGGTCCAGACCGCGATCGTAATCGCCCATCTGGATACACTCAATCGCAAGGCGCGACTGGAACAGCGGATTATCGGGATCGCGCTGATACAGCGCCTCGGCCTCTTCCAAAGCTTTGGCAAAATTCTGCCGCCGTCTCAGCGCGTCAATGTAATCAAGCCG
>JAXHVK010000159.1:0-5410 GCA_034211135.1 Pseudomonadota bacterium
GTTAAGGGCTTCGCCAAGGCGGGCTGGCACACAATCATCCATTATAGGTCATCGTCTGATCCAGCGCAGGAACTGGCGGACACCCTGCCTAGCGCAGAGACAGTCAAATGCGATCTTAGCGATGGTGATGCAGCAGAGGCAATGATCCAGCAATTGCTTGTCGAGCGTCCCGATTTGCGCTGCCTCGTCAATTCCGCCTCAGTTTTTGATTACGACAGTGCAACCAAACTCGATCCCGCAACGAACAGGGAGGCGATGCAAGTCAACGCCACCAGCCCTGCCCGCATGGCACAAGCTTTCCTGCGCCCGCCCGCCGGGCCGGATGTGCGCAGCGTGATCCAGATCACCGACATGAAACTGCGCAACACGAACCCCGACTTTTTCAGCTACACCATGTCCAAGCACGCCCATGCCTCGACAATAGGGATGCTGGCAAAGCATTACGCCAATGATGCGGCAAAGCGGATTTACGGCATTGCACCGGGCGCGATACTCGCCAGCCACGATCAGACCGAGGACGAAACCGATACTTCACACCGGCTCAACCTGTTAGGGCGAAAGACAGGACCGGAAGAGATCGTCGATGCCGCGCTGTTCCTGTCCCAAGGCGTTCTGAAAAGCGGATCAACGCTGTATATCGACAGCGGGCAGCACCTTCTCTCGCAGCCGAGAGACGTGATCTATCTTGCCCGTGAACAAGAAGAGGCCGCCGGATGAAACCACGCCACGCCCTTTCCACCCGCATCTGGCACTGGATCAACGCCGCGGCTCTGATCGTCTTGTTCATGACGGGCCTCGGCATTTCGAACGCGCACCGGTATCTGTATTGGGGCGACTATGGCTTTGATCCGGCGGATGCGTGGTTGAGCGTCATCCGCTTCCCGAACTGGATGACCTTGCCGCAGCGATATAACCTGGCCGAGGCGCGCGACTGGCACAACACGGCAGCGTGGATATTCGCTCTCGCATTGCTGTTCATGTGGATCGCGATGCTGCTTAACCGCCATTTCAAGCGCGACATCGCCGCCCCGCTTAGCGCATGGCACCCGAAGACGCTGTGGCAGGACGCTATCGAACATCTGCGCGGCCATTTCGAACCGCATGAACCCGGCGCAAAGTACAACACTTTGCAAAAGCTGACCTATAGCGTGGTTCTGGGTGTATTGCTGCCGCTGATGATCTTTACCGGCCTTGCAATCAGCCCGGGCTTTGAACCGGCAGCCCCGTGGCTCGTGGATATTCTGGGCGGGCGCCAAAGCGCGCGGTCCATTCATTTCATCACTGCATGGTCGCTGTTTGCCTTTTTCGTCATTCACATCGTCATGGTGCTGATATCAGGCCCGGTGCAGCAAATGTGGAGCATGATCGCAGGCGGAAAAGCGCCAGAAGGAGCCGACCAATGACCAAAATCGCGCGCCGTTCACTGATCGCCGGTATCGCAGCACTTGGCACCGCCGGTTGTTCAAAGATTGACGGCTTCGCCGATAGCGAGGCTGGTTCCGGCCTGTTCGACATGGCAGAGGATTGGCACCGAAAAGCGCACCGTGCGCTGGCCGGTCGCGAACGCCTTGCCCCTGAATACGCGCCGGAGGACCTTTCTCCCACGTTCAAGGGCAATGGTTCTCTCACCGTCAGCGATCCGGTCTATCGCGATCAATTGGCGAAGGGTTTCCCTGACTGGAAGCTGTCAGTGCGCGGGCTGGTCGATAATCCGCTGCGCCTTTCGATTGATGAACTCAAGGCTTTGCCCCAGCGCACCCAGATCACCCGCCACGACTGTGTCGAGGGATGGAGCGCTATCGGAGAATGGACGGGCCCGCGCCTTTCCGCCCTGCTGGACATGGCCCGCATCCGGCCAGAGGCGAAATTCATCGTCTTTCGTTGCGCTGATACCCTCTACGGGCGTCCGTATTACGAAAGCGTCGATCTGATTGATGCCTATCACGAACAGACCATAATCGCGCATTCCCTTAACGGAGAGCCGATCCCTGAAAAGAACGGCGCGCCATTGCGGATGCGGATTGAACGGCAGCTTGGTTACAAGCACGCCAAATTCCTGACTGTTATCGAAGCGGTTGAGACGCTTGACGGAATTGGCGATGGCAAAGGCGGCTTTTGGGAAGATATCGGCGATTACCAATGGTATGCCGGTATCTGATCGCTATTCCGGATAAATCCGCTGCATGGTGGCCCAGTCCGCTGCAATAATCTGTTCCAGTACATCCAGATCAACATCCGCCAATTTGTTGATGTAAAGGCAGCTTTTGCCTTCGGAATGCTTGCCCAGCTTTGCCAGCATTTCCTTGCGCTCACCAGCGGCCAGATCATCGCAATACCCGCCCATAAGATGCAGGGAATGCTTGGCCTTGCGGGGTGAAAACCCGCTTCGCATCCAATGCACATCGCGCCCGCTTTCATAGGTGGTGCGATATTCGCCGAACCCGATCAGGCTGGCGCCCCACATTTTCGGCGGTTGACCCGTCACGCGTTCGAACATTTCCAGCAAAACCTTGGCATCTTCCTGCTTTGCTGCTGGTTCGACACCCGCAATGAACGCCTCGACGCTTGCCTCGTTCTGCTTTGTCTTTGCTTCGGCCATGATCCCCTCCCTGATGGCTTCACGTGCAAACAGCGCCCCTCTTGTAACCGAATTCACTTCGGAACAGAAATGCAGTGACAAGAAGGAGGCTTTTCGATGAGCAAGGCATTACTGCGTCGGTTCCTTGGCAAAGGGGTTAAGCGTGGCCGGCTTGGCGTGGTTTTCGCCGACGGAAGCGCTGAGACTTTCGGCGTGTCGCAAGCCGGCTTCCCCGAAATCGTCCTGCGCTTCACAGATGGCAAAGTGCCGCGCGACATCATTCTTGATCCCCGATTGGGCGCTGCCGAAGCGTTTATGGACGGTCGCCTTGTGATTGAGGAAGGCGACGTGATGGGCCTTGTCACCCTGTTGCGGCTCAACAATCGCTGGGAAAAAGGTGGCCAGTTCGCCCCGCCCTCTTTCACGCGGAAAATCACCAACCAGATCAGCGCCATCGCCGAAAAGGCGAACAATGCGATCACCTCGAAAAGCAATGTCGCGCATCACTATGACATCGGCAATGATTTGTATGCGCTGATGCTGGATGATGAGCATTGGCAGTATAGCTGCGCTTACTGGAACACCGACCATTTTGGCGATGATATGACGCTGGCGCAGGCGCAACAGGCAAAGCTGGCGCATATCGCGGCGAAGATGGCCGTTAAGCCCGGCAATACGGTGCTGGATATCGGATGCGGTTGGGGCGGAATGGCAATCGTCCTTGCGCGCAATTACGATGTGCACGTGACAGGCGTGACGCTTTCGGAAGAGCAGCTGGCCCTTGCCCGTATCCGCGCTGAGGAAGCAGGCGTTTCGGACCGGATTTCCTTTGAACTGATCGACTATCGCGACCTCGCCGACAAATGCCGCGACGACGCGCGGCACTTTGACCGGATCGTATCCGTCGGCATGTTCGAACATGTCGGCCAACCGCAATTCGATACCTTTTTTCAGGCTTGCGCCACCATGCTCGCGCCTGATGGCGTGATGCTGTTGCACACGATCGGGCGCATGGGCGGGCCAGGGACCACCGATGCCTTTACCCGCAAATACATCTTTCCCGGCGGATACATTCCCGCGCTTTCCGAAACAGTGGAGGCCAGCCAGAAATGCCGCCTGATCGCCTCCGATGTCGAAACGCTAAGGCTGCATTATGCGCGTACCATCCGTGAATGGTACGCCAATTGCGAAGCGAACCGCGATGTCATCATCGCGATGTATGACGAACGTTTCTACCGCATGTGGACCTTTTACCTCGCAGGCGCGGCGACAGTCTTTGAAGGCGGCAGCATGTGCAATTACCAGATCCAGTATGTCCGCGACCGTCACGCCCTGCCATTGACGCGCAGCTATATCGAAGCGGAAGAGCAGCGCCTGTTATCCGGCGCGGCCTGAGGTCGATCAGGCCGGCTTGCGCTCGAAAAAGCGATAGATCGGGCCAAAACCCATAAATGCCGCGCCCACAATCGGGAAAGCGACAACCCACAGCCGGATGCCCGACCAGCTATCGGGGCTGGCAATGGTAACGGCTGCCGTTGCCCCCAAACCGATGCAGATCATCAGCACACCCAGAACCGCTCGCGCCTTTGGCACGGTGCGGCCGCCACGGATGGGGCCAAAGCTGCGCTCATGCTTTGCAAAGATCGCGATCATCGGCAGCAGGGCGACAACATAGAGTGCAATCCAGAACGGACGCGAAGTCCACCATTCGGACGTGCCCGGCACCGAATCCAGCCCTGCCCCTCCGAACCCGAGCCACGCGATCGTCATGACAAGCACGAAGGCGGTCAGATGCCACAGATAGACCGTCATGATCATCCCGTTCATCAGCACCGTCGCCGTCCAGACAGTCAGATTGTCCAGCATCCGGCGCCCCAGCGGCTCAAGCGAAAGGACCAACCCCACCTGCATCACGCCCAGCGCAAACAGCGCCTGTGTCGGGGGCAAGGAGTTTGAAAAGCCCCCCGGCGCCGACACCATCGAAACCGGATAAAAGCCATAGACCGTAATCGAAACCAGTATCGCCAGACCTATGACGAAAGTCGCGAAGGCAAACAGGCGATTGTCAAACTTACCCTCGCGCCATGCAAAGCCAAGCTGATGGATGCCCAGGAACACCCAAAGGAAATTGGTGAAGTTCACATAAGGCACACCGACCGTGAATGTCAGCCAGTCGGTAAGCATCGCCAGCGGGACGTAAACCAGAAAGCTCAGCCAACCGAACTTGCGCCATGCCTTGTGCGTCAGCGGCGTGAAGGCGGTAACCAGCAGATACACAGCAAGGAACCAGACCGGGATCAGCGCGGCCTCGGTCGCCATGCGGATCTGGTCGCGGTCCAGCCCCACCTGTGTCATGATAACGGCCAGCGCAGCCCACAGCATCAGCACCGGAAATGTCGGCGTGATCAGGCGCTGCACACGGCTCGCCAGCCAATCGCGATAGACGCCGGTTTGCCCTTCCTGCGCCTTGCGCGTGGTCGCATCCCAGCTCACCCCGTTCGAATATCCTCCGACAAGGAAGAACACCGGCATCACCTGAAAGCCCCAGGTGATCCACTGCACCCAGTCGACAGTGCCAAGAAGGTCGCCGCGTTGCAGCGCGCCCGCCTCGTCAACATAGAGGCCCGCCATCAGCCAGTGGCCGATCACCACCGCCATGATCGAAACAGCACGCAGGAAATCGACCCAGCGATTGCGCTCTGGCGGGGCCATCTGCGCAAGCTCACGCGCCTTGGTCCACATTCCCATCATCCGATCCCCTATGCTTATCCCGCTGCAAAACATCGGTTCTTCGCAGCCGAGATGCAAGTTTTCGCACGCAATAGCTGCAGA
>JAXHVK010000160.1:0-5241 GCA_034211135.1 Pseudomonadota bacterium
TGACTGTTCAACCAAAACGCATCATCTCCGATGCCGTGGTCCGCAAAGATGTGACGGCCAAGGACAAACTGTTGGACAAGGCGTTTGCCCTTGCTTTCAATGGTCTGGTTTACGCACAAATCTGGGAAGATCCGGTTGTCGATATGGAAGGGTTGGCCATCCAGCCGGACAGCCGGTTGATGTGCATTGCCAGCGGATCGTGCAATGCGCTGAGCTACCTGACTGCCAATCCGGAAAGCGTAACCGCTGTCGACCTTAATCGCGCACATGTCGCACTGGGCCAGCTCAAGATCACGGCAATCAAACATCTGCCCAATTATGAGCGCTTCAGCCGGTTCTTTCAGCACGCAGACCACAAGGAAAACAAAGCGGTCTACAAGGAAATGATCGCCCCGCATCTCGACACGGAAAGCCGCAAATACTGGGAGAAGCGCGACATAAAGGGTCGCAAGCGCATCAGCTATTTCACCAAGGGCATTTACCGCAGGGGCCTTTTGGGCAACTTCATCGGCCTCGCGCACATCTTCGCGAAGCTTTACAAAATCGACCTTTCAAAGCTGCTCGAAGCGCAGACTTTGGAGGAACAGCGCGAAGTGTTCGAGCGTGAACTCGCGCCAGTGTTCGACAAGAAATTCATCCGCTGGTTGACCGATCAGCCCGCTTCGCTGTTCGGCCTTGGCATCCCTCCTGCGCAATATGCAGAGCTCGCTGGTGATGAACGCATGGCCGAAGTCCTGCGCCGCCGGCTGGAGAAACTGGCCTGCGATTTCGAGATGAAAGACAATTATTTCGCATGGCAGGCATTTGGTCGCGGATACAGTCGACACAGTGATGCTCCCCTTCCCCCGTATCTTCAGCGCAAGAACTGGGAAATCATGCAGGAAAGGATCGATCGCATAGAAGTTCGGCGTTCGAACATGGTCCACTGGATCGGCGATCGCGATGCAGCCAGCATGGACCGGTTTGTCCTGCTGGATGCACAGGATTGGATGAACAACGCGCAGCTCGACGAATTGTGGGGCCGGATAACCCGCGCATCGCGTCCCGGAGCCCGCGTGCTGTTCCGCACCGCCGCAATTCCAACCATGCTGCCAGGACGCTTGGACGATGCAATCTTGTCCAAGTGGCGTTACCTTGAGGATGAATCCAATCAGCTAACGCAAAATGACCGGTCGTCCATCTATGGCGGCGTTCATGTGTACGAGCTTGCCTGATGGCATCACAACCCGCCCAAGCCAGCCATGCAGCGCTGATGGACAGCGTCTATAAAGGCCAGCGACATATCTATGATCTGACCCGCAAGTACTATCTTTTCGGACGCGATACGCTGATAGGCGGTCTTGCCGCCAAACCCCGGGTGCGGGTTCTTGAGATTGCCTGCGGGACAGGGCGCAACATGGCCATGGTGCGCAAGGCTTGGCCTAATGTGCGCCTGTATGGTTTGGACATCTCCGAAGAAATGCTGAAAAATGCACGCAAGGCATTAGGCGCAGATGCCGTCTTGAGCGCGGGAGACGCCTGCAATTTCGACAGCGCCCAGCTTTTGGGCGAGGACGGTTTCGATCGGATAATCCTGTCCTATTCGCTTTCCATGATCCCCGATTGGGAACGCGCTCTTACACATGCAGCCAGTCAGCTGGCGCCTGGTGGTGAGTTGCACATTGTCGACTTCGGCGATCTCGATGGTCTCCCTGCCCCTTTCAGACGCGCCCTTCACGCGTGGTTGGCGAAATTCCATGTAGAGGCGCGCGAGAAATTGCCAGACGCCTGTTCCCGTCTTTCGGAGTGTGAAGGACTGGAGCACACGGTGCAACGCGGCAGGTTTGGATACTTCCAGCTCCATGTGCTGAAGAAACCGCAATAGGTTGCAATTGACAACCACCCTCTCCTCTCTCAGACAAAGGGTAACGAGAGAGGGGATCGCTCATCATGCAGGCGCAAATGCTCGCACCGGCTGCGGTGCTGATAATCTGGACGCTTATCATTCTGTTCTGGATTGTGCCGGTTCGCTTCGGCGCGATTGCCAAAGCGGACAAGTCGAAATTCAGCGGCAAAGTCGGCGCGCGCGGTGGCGATCTTGAAGGGTTGATCCCTGATAAAGCCAACTGGCCCGCCCATAACCACACTCACCTGCACGAACAGCCAACGCTGTTTTATGCGACGGTGGCTATCCTCGCGATTGTCGGACCCGGGACGATGGATGTGCTGGTCGCCTGGATCTATGTCGCACTTCGCATCGTGCATTCGCTCTGGCAAATCCTCGTGAACAAGCTGCCGGTTCGCTTCGCACTGTTCCTGCTGAGCACGATTGCTCTCATTATTCTTGCCGTACGGGCATTGATCGCAACGGCCTTTGCCGATCCGTCTGTCGTGGCGGGCTAATTGATTAGAGAAGGTATAATCCTGATGGGAATGGATATCCTGCAACCAGCTGTCGCGCTGATGATCTGGACGATGATCATCTGGGCATGGATGTACGCAACCCGCGTGCCAGCGATGCAGAAGGCACATATCCAGCCAGATGACGCTCAAGTCGTCGGTCTATTGGATGCAAAACTCCCGCAAAAGGTCCAGTGGAAAGCCCACAACTACAACCATCTGCACGAACAACCTACAGTGTTTTATGCAGTCGCAATCGTCCTTGCCATTCTTGGTCAGGGTGATGGGATGAACGCGTTTCTCGGCTGGATTTATGTTGGCCTGCGCGTGATCCACAGCCTGGTGCAAGTGACTGCGAACAAGGTGATGGTGCGCTTCGTCCTGTTCCTGATTTCCAGCCTTGTCCTGATCGCCCTGATCTTTAGCGCAGCGACAGTTGTTTTCGGGGCCGGAACCGAATTGCAGACCGCCTGAACGGTGGCGTGAAAGGCGGGCATTGCGCCCGCCTTCACTGTCTTATTCAGCAGCTTCGGCTTCGACTGCGTCCTCAAGCGTGGCGAGGAAACGCTCCCCGTCCAGTGCAGCCATGCAGCCCATGCCTGCGGCTGTAACAGCCTGACGATAGACGTGATCGGTAACGTCACCTGCCGCGAATACACCGGGAATAGCTGTCTTCGGTGTCCCCGGCTCCACATCGAGATAGCCGCTGTCATCCATCGCCAGCTTACCCTTGAACAGCTCTGTCGCAGGCGCGTGACCAATCGCGACGAACGCGCCGTCCACTTCCAGTGTAGACGTTTCACCCGTCTGTGTGTCTTCAAGGACGAGGTGGCTCAATGCGCCGTTTTCGCCAGCTTCGAAGCTCTTGACCGTCTTGTTCCACAGCACGCTGGTCTTGTCTGACTTGAACAGGCGTTCCTGCAAGATTTTCTCGGCGCGCAGTTCATCACGACGGTGAATCAGAGTAACGTCGTCAGAGTGGTTCGTGAGATAAAGCGCCTCTTCAACCGCGGTATTGCCGCCGCCGATTACGGCGACTTTTTTACCGCGATAGAAGAACCCGTCACACGTTGCGCAGGCTGAAACGCCCTTACCGCCAAGTTCCTGTTCACCCGGAGCACCCAGCCATTTGGCCTGCGCGCCGGTGCAGATAACCAGCGTATCACCGATATATTCATCGCCGCTGTCACCAATAGCGCGAAAAGGCGATCCGCCTTCAAGATCGACAGACACAATTGTGTCCCACATCATCCGCGTGCCGACATGCTCAGCCTGGGCTTTCATTTCTTCCATCAGCCATGGGCCCTGAACCACATCACGGAAGCCGGGATAGTTTTCGACATCGGTAGTAATGGTCAGCTGGCCTCCGGGCTGTAGGCCCTGAACGACAATCGGTTCCAGCATGGCGCGGGCCGCATAGATTGCAGCGGAATATCCAGCGGGGCCGGAACCGATGATGAGCATTTTGGTGCGATGTGTCGCCATGGGTAGTCTCTTTAAAATCTAGTTCGATTGCTTCGGGAATATGGGTGCGGAGAGCAGAATTGTCACGCTACGTAGCGTTCACGCAGGCGAGCTTTCCTTGCCTCATCCACACCTAAAGTTTGTGTCAGGTAGTTATCAAGGGAGCCGTGGTCGCGCTCAACCTCTGCAATATAGGTGTCGATGTATTCGGGCCGCACTCCCATCAGGTTGCGCAGTGCTTCCTCTGGAATTTCGCCGTAGACCTCCTGCATACGCGGCAATGACTGGCGCTTCAGGATGTGGGTAGTAGGGGCATCGTTGGTGCGCAGAAACTCGGCGGTGTAATCGTCGCGATGAACGCCCAGCACGTGAAGCAGCAGGCTTGCGGCAATTCCCGTGCGGTCTTTTCCGGCAAAGCAATGAACCAGACTGCCGCCCTCTCGTGTGTCCAAAACCTCGAAATATCGCGTGAACATTTCGATCATGGCGGGATTGACCGGCATTCGAGTGTAAACGGCCATCATCCGCTCTAAGGCTTTGGCCGGCGTCATTGTGATGTTGCCGCCGCCCCCTTCATGCGGGGGGGAATTGCTGGTTTCGCCGTCATAGGCAATCACGTCGGCAGAAAATTCGCCATGCCGCCTGCAGGGAAACTTGCTGCGCTCGCTCTGGCCGCGAAGATCGACAATGGTGCCGATGCCAAGGCTTTCGATCAGTTCGAGATCCGCGTCGCTCGCTTCCATATGCTGGCCTGATCGCCAAAGCAGGCCGCTTCGCACGGTCGCGCCGCCTGTTACAGCCCAACCGCCGTAATCGCGCAAATTGTGGATGCCGTCAGTTTTGAGGAAAGGGCTGTCAGCGTTGTGTCGAATCATGCGCGCCTGTCTGAAGCGGACGGCGTCACGGGGCAATCTTTATTAAGGGAAAGTCACAGGGTGGGAGAAAATCTCGCTTTGGTGCCTCTGCCGTTAACCCACCAAAAGTCGGACAACGCAATGGAATGGCCGAAGGAGCCTGTATGGCGCGAATTCTGATAGCTGATGACGATGATCTGATCGCCGGGCTTGCGACCGAAGTGCTCATTGACGCAGGCCACGCCTGCGGCTGGGTCACCACCGGCGAGGATGCCTGGGATCTCGCACATCAGCGTCGCCCCGATATATTGCTGCTGGATCAGGGATTGCCGGGCATGTCTGGCGTCCAACTGCTGCGTAAATTTCGCGGGAGTGCGCAGTTTTATGACCTGCCCGTCATCATGTTCACTGCCATGCAAGGCTCTGATGACGAAGCAAGGGCGATTTATGCCGGCGCACAGGATTATATCCGCAAGCCATTTGACCCCTCGATGCTGATATCAAGAGTGGCCCGCGCCATCGCGAAACGCGCCGGGCGCCCTCA
>JAXHVK010000161.1:0-5182 GCA_034211135.1 Pseudomonadota bacterium
CTGCTCGGCTGCTGTCCAGGGTGACAGAAAGAGTGGGCCGTGCGCGCAGATTAGGCGGCACCCGATCAAAGATAACGCGCACCGGCAGCCCATCATCGCGCAACACTTCGATCCGGTTGCCAATCTGGATCACTACACCGCCAGCAGTTGAAAGGACTTTTGCCCGCTCGCGGGTTTCCTGCCCCGTCGCAGGGTTGGTGCGCAACAGAGTAACGGTCTGGCCAATGGCCTTTTCCATCATCTTTGTCGGGGTAAGCAGATCGTAGTCGAAATTCTGTTCTACAATCGTGGTATTCGGGGCCGAAAAGCTGAGCGTTTGCGGCTGAATGCGCGCCGAGACATCCGGGAACTCGATCCGGCTATCACCAGCAGCGATATTAAGCTGCCGCACATCCTGAACCAGCGCGAGATTATTGTTGTAAATCGTGATCGCAACATCGCCCTGCTGCGTTTCATCAGGATCAGGCACGGATTGCGCGCTAAGGGCGTTCGCCGCCAAAGCGAGCGCCGAAACGGCACCGATACCCATCAAACGCGAATACTTCGACATGCTCCACCCCCTCGCTGGCTCTGCTTGCTATAGTGATGCAAGTGCTGCCTTTATCCAAGGTGAATATCAAAAACCCCGTTGATTACATTTCACTCAGTGAAAGTCGCGCTCGATTGCTTGGATGCTCGCATCACGCTGGATACCTTGTCACCGATGGCAGAGACGCTGAACGGTTTGGCGATGAAGTGCATATCGGGAATATCGATATCTTTGCGCAATTGCTCTTCAGCATAGCCTGACATGAACAGCACAGGAATGCTGGGCCGCTGCTGACGGATGGCGCGCACCATTGCCGGGCCATCCATGCCGGGCATAACCACATCGCTGACGACGATATCGAATTCGGTGCCTTCCGCGATCGCAGCAAGCCCCTCTTCCCCGCCAGGACAGGCTGTGACCTGATAACCGGCGCGGGTAAGAGCGCGCTCTGCAACGATCCTGACCATGTCCTCATCCTCAACCAGCAGCAATTTGCCCCCGGCGGACCAGTCAGAAGATGTCGGCGCTGGCGTTTCCTTGCGGCGCGGTGCCTCTCCGCGGTGCACGGGGAAGTATATGGTGAAGCGCGCACCCGTCGGATTGCCCGCCGTATCGGTTACGTTGTCTGCGAAGATGAAACCGCCTGACTGTTTGACAATACCGTAAGCGGTCGAAAGCCCCAGACCTGTGCCCTTGCCCTGTTCTTTCGTGGTGAAGAATGGTTCGAACAGCTTTGGCAGGACATGCGCGGGGATGCCGCCACCGGTATCCTGCACAATCAGCACGGTGTAATCGGCGGCGGGCAGGATTTCCGATCCCAGCTGGATCACGTCCTTCGCCTTGAGACTGCGGGTAAGCAGGGAAATGCGGCCGCTGGCAGATCCTGCTCGAGGTTCATTGGAATTGATCGCGTCACGGGCATTCACAGCCAGGTTCATGATGACCTGTTCAAGCTGCTGAGGATCAGCGCGAACGGGGCCAAGGTCGCGATCATGCTGGACGTAGTAGCTGATCTTCTCTCCCAACAATCGCTTGATCAGAGGCCCGACCTCGCTCACCACGTCTGGCAATTGCAGGATTTCAGGGCGCAGTGTCTGCTGGCGGGAAAATGCCAGCAATTGCCGCGTCAGCGAAGCCGCGCGGTTCGAATTTGCCTGGATCTGCTGGATATCATCATAGTCGCTATCGCCCGGCGTGTGCCGCAACAGCATCAGATCGCAAGTGCCGATAATGGCGGTCAGCACATTATTGAAATCATGCGCCACGCCGCCAGCCAGCTGGCCCACAGCCTGCATCTTTGTCGCCTGGGCAACCTGCCGTTTAAGCTGGTTTTCCTCACTTGAATCGGCAAGGCTCAACAGCACGGCGGCCTCGCCCAGACCGCGCACCCCTGCAAGGCCAAGCGAGACGGGCTCTTCGGGTTGATTGGTCAGACGAACCGCCATGTCCCCGCTGGTGGCGGGCCCTCTGCCATGGCGGCGCACTGCATCGGACAAAGCACCCTTGTCTTCGCGCACGACAAGATCGGTCGGGAATGCAGGAAGCCCGCGCCCTTCGCGGTCTATCGAGCGCAGGAAGGCATCATTGGCAAACAGGAACCGACCGTCGCGGTCTGTCATCGCAAGGCCCAGCGGCAGTTGGGCAAGCAGCGCATCCAGTTGCGCAACACCAGCCTGACTGGAACCATCCCAACCACTGCCAATGCCCACGCCGCTATCAATCAGCAGCATCAGCGAATTGGTTTCGTCAGGGCGCGTTTCCCCTTCAATCCCGATATCGCCCAGCGGCACATCCACCAGCGTCTGCGGCGTTCCACCGCGCCCTTCGCGCGCGAAGAACAGGCGGTCGCGATCATCGGACCGCAGGAAGGAGACAAAATCCTGTCCCGCCAGCGTCGCGTTCCCGTCGCCCACTGCGCGTTCTGCAAAGCCGGAGCTGACCGAACGAATAACTCCGGTTGCGCTGGTAATCGCCGTTTCTATGCCCGCGCGGCTCAACATCTGGCCGAACGGACCAATCAGGTCGAGCGCTTGCAGAGTCGTCGTTTCGCTTGGAAGAATGGGGGTAAAGCGCCAGATCAGGTGATCATCACCCCGCCCTGCCCGCACAGCGGTAACGGTCCATTGCGGTGCTGTATCGTCGAGACCCGGTAATTCATCGAGCGCAAACGCCCCGTCCCGCCATGCAATCCGCGCCGCTTTCGACATCGCCTCAAGCCCGTCGCGCTGAAGCGGCAAAATCGGTGGCGCATTCGTCGCTCCGAAAGCCGCAACAAACGCTGAATTTGCACAAACCAGCCGGTTGGCCCTGTCTGTGATGGCGATCGCAGTGCCCGACCCTTCGACCTCTCCCTCAATCGCTGCGACAGTCACAGACCAGTCTGGTGCAACTTCGTCAGTTTCCGCGGGTTCATCACCCGACCGATCAAAAATGAATACGCCGGCCAGCAGCAACAGCACCGTGCAGGCGAAAACTGCAGTGATGACAATGTCCGTCGTCGCAAGGAAAATGACAGCGGCACTCGCAATGACGCCAATCGCCAGACCAGCCAGCGCCAGTGGGCCGCTTGAACCAAGCAGTCCGCCATTATTCAGTGAGATCAGCTTGCCGCTCACAATTCTCTTCTTCCTGACGCTTTAGCGGCGCTGTCGGGCCGGATGCGGTGCGAAGCGGCTGACAGCGCGCAATCGCTAGCCTTAGTTTGCATTGATCCGCTGGTCGAGACGGGCTTCCATCCGTTTGAGACGTTTTGCCCGGCGCCGCGCAACCATCACCCTCCAGATCGGTCCGGAAATGAGATACCCCACGGCGGACGAAACCAGAGCCAGCACGAGAAAGCCGAACGCTGTCACACCAGCAAGCTCAAAAAACTCGCCGAACCACTGGAGCCACCCGTCATTCAATTCCTCGGCAGCGATCCCGCCGACCGCTTCATCAATGTTCAGAGTTAACTGTCCAACTCGATTGGCAACCACTATCCAGAACGGAAACGTAAATGGGTTGGTGACGAAAGTAACCAAAGCGGCCAGCGGTACATTTGCGCGCGCTGGCAAGGCCAGAAACGCTGCCAGAAATATCTGGCCCACCGGAATGATAAACGCGCTGAACAAACCCAGCGCCACACCGCGAGGGACAGAGCGCCGCGTAAACCGCCACAACTCGGGCGAAAGAAAGCGATGGGCTATCGGTGCGAGATATTTGTTTTTCGCCATCTCTTCGCGCGACGGCATGTACTTTCGTATCAGGTCCGACCCGAAAGTTTTTGATTTGATGGAAATTTTCTTTGGCTGGTCAGCAGGCGCCCTATCACTCATGCAACGGCCCTCGCCCGCATGCCTGATAATGCCTGCACAATGTCCCTTGCCTCCGCCATATCGCCTATATGGGTAGCGCGTCCCGTGTGACCAGTAGGTGAATCGCTATCACCGCAGAAAAACGGCGCTAACCCTTCTCCCGCATCAATCGTGCCTTGTCCCGCTTCCAGTCGCGGTCCTTGATGCTGGCGCGTTTATCATGCGCCTGCTTGCCCTTCGCCAGAGCCAGTTCGACCTTCGCTCTCCCTCTCGAGTTGAAATAGATCGACAAGGGAACAAGGGTCATCCCCTTACGCTCAACCGCGCCGAACAGCTTGTTGATTTCCCGCGCGTTCAAAAGCAGTTTGCGCGGGCGCTTGGGTTCGTGGTTCAGGCGGTTGCCGTGGCTGTATTCAGGGATGTTCGAATTCACCAGCCACACTTCGCCATCACGAACTTCTGCATAGCTTTCCGCAATCGTCGCCTGTCCGCCGCGCAAAGCCTTCACCTCGGTGCCCTGCAACGCAAGCCCGGCTTCAAATGTATCTTCAATAGAATAATCGAACCGCGCACGGCGATTATCCGCAACGGTCTTCTGCTTATCAAAAGTCTTCGGTTTGGGACGGGCCATAGTGGCGCGGCACATAGTCACTGATGCACCAATAGGCAAAGATAACCGGCAAAATGCGTAATATTTACAATTGAATCCACGGATCAAATCGGCATACTTAGGGAAGCTATGTCATTGATTTGTCTTATAGGGACCCCCGAAATGCCTAACCGACTTTCGCGCCTTGTGGGCGCTGCTGCCATTGCTCTTTGTGCGGTGGCTGTGCCTGCTCAGGCGAAAGAGCCACTGCCGATTTCAGAGTATGGCAAACTGCCCGATGTCGAACGGTCGGCCATTTCGCCATCGGGTGACAGAATTGCCGTGCTGACAACCATGCAGGGCAAACGGGTAATCCTTGCGATTGAGGATCAGACAAAGGCGCTCACTGCGATTGCGGTCGGAGATACCAAGGTGCGCGGCCTTCGCTGGATTTCCGAGGACAGGCTGCTGCTGACAAGCAGCCAGACCGAAGATCTCGGCTACGGCTTTACGACGGACAAGGCAGAGGTCTTCGTCGCGCAGGTGCTGCCTCTTTCCGCATCTGTCGAGGGCGGGACGGTGTTCGGCAACAGCCCCAAATATCCCGACATCATCATCGGCAATTATGGCATCCGGCAGATCGACGGGAAGCATTACGGCTTTTTCGGCGGTATCGAACTGGTCCGGCGCACTGGTGGGCGTCGCAGCGGTTACCAGCTGGACCATGCGCGCCCCTATCTCTTCAAAGTCGATTTGCAGACTTTCGAGATT